>CAIMMI010000362.1 GCA_903842505.1 uncultured Verrucomicrobiota bacterium | reverse complement strand
TTAGAAACCAGCATCTCGGATCTCGCCGCACTGCGCCTTGACTGCCAATGCCACCAGGGCAACAGCAGCAGGGGCGCCTTCAAAGCCACGATCCATCCAACCAAGAGCGCAAGCCATTGCACATCATCCTGACCCTGCACCGCAAGCCCTAAAAGGACCACCGATGACAGCACCTTGAGCGCTTCACCGACGAAGAACACGACCGGGTACGTTTCCGGCGGTCGACCTCGATGCAACGCCAGTCGCAGCGCGAACAGGCCATTTGGAATGACTGCCGAAGCGCCCCCGTACACGACGAAAAGTGCTTCTGGCGCCCCCGAAAAGATCCACGCACCGAGTGCACAAACCAAAACAGCGGCCATCTGGAAGCTGACGGCGACGAAAGGAAGTCGATCGCGCACAAGCCCCCAGCGGTCAAAAGAGGCCGAATGATAGGGTTTTGCTCGGGCGCCGTCAACGTGACGGGTTTGACCGCTCATCTTCGACCAAGCTCCGCGAGGTGCCGGATGGTGAGACGGCGGAAGAGAAGGGTCAGGTACGCCGCTCGCTGATCTCGATCGAGCGCTTGCAGCCCGTTTTGGACCCGTGTTCAATCGAACACGTGGACGTCGCTTGATTCTCTTCCCTGCCCATTGATACCACTGCTGCTGCCATTGACCGCCATTGACCGCCATTGACTGCCTCATCAGGCGCTGACGAAACCCTTCGTCCAGCGCGCCACAAGTAGGGGACCCATCCGTGATTCATCTGATTCTCAGCGCCGCGCAGGCCCTCCAATCGCGCTCCATGAAGGCACTCCGAGGCCTTCGTGAGCGCCGTTTTTCCCTGTCCGTATTGGCTTCGATGTCGATGGCAACGGCGACGCTGTCGGCGCTTCTGCTTTGGAGCCCGGGCGCACGGTCGACGGCACTGATAGCCCCAAGCCCAACACAGGCCCCCGTGGTGCTGGCCCGCTATGCTCAATCGGTGGTCAAAATCGAGGCGACAATCCTCCAGGGTGGCCGATCGGTTGCGACGCTGGGTCGCACACGCGAGGGCTCTGGCGTGCTGATCGATCCCCAAACGATTGTCACGATTGGCTACCTGATCATGGAAGCCGAGAGCGTCCGGATCCTAACGGCTTCAGGTCGTAGTGTGCCGGCAACAGTGGTGGGTTACGACCACGCCACGGGACTGGGCGTCCTGCGCGCGCTGTTGCCCCTAGACGGAAATCCCTTACCGCTGGGGGACTCGGATCAAATTCACGAATCGCATTCCGTCTTGACGATCGGACAAGGCGAGACTGAGGCAACCCCCCTGATCGTCGTCTCCCGAAAGCCCTTCGCCGGGAGCTGGGAATACCTGGTCGAGCAGCCGATCTATACCTTTCCACCCGTCAACAACTGGAGCGGCTCTGCCCTCATTTCTGCCGAGGGCGACTTAATCGGGATTGGCTCCCTGATCGTTGAGGACGCGACCGGCAGCAAATCGGGGGTTCCCGGAAACCTGTTTGTGCCAGTCAATCTCTTGAAACCCATCCTGGCAGACTTAAAAACGCGCGGGCGCTCCTCAAAACCCGCTCAACCGTGGCTTGGGCTCACCACCGAGAGCATCCGCGGAAGCCTGACCGTCGTCAGGGTGGCGGGCGGAGGCCCCGCTGAACTGGCGGGCGTCGAAGTAGGCGACATCGTCGTCGGCGTGGGCGGCGATTCAGAACAGATCAAGGATCAGGCCGACTTTTATCGCCGAATCTGGAAATCCGGCCCAGCCGGAACCCGCGTCGCCTTGCGTCTGCTGCAAGGTGGATCGCTCAAAGAGATCTCCGTTGAGTCCGTGGATCGACATGACTTTTTACTGCACCCCGCCGGAATCTAAACCCCTCGCCACTAGGGCTCCAATCGGGCGCTCCAATCGGGCACTCCAATCGAAGAGTTTGCTCGTGAAGGCTCGCTGCATTCAGGCAGAGCGGCGGGGGCGCAGATTTCAGGACGTGAAGGCTATGCCTGAGGACTGAAATCAGCGCCCCCCGCTGCCCAGCCTGAATGCAGCGAGCCTTCACGAGCAAACTCTTCGATTGGAGCGCCCGATTGGTGGCCCCGTTTGGGGGTTTAGATTCCGGCGGGGTGCAGCAAAAAGTCATGTCGATCCACGGACTCGACGGAGACCTC
>CAIMMI010000361.1 GCA_903842505.1 uncultured Verrucomicrobiota bacterium | reverse complement strand
CTGAAGCTCTGACGGGAGCTTCGCGGCAGACGAGCAGCGACAGGCAAAGCGACCCGAATGAATCCACATCTGATGCGCGCCCGGCTTCTGGCGGAGCAGGAGCGGCATGAACAGGCGATTGAGGAGTTCGAGAAGGCGATCACGAAGGATCCGGAGGATCCCTATGCCTACTGCGGGATGGCGATCTCGCTGTTGCGCTGTGACCGCGGGCAACAGGCGTGGTTGACGGCCCGGATGGCGGTGGGCATGGAGCCGGACGCCGAGTATCCGCATTGGGTGATGGCGTTGGTGCAGTTGGAGCGCGGGCTTCCGAAGGAGGCCGAGGAATCGATCCGGACGGCAATCGAGCTGGCGCCGGGTGACGCGACCAACCACGGGCTTCTCTCGAGGATCCTGCTGGACCAGGGGCGCAAGGAGGAGTCGTTGAAGGCGGCGGAGGAGGGTCTGTCGCTCGATCCGGGAGAGGACCTGTGCCTCACATTCCGTGCCCGGGCCCTCATGGAACTGGGGCGCCGGGAAGAGGCGCATCGGGTGGCGGAGCACCTTCTGAGTGAATCGCCAGAGGACGCCTGGAACCATCAACTCCGGGGCGACCAGTTGCTGATGGAGGGAAAGCTCGCGGAAGCGAAGCCGCATTACCTTGAAGCACTGCGGATTGATCCGCGGATGGAATCGGCCCGATATGGACTCGCGACCTGCCTCAAGGGACGGAGCGCCTTGTACGGCACGATGCTCGGGTTGCTGTTGAGGTTGGGGCGGATGGCGAGTTGGGCACTTTGGGGTGGGGTGGTCCTCATGGTGGTCACCCTCCGCATCGGCAACACCTGGGTGAGCACGCATCCGTCGTGGGTCGTTCCGTACGAGGTGGTGAAGTCGCTGCTTTGGATGGCCCTCGTCCTGGTGATGATTGCGAATCCGCTCTTTGACGTGCTGCTGCGGTTTGACCGGGAAGGGCGGGCAGCGCTTTCGGACGACGAGTATCGGGCGACGAATTGGTACCTCGCCTGTTTTGCGGTTGCTGCGCTTTGCGCGGTCTGGGCGTTGGCGCTGAATGTGGCGTCGGCTCCGAGGCAGGTGGGGTTCGCGGTGCTGTTCCTGACGCGCGCGATCGACGAGGTGTATTCGGCCACCCCGGGATACGTCCGGCGCTGGATGACGTGGATTACGGGCGGGGTCGGGGCAATCCTCCTGCTGACGCCGGTGGTCGGAATCCTCGGCGTGTTCCTGATCGTGAAGAAGATTTCCGTGCCGATGGGGGTGGCCCTGACGCTGGCGTCGGCCTGGATGCCATTGCCCACCTATTTGCTGGCGACGTTTGCCGATGACCTGCGCGAGTGGTTGGAGCGACGGCGTCCGGATCGGGGACGGGGCGGGGACGCCTCTTGACAGGGCCCTCTGCGAGGGGTGGGGCGAGGAGAAGTTCCCAGATGCCAGTCGCCAGATGCCAGATGCCAGATGCCCCACCCCGTGACAGTTTCCTCCCCGGTGGGGCGAGTGTCCTCACGAGCCGCTGGGGAGTCCCGAGTTTCAAGATTCAAGTTTCAAGGCCGGCTCCCGCTTCAAACTTGAAACTGAAAACTTCGAACTCTGGAACGGAGTCTCGCCCCACCCCGTGACACCCACCCCGTGACAGTTTCTTCCCCGGTGGGGCGAGTGTCCTCACGAGCCGCTGGGGAGTCCCGAGTTTCAAGATTCAAGTTTCAAGGCCG
>CAIMMI010000360.1 GCA_903842505.1 uncultured Verrucomicrobiota bacterium | reverse complement strand
GTTTTACAACGACGGTAGCGACGGTAGCGAAGGGGGAGCTGTTTCCGGGCGTCGTTGCCGTTGCTCTCGTTGTTGTGAAAGCTTCGAACTCCTGAGTCGTGTCCATGCAGTAGCGGTCTCACGCGGAGCCGCGGAGAGCGCGGAGAGAGAAGCCGGTCACGAATGTTCGAGGGTCGGCAACCATTCACCAAACGGTGACTGCCCAGCTTACCAGCCAGGTGTCCTTTTTCCCTCCGCGTCTCCGCGGCTCCGCGTGAACCTGTCCCTGCCTTCAACGGCATGGATACGGCTTAGCGGGCCTGCCAGTTTGATAGGCTCTGGGTGAGGGCGTCGAGGACGTGAGGAAGGTTGATCCCGGTACGGAGGAGTTTGGACGGATCGAGGACGCAGTTGGATCGGGGGGTCTTGGCGGCGATGCGGTAGAACTCCTCGTCGTCGGCCCAGAACTGGAAATCGCGAGTGGGGGCGAGGTGTTTCTGGATCAGGTGGACCACGTCGCGGGTACTGATGAATCCGGGGTTGGTGACGTTATAGGTGCCGAAGGGGATTCCGCGTTCCCAGGATTCGATGCAGGCACGGGCGAAGTCGCCGCGGTGGGAGATCGAGTTGAAGTTGTCGTAGACGCGCGGGTAGAGCTGGATCTTGGACAGGTAGTTCCGCGGGCCGTTGATATGGTCGAAGGGGATGCGGAGGCGCCAGATATAACCCTTGCCGCAGTGCTGGATGGCTTCTTCGCCCAGGGCCTTGGTACCGCTGTAAAAGCTGCACGGGCCGTCGCGGAAGCTGAAGTTTGGGGTGTCGTCCTCGGTGAATCCGATGATCCGGTCGGGATGCTGGGTGGCGAGGGTACGGAGGTCGGGTTGGCTCAGGTCCTTGGCGGACTGGACGGAGCCGTCGTCGTGGCGGATGCGGGCGCCGGAGTAGATGCATCCGGAGGAAACGTGACCCCAGGGGATGTCGAGGGCGGCGCAGGCCTGGGCCACGGTCTGGGCAAGGAGGACATTGCCGGTGAATGTCCCGGCACGATCCAGTTCGCAGGCGTCGACGTTGGGTTTGCCGGTGTACCCGGCTGAATTGAAGACGAAGGCAGGCTTGAACTCGCGGAGCCAGGACAGGAAAGAGTCGAACGATCGTGCATCCAGGTCGCGGCTCCCGGGAGCGAGGACGGTGTGACCGCGGCCGATGAGTTGGTCGCGGAGGGCGGAACCGATATAGCCCTTGGCTCCGAGGAGCAGGACGCGTTGGGGCTTTGGGTTATCCACGGATTTCACCGAGTTTCTGGGTAGCTAACCGCAGAGGGCGGGGATTTTCACCACAGAGAGCACAGAGGGGGGGAAAGAGGGTTTTTTATCCGCAGATGGCGCAGATGGCGCAGATAAGCCGGGGCCTGGACTGGGCTCGCCCTGCACGCACAAGCGTCAGTCCTGTGCCGGGCTCGGATCGGGGCATTTCGGGTTGTTCTTCTGCGCAATCGGCGCCATCTGCGGATAGATGCACTGCTGCTTTCAGGTTCAGAGGAGGCTTTCGAGGTAGGAGCGGTATTCGCAGCCGGGAAGGCGACCGACGAGTTGGCGGAGGCCGTCGAGGGAGATGAATCCGTGGTTGAAGGCGGCTTCCTCCGGGCATCCGACCTTGATGCCCTGGCGTTTCTCGATGGTCTGGACGTAGGCGCTGGCCTCGTGGAGGGAGGTGCTGGTGCCGGCATCGAGCCAGGCGAATCCGCGGGGAAGCTTCTGGACCCGGAGGGTACCGCGGCGCAGGTATTCGACGTTGACGTCGGTGATTTCGAGTTCTCCGCGGGGGGAAGGCTTCAGGTCCCGGGCGATGGCAACGACGTCGTTGTCGTACAGGTAGAGGCCGGGGACGGCGTAGTTGCTGCGGGGTTGCTTCGGCTTTTCCTCGATGGAGAGGGCGCGGCCGGCTTGGTCGAACTCCACGACGCCATACCGTTCGGGGTCATGGACGCGGTATCCGAAGATGGTTGCACCGCCCTGGAACTCGGCGAAGGCCCGGTTGAAGGTGTCGCCACCGGAGAAGATGTTGTCGCCCAGGATGAGGGCGACGGGGTCCTTGCCGATGAACGAGGCGGCGATGCGGAAGGCCTGGGCGATACCCTCGGGTTTGGCCTGCTCGCGGTAGTCGAAAGAGATGCCCCACTGGGATCCGTCGCCGAAGAGTTGTCGGAATCGGGGAAGATCGTGCGGGGTGGAGATCAGGCAGATCTCTCGGACGCCGCCCTCGATCAGCGTGGTCAACGGGTAGTAGACCATGGGCTTGTCGTAGACCGGTTGCAGCTGCTTGGAAGCGACCAGCGACAAGGGGTACAGCCGGGATCCGGCGCCGCCGGCGAGGAGAATACCTTTCATGGGGTCAGAGGAGTTTTTCGGCGAGGGGCAGGAGCCGTTGGATTCGGGCCTGCAGCTTGCCGAGGGATTCCAGGCGCTGCTTGCAGAGGGCGTGGTCTTCCGGCGTCAGGTCGCCCGCGGCGAGATCGGTGTCGAGGAGATCGAGGAGCGTGGCGACCTTGCGTTTGGAGGCGTCGAGTTTGGGACGGAAGAAGCCGAGGTAGTTGGCCCGGAGCAGTTCGGCGAGGTCGGCCTGGACTTCGTAGTAGTCCTTGCGGTCGCCGGGTTTCCAGACCTGTCGGATGGCGTGCCAGCCGAGGAGTTGACGGGCACCGGTGGAGGCACTGGCCTTGCTCAGGCCAAGGGCCTCGGCGATTTCGTCGAGGGACAGGGCGGATGGGGATAGGTACAAGAGTCCAAAAATCTGACCGCTGGAGCGTGGAAGCCCAAGGCGTTGGCAGATCCGGGCGGTTACCTCGACCATCTCGAGGCGTGTCCGGGAGAGCGGCGATGGTTGGTTGTCCACAGATGACACGGATTGCTGTGGGTTAGGGTGATCCACAGATTACACAGATGACACGGATTGCTGTGGGTTAGGGCGATCCACAGATTACACAGATTGCACGGATTGCTGTGGGGTGGTTGTCCACAGATTACACGGATTGCTGTGGGGTGGTTATCCGCAGATGGCGCAGATGGCGCAGATTTTCACCACGGAGGGCGCAGGGGCGGGGAAAGAGGTTTTTTTACAACGGATAGGGGCAAGGCAGCGAAAGGCGAGGCTTTGGTGGGGCGAGTGTCCTCACGAGCCGTTGGGGAGTTCCAAGTTTCAAGATTCAAGTTTCAAGCCCGGTCGGGTGCTTCAAACTTGAAACTGAAAACTTCAAACTCCGACACCCCTCGGGGGTTGTTCGCTGGGGTGAAGGGGAGTCGGGGACACTTCGTGCCGGTCAGTTCGCGGGGGCGGACCTACGGAGGGGGAACCGGGGGATCCAGTTCATTCAATGCGCATTGAACGGACTAGACGAAGGGCAAACGTATGGCAAGCACTGACATGGCCTGAGTCAATAATTGGGTAAATCGTTACAATGAGAATAATCTGTGAATGGCCAAATCTCCTGTTTCATGGGCGGTTTTCGATGGCGATCGGGGCGGTGACGTTCGGGTGTCGGCAGGATTTGGGAGGGTGGAAGGCTGATCCGGGAAGCGGTTGTGGCGGTTTTGTGGCTAATGGATTGGGTAATGGGGCGCTCGGGAGGTTCTGGTCGTGCGGAGCGAGGAAATCGTGGCAGGGTCGGGTTACCACGAATTGATCGAGTTTCTTTAACGAATGAACACACCCAAGACACCGGCCCGGCTAGCGGGTGCGAAGGATCCGCGACTGGAGTCCTGGCTGCGGAGGGCTTCGCATGACCTACGGGGGAACGTGGCGACCATCGAATTCGCGCTGCAGGGGATGAAGCGGTTCAGTGCGGACTCCGCAACGGGGCTGCCGCAGGCCGAAGTGCTGGAGATCCTGCGTCGCCGGACGCAG
>CAIMMI010000359.1 GCA_903842505.1 uncultured Verrucomicrobiota bacterium | reverse complement strand
AGCGATGTGATCGTCGGCGTCATTTAAGGTTCCAATGGTCAGGATATTTGCTTCATTGCCTTCCGCTTGGTCCGGTCGGCTGTCTTGGAAATTGATGAAGCCGCAGTCCCCCCCATATCGATTTCGGTTACTTCGGAAGACGATACTGCTCTGGCCTCCTGCATCGCCATGATCCAAAACGAGAGTGCCGGTAGTGGAACCATCCGGCGTAAACTGCGCCCCAGTGCCCCTGCTCTCATAGATGTTCAACTGCCCGACACCGCCCCGGTTGTCGGGCCCGATACCAATCTGGCCCGAATTACCAATGTACATATGGGTGCGGTCCGCCCCATGGTTCTGGAACCAAACTGCGCCGTTGACCCCCGGACGCATGGCGACGTGATTAGGGTCCACATAAAGGCCCTGCTGGACACTACCCAATCCGTACGGCGTGCCCCAAGCGTCCTTCCCAACATAAACGTTGCCTCCAACATTGACGGAGCCGCTCACATCGAGCTTTTGCTCAGGGCTGAGGGTGCCAATGCCGACGTTGCCCGAGTTGCTGATATACAGATCCGTCCGAATACCCTGATAGGATTGCAGCCGGATGTCGCCGCCCGACGCCGCTCGCAAGCCGAGATAATTCTCCCATCCGAAGAAACCCTGCGACACATCCCCGATGCCCCACGCGTGCCTGAAGTAGATCTGCCCGGAGAAATGCCCGTCGCCATTGACGTCGAGCATCGCCGTCGGATTCTTGGTATTGATGCCCACATAGCCGGAAGGCATCAGGGCAATAGAATCATCGCTATCGTTTTGGGTACCGATGGTCAGGAGATTGTTCTCCCCACCGGCGGTACGATTGTCCTGAAAGTTGATATAGCCGAAGTCAGAGCCGCGGTTGATGGAACTGCGGAAGACGATGCTGCTTTGCCCTCCGGCATCTTGGTGATCCAATGTCAGGGTTCCGACTCCTTGCGGCAGGGCGGAGGTGCCGGTCGTTTCACTGATGTTGAGTTTTCCAACCGGACTGGAGGTGCCGATGCCGATCGCCCCGGGAACATTGAGGTTGCCTGAGTTGACCGACAGGGAACTGTTGCCCGTGGTTGGGTCGAGCAGCTCCGTCGCGCTCTTGGCCAGCATCGCGTAGGGCGATGGCAAGAACCGGAGGCGGGGGGCAATCAAGGTGCCGTCCGCGGTCAGTTCGAGATAACGATCGGACGCACCGCTTCCCGTGAAGAGGCCGGTGAGATCGGCATTGAAGGGTTCTGTGCCGACGGCGCTCCCCTGCCCGAGGAGAACGCTGAAATAACCCTTGTCCACGGTGACGACCTGCTGGGAGCTCCATTTCAGATTGCCGTCGTTGAGGGCATCATAAATGCGGAAGATGACCGTTTTGTTGACCGGGAGGGTATTTCCGAACGGCTGGCCATTGCCGTCGGTGAGGAACCCTTGGTAGGTCAACTGGGTGGGTGGCCGGACGTTCTGTGCGACCGACCGATCGGTGGGCAGCAGCAGGATTGAAGCGCAGAGGGCGCCAAACAATGACGAGGAGAGGCGTTTCATGGCGATGGATGGAAAAACGTCGAAAAGGGATGCCGGATTTAGGGCGTGGTGACGGTGGAAACAGGGGTGATCAAATTGAGGTTGAAGCTTCCGCTGAGTCTGAAATCGCGGCTCGAACCATTCGGACCGCCGATGGTCATGGTTTCCTGATAAGTGCCACCACGGGATTTGGCGGCATCGGTCAGGGAGGCGAAGTCCGTCCCCGGCGGATTGAATGTCAGGGTAATGGTACGGGTGACATCGTAGGATTCCATGCCCCGTGGGAGAACATTCTTGAAGCCGGCATCCAGGTTGTCGTGATCCGGATGAAAGGTGTGGAGGTAGGGGTTGCTCGCATGATCCTTGTAGCTCAGGGGTACCGTGAACGTGACCGCCACTCCAGGGTTCAGGGATCCGATGGTCGACCACGGGGAGTTGTCGGCTGAGAACGGGAGATGGGTGGCGCTGATGCGGCGGGCGGAGGCGAGCTGGTTGGCATCCAGCAGGCTCTCCTGGGTGGCGACCACGGTGCTGTTGGTGGTGTTGCCCGGACCGACGAAGACCCGCTGAAAAAGGCGAACCTGATTGGAAACCGGATCGTTGTGAAGGATCAGTCGCAGCGGAAAGGGCATCGGAACCCGGGCCATGTTGGTATTGACCCCGGACGACAGGTTGACGCCATCCTGGTCCCGGACGACGCCGCTGGCTGGATCCACCGTATAGCTGGCGAAACGGCGATTGAGCGTATAAATCGAGCCCGGACGCTCGACGGCAACGAGGCGGGTGCCATCACCCGACGAGACGACGGAATCCCAGGCCCGGTTCTGGTCCGAGGCTACCCAGGTGACGCCGAAATCGGAGGAGGTATAGATCTGACCGCCCGAGACGGAGGCGGCAAGGCGGCGCCCGTCGGTGGAAGAAGCCGCCGCAGTCCAACCCGCAGCCAGGGCCCGAGGAGTCCAAGTGCCCCCGGAATCCGTGGACGTGAACAATGTCCCTCCCCAACTGGCGGCCAACAGGCGAGTGCCATCGGCGGAGGAGGCCACGGCGGTCCAGCCCGCAACGGATGCGCGGACCTGCCAGTTCATTCCCTGATCTGTCGAGACATGGATCTGACCCGGGTTGACCGCTGCGACAATCACGGTGCCATCGGCCGAAACGGTGATGGAACTCCAGTTGCGAATGCCAGCAGCGGCCATGGCCCGCCACGAGCCTCCGCGATCCGTGGACAGAAAGAGGGAACCGCCGGACTGGACGGCAGCAAGGGTCCGGCCATCCGCCGAGGCGGCCAGGCTGGACCAGCCACCATTGCCACTGGGGGTGTCCGCCCAAGTGGTGCCCGAATCGGAGGACAAACGGATCGATCCATTGAAAGCCGCGGCCATCATCACGGTCCCATCCGCGGAAATCGTCAGCGCAGCCCAATCGCGAGGGGCCTCACGGGGGGACCAACTGGCACCATAATCCTGGGAGACATACAGCAACCCTCCGGGAGAAACGGCGGCAATCAGTCGACGGCCGTCGAGGGAGGAGGCGACGGACGAGTAGGAACGGGCAAAGGATGTCTCGCGGGGAATCCAAGTGGCACCCGGCATCTCATTGCCATTCGCCGGAAGACGGGCCCGGGCGGCCGCGGCATTGATCAGGGCGGATTGATTGGCTTGGCTCGCGTCGACCCTGGGATAGGATTTGAGGTACTGCCCCACTTGGTTGACCGAGGCCGATCCGATCCACAGGCCGGAGGAGTTGGGAACGGTGGCTACCACCGGCAGGTCGGTCTGCTGCAGGCCGTTGGAGTCGGTGATGCGGAGCGTACCGGCGTAAGTCGACCCCTCCGGCGCAACCATCTGGGAGCGGTTCAAACCCAAAATCACCTGAACTTCCGAGCCCGGCTGACCTTGCGGTGAGAGCGTGATGCTCTGGCCAGCCAACACCGCATAGTCATAGGCGAGCGTGGTCGGGTTCATGTTCCCCCTGATCAGCAGCTGAGGCGTCGCCACCACGGGCGGCTGGCCGTCAGGGGCCGGCTCGGAATCCAGCAGAGCGAGGGTGACCGTGGTCGGCTTGGTGGTGATGTTCTTCAACCGCAGGCTCGCAGTGCCGCGGCTGTCACCGTACTGGATCCCGGCAACGTCCGAGGCGTTCACCTCCACCGGACCATAGTAATGGTTGTAGTAGTTGGTGTTTCCCCGAACCCAGAATGCCCGCCCGCGGGTGACCGGTGCGACAGAGGCATTGAACGAAACGATTTCGGTCGGGTTGTTGGCTCCGAGGTCCCCTCCCGGATACCAAAACACGTGCGCAAGATTCTGAAGTGACTTGGCCAAATCCAGACCGGGGACGGGTGCCAGGTACTTGGACATGCTGGGTGCGGCGGCAGACGGCGTTGGAAACCCGATCAGGTTGAGCCCCGAAACCGTCCAGAGGTAGGAAGGTGGAACCGGGCGGCCCCGGACGGTCCAGACGTAATCGCTCGCGGACCGGTTGTTGACGAGGTAGGCGCTGTTTCCGACCAACCCCGTCAACGTGTCAGTGTCCGCCCGGTTGCTGGTCCAGACCGACCACGGACTGTTGGCCGTCTGGATGGTGCTGGCGGTCGTGGGGTCCGAGATGAACTGCGCTGAGGAGAAACTGGGTTTCCAGAGCCAGATGTCAGCGATGGGACCATTGGCATCCGTCAAGAGATGGTCGAGATCGATGTAGGAGGCATCGACGTGCGTATAGATCGCATTCCAACCGGGCCTGAGAGTGAAAGACTGGCTGAGCCACTGGGCCTGTGCTTCCACACTCAAAGCCAACAAAATGGCCACGAAGCGCCAGACGAATCCGAGAAGATGCCTCGTCGGCAACCCTGTCTTGGAACCTGATTCCACACACCACACGGATTGAATGGATCGAGATGGCCGGGCCAAACGCCCGAAGATCCTTTCACTGGTTTTCATGAATGGGAACCCGGTTCAAATGGCAATCCTGTGGCAAAAATAAGACCAACAAGGACTAAAACAAAATGAGCGCCTTGGTTCTTCCAACCGAAAGCAGACTGGTGGATTTGAAACCCGCCTTCATAGGTCTCTAGACACCGGAAATTGGCCATACCTGGGGAGTTTGTGTTCGTCATGTCTCTCGCGCTCGGTCAATCCACGTGATCTGGGACACCCTCATACCCTGCCCTGACGTCTCCAGAGTGCATCCGTTGCTGGACGTAGGCAGTTTCAATCAATAATTCTAGCTCAGGAGCAGACTCAAGTAGGGTTCGGATCCTATTGGTTTTATAAATCCTTCATCTGCGCCTACTTTGGCAAGAAGATAAACTTGGGTGTAACCGCACCTCAAGCCGCCGCCGACCTTCCAACGGAGTCGTTCCGGCCCCAAAACACACCGTGCATCCCGAAGTTGTCGGTGACAGGGGAGTGGGATGCGGGGGACGTTGTCCCATATGCGTTAACCTGATTTGCCAGCGATCGCCAACCGTATGGCAACCAGTTGTCGAGTTCGCTTGCGTTGGGTGTCTTCGAGTCGACGAGCGATCCGTCGCCCGTTCTCCAATAGGTGTCGCAGTGGGAGCGCTGGCGCCAAGATCGACAATACGGAAACCCGCGCTTCGATGAACACCCGCCACTTGAAGAGCGCAACGCTGCTGACATTGGCGAGTCCAAGTTCAGACGCGCGGGCGACCGTCTGCTTGAGTGAGAGTCCGCCTCCCACATGAATCAAGAAGAGTCGCAGCCAACGGGTGGGGTCTTGAAGACCGCGAGCCCGGCGCATGAAACCATGCTCGCGGGCGAGGGCGTCGAGATTGGAAGGAAGCCAGGTAGCGAGTATCTCCCACTCCTCAGGAAGCGCGTCTGTATCGGAAGCCATGGCGTGAGATTGTCGTTT
>CAIMMI010000358.1 GCA_903842505.1 uncultured Verrucomicrobiota bacterium | reverse complement strand
GTCGCTCGGGCCCTCGCCGCGTCCGGCTGCGCCCGAGAGTTCATCCTCGCCGCCACATCGCCGCGCGTTCGGGCCGGTTTCCCCAGGACGTCGCCTGGAGGTACAGACGCCGACTTTCCACGTAAACGCCGTAGGATCGCGTGCACCGCCCTAGGATTCCCAGCTAGCGCCGAGCGTGCCTCGGCACCCACGGAGGAGACAGTCCTCGAGGCCCCGTCCGTGACAGCACTGCTGACTATCGCCTCCAGAGTGCCCGCCAGGGCCCCGCCACCGCGCACGGTCCGCCACAATGTCTTCTTCCGTGTGCATGAGTCGGGCGCCCTAGTCTCGCGACTGCGAGTGTATGTGTGCACGACCGCCTTCGAGACCGTGGCCGTGGAGACCGACCGTTTCGGCCAGCTCATGCTCAGCCTCCGCGCCCCAGGTGACCTAAACGAGGTCCTCGCTTCGCCAACCGTACGAGAGATCTCCGGCCTCCGATGGCCCCTACAATACTTGCAGGGCGAGTTCATATATTTCGACACGCAGGACGGGGTCGACATATGTCCGGGCGCGACCCAGGTCTCGGTCGACATCGTCCACCTGCGATGGGCCGGCGCGAAGTCCTACCATTCCCGCGAGTGGGTCGCCGCTTTCGGAGCAGATGCGTCCATCCAGCGCACTTCGCCTTTTCCCTTCCAGTTGGGCCTCATCCCCGTCCACATGTCGCCGGATGAGATCAACCGCTGCTCCGGACACCCGGAGTGGTTCGACCCGGTCTTGCCCTACGCGCCCCCCTCTCGAACGCTCTGGCACCTCGAGCCTTTCAACCCGACTCGCCAGGTGGCCCAGTGTCCCTGCGGCCTCTGCCCCTGCCACTGTTTCAGCGTCCCATGCGTGTGTGTCAATGGCTCGGGAGGATGCCGGTGCGACTGGATGGGCCTCCCGGCGACTCTCCGCCCTTTCGCTCGCCAGCTGCGGATGTCGTACAGCCCTCAGACACCTCTCGGCGCCATAGTCATCCGGGGCTGCGCCGCACGTGTCTATTTACTGTGGACCCCTGAGCACCAGCTCGGGGTGTACGCGAACGCGGCGCACGAGTACGAAGCCGACGGCGGCCGACACCACCGCGACCTCGCCGACGAAGAGGTGTTCCTGCTCGGCGACCACGTCCTCGACTACGACGGGTTACCGTTCGTGGCATCGTTAACGAACACGACGTCCAGCAACGTCCGCCTGTACTGCCATCCGGAGCTTCCATACACCATCGACGGCACCCCCACGTCCACGCTCATCTCCCACGGGCCGTTCGTCAACGACCTGTTCGAGGACAACAACGCGGAGCTGCGCCCGTCATCCACGGGGCTGCTGTCGGATCACGCCTCCATCGTGGGCGCGTGGTGCATCCATCCCTGCATCCGCCACAATAGCCAGATCGGGGTGTCGTACGGCGGCGAGTTTTTCGTCAACCGGGAACGCGACCTGTCCCCCACCCTCTTCGCACGAGCGGCCAGGTTCTACGGTATCAGACCGGATGGCACATACGACGGGTCCGACGTGTCGAGCCCGGCATCCCAGCCCCCGTCGAGCCCCGACGTAGGGTCCCACAGCGATATCCCAGGCGTCGGAGCCATGTTCGATGAGCGCTTCGTCGACCCCATACACCTGACAGGCCTATTCGGTGACCCCACAGGATCAGACCCGTCTGCCGCCCTCGAGACCCATCCCAGCCCCGGGCCAGGGACCACGCCCAGCACCGCCGATCTAGCCGACCAACTGCATTGGCGCACGTTCTGGTCCTCCGCGATCAAGGTGTGGCAATGCGCTGGCGTCGACCAGCGGTTAGCCCTTGACGACGCATCATCAACCGAGCCCCCACGCCCGACCCCCCCTCCCGCAGTGATCGAGGGGCCTCCAAGGACATGGATCCTCGCCGATGTTCTGGCAGACGCCCCGGTCCCGGTAGACCCCGAGGACCGCGCCGTTTACGACGCCCTCCTCCACATGCGACCGCTGACACGTCACGACTGGGTGCAGGCGCTCTCCGAAGCACAGCATCCCCCCATTGCCCACACGCACCCCGTCGTGGTCCATACCGACGCTTCGGTGCACGCCCCGACCGGTGCCACGGACGGCCGAGCGGACAGCCCTCGCGCAATCACCTGGCACTACGCCGACGACGTCGCACCCCAGGACCCACTCACCGCGGAGCCGGTGCGGCCCTACATCAGGCAGGTCCCCACGCTATGGTCAACACCCACGCAGCGGACGGACCCCGAGCTCCTGCGCGCCGGGGACAACGGCCTCGGTCACGCCCGACCACATTGCCGTTTCCACCCTCACCCGGGATGCGTGCGCGGGACCGCTTGCAACTTTCTGCACGACGGCATACTGAGCGTACGCGCCGTGAGCAACTTCCCCGGTCATTCCCGACCACATTGCCGTTTCCACCCTCACCCGGGATGCGTGCGCGGCACCTCGTGCAACTTTCGGCACGACGGCGTCCTGGACGCACGGGATCTTCGAATGCAAGCTACCGCGTCCGCCGCCCCGTCGTTTTGGGAGACCCCCACGCCTCCGGTCGAGGAGGCCGACAACGACGTGGACATGGACGTGGGCGTGGATGATGACGAGCCCCCCGAGCTCGTGGACGATTCGGACTACCCCGCCGTGAGCCACGCCGACTTTTTGTCCAGGACCCGTGGAGGGGCGAAGCGAGATCGCAGCGGCTCGGCCAACGCCAGCGGCCCGGGGTGGACAGGTTTCCACAGCATCGACCGCCCGGACCCAGACGTCGGTTTCCTGCACCCGCCCCACACCCTCCCGGTCGGCTCCGGTCCCCATAACGGCGATTGCGCTCCCTTCATGTGCCTGGCGATGGCGTGGACCCTGTGCCTATCGTTCCCGGACCATTTCGATAGCGACCAGCTCCCGGCGAGTATCGCGTCCCTTAGGCTCATGGCGGTGCAGCTACTCGTGCAGGCCCTGGAGACGACTTTTGACCAAGACACCGGCACCTACATCGCGTCAGACCCTTTCGCTGCCATGTTCTTCGAGGACCCCGAGGGCACCGATTCGGTTGGGGCCATCCCACGCAAACAGCTGCGGCGACAACGCCGTGAACTAGCCTCCGAGCACCGAGCCCGCCTGGCCCTGCTGTACGCGGTCTGCGAAGCCGACGGGCCCCGAGCCCCGGTCCTCTGGTGGGGGGTGGACCTGGCCGGAGCCGTCCTACGCCTTCTAGTCATCACGTGTTTCCGACGCCGCCCCGGCAACCACATCGAGGAATGGTTGACGGAGGCCGTCCCCCAGTTCGCATTAATCTCGATCGGCCCCTTGCACATCGTGTGCACGGATCCCGCCGTGTCGGCCCATCTGACCCTCACGGACGAGAACGCACAGCAGCACGCCAACTTCGGTTTGGCTTTCGGCATCTACAGGGGGCGGAGCCATTTCGACACCGTGATCAACGCCAACCCGTACCCTCACTGCGGTTGGGTCCCGGAGGACATCGGCGACGAAGTCACCATGCTTGGAGCTCGCATCGACACCGCCCAGCGCTCCGCTGACGACCCGTTCAGCGCCTTCGAGCACCAGTGCAGAGTGTTAGTCACTCGTTTCCCGTACGACTTCGCTGTCATGGCCCGGGAGTTCCTATGGATATTCGACAACCCCCGGTGGGACGCGCATTTCCATGGTTTCCCCGTCAGCGAACTCTCCGTCGCGAGCCATGGGTGGCCGGCAATATTCGCTCAGTCCCACGTCCACGTCCCGGAGGGTTTCCTTTTCCAGCGATCCCTGGTGTCGCGCATGATGGCGAGCGACGACCGATACGGAGTCCTGTGCGTCCTAGTCAACGAGAATGGTTTCTGCGCCCACGCTCTCTACTCGCCGGTCGACCCGGCAGCGGACTCCCGGGGGAACTTCCGTGGCGGTACCGTCCTGTCGCTTATGGCCCACAACCACCCTGTTTTCCCGGTCGAGCACACGGCCCGGGCTTCCGATGTCGTGTGCTATTTCCCACTCGCGTTGCTCCCTCCTGGGCTGATGTCCGGGGACTTCGAGAGCCTCGGCGGGATCCACGAGGTGGTCGCCCGGGAAATGGAAGAAGTACGGCGCGCTGACACGGCGTCCAGCGCACACCTCGAGATCCCCCAGATCCCGAGGTTTACGTCGGCAAACCTGTGACGGGTCACGTCACCGTCAGGCCGGCTGGCGACCGGCCCGACGCTGCACCCCCACGCCCAGGGACAAGGCCTTTTTGCCCTCGGCTTCCACACGTCCCAATCGGTCCGACCTTTCCGGCAGGTCGGGCACCTCCCAGGTATCGGCGAGCCATTGTTCGAGTATGTCCACCTCGATCTTACCCCGGCAGACGCAGACACAGAGCTATGCATCCAACACACTGTCCAGCTCCGTCTCGAGTCCGGCAGCGTTTTCGTCTCCAGGGCCTCCCTGGCAGCCTCGGGCCCTAGAGTCGTAGCTTCTCATCGACACGACCCGAGTGGAACCCCCACGGTACGGTGGGTGCACGACCCTGGTCGCCAAGCTCCACATTTCGCACTCGTCGCCACGTCAACCCTCGCACCGGATAATGAACTATACCGCGCGTCCAGTTGGTTCGACGACCCCCCAGCAACCATGACTCCTTCCCAGCGCGACGCCGTTTTGGAGCAGTACTTTCGCGAAATCCGGAGCGTGGTCAACGCCTCACTGCAGTTCCACGTATGG
Organism: uncultured Verrucomicrobiota bacterium; assembly: GCA_903842505.1. Taxonomy (GTDB): domain Bacteria; phylum Verrucomicrobiota; class Verrucomicrobiia; order Limisphaerales; family UBA9464; genus UBA6176. The sequence continues at coordinate 2,831 of CAIMMI010000358.1, read as the reverse complement.
GCCCTCGCGACCGACCTCCTCCGCTGGCAGCGACGTCTCCAGCTGGCATGGGGAGGCGCCATTCCCCCTGCGGCAGCTCTCCGTTCCTACCCCGACTTCATTACGTGGCGCACTACGCTCCCCGGCCCCCGCTCAACCCCCTCGCGACCAGTGGTCGCTGTCAACGCTGATGCCACCTCCCTCGCTTACCAAACGCGTCGCCGGGCCAAGTCTGCGGCAAAGAACCTGCGCAAGGCTCACCGGGCCGGGTCCGCCACATCCATTACCGAGCGTGGATGGGCCGCTTTGTCGGCTGTCGCGAGTCACCTGCTGCTGCACGGCACGGTGTTCTCCCCGGCTTTTCAGTCTTATCTCCAAGAGATTAACCTTAGATTCTCCGCGGACACCGACTACTCCGACACGTCGTCTAACATCCCGATCCTGCGTGCCGAGGGTAAGCTGCGATCCATCACCGCTGCCATGCTTACGGCGGACGAGACCACGTACGCGACCGGAGGTTTGCGAGCCCTATACGACCAGAAGGTCGCCTCTTTCGTCTTCAACACCGGGCTCGACAGTGCAAGTCTACGTCGCTGGCTCGACACCCGCGCGCCCCACCACACAGCTAAGGTCATGGGCCTCCTCACCACCGGTCAGCTGGCACTCATGAAACCTGAGTTCAAACCCAACGGTTTCGTCGGCGTGAAGAACAACAACCTCTACGAGTCCCACAAATGCATCCATGAAGAGAACGCGGTCGGCCTGTGGGAGGCAGGCAAGGCGGTCCTCCTCCGTGCGTCCTCAGTGACCAGGGCAGATGTTTCCCAGATGATGGGCTACAGAGTACACCCGGTCCCTAAGTTCGAATCCGTCGACAGGATCGTCACCCACATGTCGTATGGCACCGCCCAGTCCCCATCCTACAACGACAGCATCGACTGGGACCGCCATAGTCACCTCTATCCTCGTTTCCCACTGGTCACGGTCGGCCAGCTCGCTGACATCGCCTGCGATATGCGGGCTGAGTTCCCCAACGCTCGTTTCTTACATGGTGCGGTTGTCGATGCCAAGGGCGCCTACGAGCTATTCCCGCTGTCTTACGAGAAATTCCTGCTCCTGTGGTCCCACCTGGACGTCGTCCTCGACGGGGAATCCGTCCGTATTCTCAAAGGGGCAGTGGCGGGAATGTTTGGGGACGCTGGCGCTGGCGACACGTGGGACATCATCGCCAAGTGCCTCAGCGACATCCACAACGCGGCCTCGAAGCTTTTCAAGTCCCGCACGTACGTCGACGACATGATTGTTTTCGCCCCACCTGTGCCTTCGGACGTGGACCCCGCAAAACAGCGTTTCTTTTACTCCAACACCGACGACGTCATTCCGCGTGTACGAGAAGGCGCGCTTCCGTTAGCCCCCGGGACCCGATATGCTATCATCGACGCCGTTGTGGAAGCTCGCGAGAACCTGGCGTGCGTGGCCGGGCCCGGCTCCACCACCCTCAAGAAGACCAAAATCTTCTCCGGGTTCCTCGAAGCAATCGGGTGGGATTTCGATCTGCGCTACTCACACTTCGACATCCTCCCGCTCCGGGGGAAGCTCGACAAGATCGCCCACCACATCTTCAACCTCGTCCGCGAAGGCGACGTGTCGGCCACGTGCGAAGTTATGAACTCCATCACCGGCCTCTTATGTTGGTTCGCCACGGCCATCCCCATGGGCAAGGCCTTCGTGTACACTTTGTTCCAGTGCCGGCGACTCGCGGGAGGCCGCGTCTCCATCCACTCAGCCGCGTCCCGCGACCTGACGTTCTGGCGCGCGCTTTTACGCACTGCTTTAGAAGACCCCCACCTTGTCGGATGCCCCCTCGAGCTGCTCCGCACACGCCGGCTGCCAGAGTTTTACATCGTCAACGACGCGTGCACGGGTATCGGAGCGGGCGGATGGATCTCATCATCCCCCACATGGGTGCCACGCGAATCGTATCTATGGTTCATCCTCCGTTGGACGCCCGCAGAGATGGAAGCCATCGCCGCGAGGTTGTTACCCTGCGGCCAGCCGGACGACGATCAATGGACGGTGGTAGAGAGATCAATCCAGACCTACACCGTGCCTGGCGCTGGGGTCGTCGCTAACCCACACCCCCAGTTGACGATAAACGTCCTCGAGTTCGCCATCGCTGTCTTCATGATCATGATGGGCGCCCCGCTGCTCGCCGGCCAGGTGGTCTCAATCAGCGGCGACAACACGGCGGCCCTGTGCTGGCTCATCAAGAACAAGTCGTCATCCGGGTCGGCGGACACCCTCCTAAAGCTCTTGTCGCTCACATGCGTTATCTACAACATCCGCCTCGTCGCCCACCACACGCGCGGCATCCATAATTTCCTCGCGGACTGGCAATCGAGGGTCCTCGGCATCGAGTCGTGCGACCCCCCCGCTGCAGTGGCTTCAGTAGCACAACAGACCACGGCCGAGTTCTTCCAACATATCCGGGACGTCGATCCTACCGACCGACGTTCAGTTTGTCGCCGCCTTCTGTCTTTCGCGTTGACAAACCCCGACTCTCCGTCGGTCGACACCATCGTCCGCATGATGGTGAGTCTCCGCGCGGCGCCGCACGTCAACATGGTGGTTAATTCGGACGTCTCGCAGGTCATGGATTCTTTCCAACGCCTCGTGGATATGGACGCCCACCCTGTCACCGGTATCCCCGGCGATATGCACGACGCTTTAGTTGCAGTGCGAGATTGGGACCTGGTGGTTTAACCCGGCATCGTCGCAACGTCCGCCGAGATACCCCTCCGTTTTCTCTGCTGCACGTCTCGTCTGCCCCGTTCACCCCTAACCCCTCCTGC
>CAIMMI010000357.1 GCA_903842505.1 uncultured Verrucomicrobiota bacterium | reverse complement strand
CGCGGAGCCGCGGAGAAAAAGACACTTGGATGGCAAGCAGGGCAGTCACCGTTGGGTGACTGGTTGCCGACGTTGGAGTATTCGTGATCGGCCTCTCTCTCTCCGCGCGCTCCGCGGCTCCGCGTGCGAATGCTACCGCATGGATACGGCTCAGTTCCCCGTCGCCAGTTTCCAGAACAACTAGCTACTGGAGACTGATATCTCCCCCCGCTATCCTCCCCCGATGCAACATTCACCCGGATTCCTGAAGTTGGTCGACGACGCCAAGAGCCGTGTCCGCGAGATCACGATCGATCAATTGAAGGAACGGATGGCGGCGAATCCGGGGTTGGTCCTGATCGATGTCCGCGAAGAGAGCGAGTGGGCTGCCGGACATGCCGTTCAGGCATCGACCCTGGGGAAGGGGATCCTCGAACGGGACCTCGAGACCCGCTTCCCGGATCCAGACGCCGAGATCGTCATGTACTGCGGCGGCGGCTTCCGCAGCGCCCTGACCTGTGATGCCGCCCAGAAGATGGGCTACCGCAACGTCACGTCCCTGATCGGCGGCTACAAGGGCCTTGTGGCCGCAGGTTGGCCGATGACCCGCTGACCTCCTCGAACACCGCGCATGACCCTCATCACGGACGAGCGCTGCCTGGGCTATCGCACCCCGGGCCATCCGGAACGCCCCACCCGAGTCGGGCGGACAACCGATCTCCTGAAGCTGCAGAAGGTCCTCGAATTGAAATGGGCCGAGCCCGGTACGGTCGGCGATGAGGTCCTGCTTCGCGCCCATCCCCAGGCCCTCCTCGATCGATTGCAGGTGCCCGAGGACTTCGACGGCGACACGGCCTACCACCCGGGCATCGCTGACCACGCCCGACGCGGCGTCGCCGGCGCCATCCGAGCCCTGGAACTGGCGCGCGCGGGGGAGGGGGCCTTCTGCCTCCTGCGTCCCCCCGGCCACCACGCCACGCGGAACTCGGCCATGGGATTCTGCTACCTGGGTTCACTGGCCATCGCCGCCCTCCACGCCCGGGCCACCGGACTCGATCGGGTCGGACTCTTCGATTTCGACGTGCACCACGGCAACGGCACCGAGGACATCATTTCCGGCCAACCCGGCATCGTGTTCGCGTCGGTCCATCAGTTCCCGTGCTACCCCGGCACCGGCGGGGAAGACGTGGGCGGCAATTGCTTCAACTTCCCGGTCGCACCCAGGACTCCACGCGACGCCTGGCGCACCACGCTCCGTCGCGCCCTCGACCGGGTCCTCGCCTCGAAGCCTCAGGTGATCGGCGTCTCGGCCGGGTTCGATGCCTATGCCCGCGATCCCCTCGCCAATGGCACCCTCGAACGGGAAGACTTTCACTGGATCGGTACCCAGCTCCGCGAGTGCGGTGTGCCCGTGTTCAGCATCCTCGAAGGCGGCTATAGCCTCGACCTCCCGGACCTCGTCTTCCACTACCTGCTCGGCCTGGAGGGCAAGGAGTTCCGCTGATCCTGCAATTTGGGGGGTGAAACCGCAGATGACGGGTGACGCAGATGTACCGGGAACCGTAATGATAAGGTCACGCGCCGAAAGGGTGAGGGTGGGACTGAGACTGAGCTCGAGGGTTCAGTCGTTCCATCTGTGCAATCGGCGCCATCTGCGGTTAAGCAACCCGTCAGCTTTAAGGCAAACAACATGATCGAAACTCCCATCCTGAACCCGCACCTCCTCTCCCTCCTCGCGCGGGTCCGCCACACCAACCGGATCGTCATTGCCGACGCCATGTTCCCCTCATGGCCGGACATGGAGGAGGTCGACCTCTCCCTCGTTGCCGGCATCCCGACGATTCCGCAGGTGCTCGCCGCCATCCGTGCCACCTGGAAGCCCGGGGCCATCTGGATGGCCGAGGAATTCAACCGGCATAACGACGCCGCCGTACGGGCCGAGTTCACCGAGGCCGTCGGCGAAGGCTGCCCCATCACCTTCGAACCTCACCTCCGTCTCAAGGAACGCGTCCCCGGCTCCACCGGTCTCATCCGCACCGGCGAGATGCGCATCTATACCAACGTGGTCATGGAATCGCGGTAGACCCGGCGACGCCCCTCCCGGATTTCGCAGGATATCCAGCGAAACAAGGTCAGCTTTGACAAACCCACAAAACTAGGCTGCCATTCGTCAGTCTAAACAACGTTCGGCAGAGATGCATCCAAAGTGAACAGGATTATCGAACTGCACGACTCTTGCGTGTCTAGCCTTACATCCGAAGGCGGTCGGATTATGT
>CAIMMI010000356.1 GCA_903842505.1 uncultured Verrucomicrobiota bacterium | reverse complement strand
GGCGATTCACAGGCCGCGCCGGGTGAGGGCTACAAGGGAGTCCCAAGTTTTCAGTTTCAAGATTCAAGCCCTCCCACGGCTTCAAACTTGAATCTTCAAACTTCCAACTCTTTGTAGGCTGCGTGCCCCCACGCGGCGATTCACAGGCTGCGCCGGGTGAGGGCTACAAGGGAGTCCCAGGTTTTCAGTTTCAAGATTCAAGCCCTTCCCATGGCTTCAAACTTGAATCTTCAAACTGGCAACTCCCCGCCCTACCGAAACAACGCCTTCGCCAACGTTCCCGTCACCGTCACCAGCGGTACGTTCACGCACTGGCTGATCCTCAGGTCCAACGCGACGCTGCACAGCAGGTACGCCTGCTCCGCCGTCAAACCCCGGCGCGTCGCCAGAAAATCCACCGCCCGATGGATCACCCCCCGGACCGCATCCATCGGATTCTCCGCCGACTGGATGAACGCCCAGCTTCCCAGATCCGGCCCGCGATGCCGCACCGGCGGCAATTCCGCGAACGGTTGGTCCAACCGGAAGTCCCGCCGGACCGTCAGTTGCAATTCCGCCGTCATCGGCGCCTCGATCCCATTGATGCACACCTCGCCATCCCCCTGCGCCGCGTGTCCGTCCCCGGCCGAAAACAACGCGCCGTCGTTGTAGACCGGCAGGTAGAGCGTCGACCCGGGAACCAACTGGCGGACATCGAGGTTGCCTCCGAAGGACCCTGGCGGACGCGTCCGGAACTCACCCTCTTCCGAGGGGGCCACCCCCATGATCCCCAGGAACGGAGCCAACGGCAGCGTCACCCCGGGCATGCTCCGCGACACCTCCCCATCCAACTGCCAGAGGAACAGGTAGGGCCGGTCAAACCGCTCCGGCAAGGCTCCCAACCCCGGCACGATGCTCGTCCAACCCCAGCCGTGGTGATCCACCCGCCGGATCCGCACCTCCAGCACATCGCCTGGCTTTGCCCCACGGACGTGGACCGGTCCGGTGATCGTATGGATCCGACCCCGGTCAATCTGCTGGTACTCATCCAGCGAAGTGCGGGGCGTGACCTGGCCGCCGCTCGAATCCAGGCACGTGAACTCGACGGCATCACCCGACTCGATCTCAAGCGCCGGGGTCAGGCGGTTGTTCCATCGGGTGTGGACGTGGGGAGGACCTACTTGGTGGATCATGGGAAAGAGACGTCAGGCCGAAAAAGTCATTCTGGGTGCAACTCCACCGTCATCTGGATTTCCACCGCCGCATCCAACGGAAGTCCAGCAACGCCGACGGCCGCACGCACGTGCCGGCCCGCGTCTCCAAACACCGCCACCAACAGGTCGGACGCCCCGTTGATCACCTTGGGAGTCGCCGAAAAACCCGGCACACAGTTCACGTATCCGTTGACCGACACAATCTGCCGAACCCGATCGAGATCGCCCACCGCCGCCTGCAGGTTCGCCAACAGGTTCAAGGCGCACAACTGGGCCGCCTCATAACCCTCCTCCACACTCAGGGCCTCGCCCACCGTACCGCTGAACTTGAGGACTCCGTTCCAACTGGAAATCACCCCGGGCAGGAAGACCAGATTCCCCACGATGCGGTACGGAAGATAGTTGCCTCCGGAAACCGGCGGATCCGGCAGGCGATGCCCGGCGGCCTTCAGTCGTTCGAGTGTTGCACCCACGTCCTCCCCCAAAGCAGCACCTCTGCCAGAAATCGCACCACTCCCGGAACGGCCAGCCTCGACCCACATTTCATCCCCATCCGCCCCCATAACCCGTCGCCCCCCAACCCAACCCGCCAACCGCAACCAACCACCCTGTCGCGGAATGTCACCCCTGCGCACATCCAACCACTGTCCGTAGCTGCCGAGGTAACGAGGCAGGGCCAAGGGAAGCTCCCAGTCCCCAGTTGCCAGACTCCGGTGGGGCGAGTGTCCTCACGAGCCGGATGAGAAGTCGCAAGTTTTCAGATTCAGGTTTCAAGCCGATCCCCACCCAACCCACACACGCGAACCCATCCCTTCGAGTAGGAGTACGAGTACGAGTACGCCCCTCGCCAAACACTCCACACCGGGTGGTCTGGAATCTGGCAACTGAAAACTCGCATCCACCCCGCCCGCACTTCCATCTTTCCACCATGCTCCGTCGATTCATCGACTCCCTCGCTGCCCGCCAGGACCTCGCCGCTGACGAGATCCCCGGGATCATCGACGCCCTTGCCGGTGACGCCCTCCCCGTCGAGGACAAGGCCGATTTCCTCACCGCACTGGCCACCAAGGGTGAAACCCCCGCCGAGATCGCCGGCTTCGCCCTCGAACTCCGCCGACGCTCAGTGCCCCTCCCGTTCCAGGCTCCCTCCACCGTGGAGGTGCTCGACGTCTGCGGGACCGGCGGCGACAAGCTCAACACCTTCAACATCTCGACCACCGTTGCCCTGGTCTGTGCCGCTGCCGGCGTCACCGTTGCCAAGCACGGCAACCGCGCCGTCACCTCGCAATCCGGATCCGCCGACGTCCTCGAAGCCCTCGGCATTCCCGTCGAACTCTCCCCGGAGGACGCCGCCCGGAGTCTCCACGACCACCGCTTCGCCTTCCTCTTCGCCCCGCGCTTCCATCCCGCGTTCCGCCACATCGGGCCCGCCCGCCGCCTCTGCGCCGAACGCGGACAGCGTACCCTGTTCAACTTCCTCGGGCCGCTTCTCAACCCGGCTCGCCCCTCCGCGCAACTCCTCGGGGTCTCCCGACCCGAACTCACGGAACCTGTCGCCCGCACGCTCCAGCAACTGGGCGTCCGCCGCGCGATGGTGGTCTCCGGACAGGTCCCCGGAGGCGCCTTCCTCGATGAGTTGTCCACGCTCGGAGACAACACCGTCGCCGAATTTTACCAGGACCGCGGATTCAGCACCTCGACCTGGTCTCCCGCTGACCTCCCCCTCCAAACCGCCTCGCTGGCCGATCTCGCCGGCGGCGACCGCTTCCAGAATGCCGCCCTCATCGAAGGACTTCTCCGTGGACGCGATTCCTCCCCTCGCCGCGATGCCGTCCTCCTCAACGCCGGCGCCGCCCTGTTCATTGCCGGCGCCACCCGATCCATCGCCGAGGGCTGGGAAACAAGCCTCGGCATCCTGAACTCGGGCGCCGCCTGGGACCTCGTCCTCGCCCTGCGCCAGTTCGTGCCGCGCGCGACGACGGCTGCCTAACGCCTGGGCAACGGCACCACCGAGAGCAGCCCCGCCGCGTCCAACGCCGACGAGAGCTGCTGCGTCACCACCGGCCAGGAATAGGCCGCGTCGTGCCGCGCCAACCCTCGCTTCGCCATCTCGTTGCGACCCGCATCGTCCCGAAGCAACGAGGTCACCCGCTCGATGAACGCGCTGGCATCGGTTGCCGGCACCAACGACAGGAAATCCGCACCCCGCAGCGTCGGGCCCGTGTTGTGACCCACCGTGCTCACCACGGCTACGCCATGGCCCAACGCCGCCATCAAAGTCGTCCGTCGCTCCGAAGCCCCATCCGAAAACGGCAACGCCACCAGGTCCGCCGCCTGCAGGCACCGCGACACCTCCTCGGCCTTCAGGTAACCCAGGATCCGCGAATACGGCTTCAACGAACCCGGCAACCCGATCGACGGATTTCCGCCCACGATACAGAGGTAAACCGGCCCCAACCGCGCGCAGGCCGTCTCCCAGGCGTCCACCACCCACATCAGCTGCTTCGCACCACTCACCGAACCCCACCACAACAGGATCTTCGCGTCCGCCGGAATCCCTTGCGCTGCTCGCCACGCCGTCCGATGCCCCGGTTCCACCGGCACCCGCTCGATGCTCGATGGCGAGGCCAGGGTCAGCATCTTCGACGCCCTCGCTGGCTCCGCAGCCTTCCACTCCTCCGTCCAGGCTTCCGTCGAAATGGGCACCAGATCCGCCATCCCCAGGATCGACCGCCATTGCCGCCGATGGTTCCACGCATACCACCATTGATTCGGCAACCGTCCCCACGGCGCCGCGATCTCGTGCGCGATCACCACCTGCTTCCGTCCGCTCTTCCGCATCCCCTGCCAAAGCTTCGTCAAACCCCGATTCACCCCTCCCCGGCCGTACATGTGCGGTACATACTGCCACACCAGCAACGCATCCGACGGCAAAGCCCCCAACTCCAGCTCCAGCTCCGTCATATCCTCCCAGTCATGCACCGTCGCCCGGATCGGGAACGGCGCATCCGTGTACACATCCCGCGACGACAACACGGCCACTGGATGCCGCGTGGAGAGATGCCGGGCCAGCATCCACGTGTGGTCCGCCAACCCTCCCCGCATCGGCGGAAGCAGCGGTGACAGGATCACGATCGGTCTTTGCACGGGCCGATCTTCAAGGAACCCCTCCACACTGGCAACCATGCTTCCCGGCCGCCCTAGCCGGTCCAGCCCGCTGGCCGTCCGAGACAAGCATTGGCCATTCGGCAAGGTGGGGTTTCCTTTCACGGTATCGTCTCTTACGCCAAAGGCGTTGCAGCCGATAGCCCCGGGTTGGCCGAGGAACGAGGCCTTCGACTCCCGTTCGTACTCGTACTCGTACTCAGCCCGAAGGGCGGTACTCGTACTCGAACCACCATGCCCAGCCCTCGACTCCATCCCATGATCCCATCGGCTCGAGTACGAGTACCCCCCCTCACACATCCATGGCGAAGGGACCCGCATTTCCGTCCGCCCCCTCCCCACCGCCAAAGGCGTTGCAG
>CAIMMI010000355.1 GCA_903842505.1 uncultured Verrucomicrobiota bacterium | reverse complement strand
CTTTATGCAGATCTACCGGGTTGGGGGAGCGCAGCGGTGGTTGGGGTGCTTGGGTTTCCCTGGGTTGGAGGCGTGATCAATGTGCTTTGGATCACCTGGAGGCTTCGGCGCCTGAGCACGCAGTTCGATAGGCAATAGTTCTCCCGCAGAGGCGCGGAGGCGCAGAGGGGGGCGGTTGACGAGCAGTGGATTCGGAACCGTCGGCGGTTGGTTGTTCCGTTCCGATCCCTGCGCCATTGCGCCTCTGCGGGAGGTCTTCCCCGTTGGGTGAACACCGCCGCGGGAGGCATGGCAGCCCCATCCTCCGCGGGATTTTTCGTGGTTCGGCGGGGGCGCACCGTGCTAGAGAGCGGACGTGTTCCCGTTGATGCGATTCCGGCTTCTGTGCGTGTGCGCGGCCTGTTTTTCAGGCGGGTTTACGGCCTGGGGGGCACACGTCGAGACGGCCTTGTCAGTGCCCGCTGCTGGGCGCGTCGGGTTCACTGCGATCGATGCGGTGGCTTCGGGAATCGGATTCACCAACCACCTCGCGCCGGAAGCCATCGTCCGGAACCAGAACTTCATGAATGGTTCGGGCGTCGCCCTGGGGGACGTCGATGGCGATGGGCGTTGCGACCTGTACTTCCCGGCGATCGACGGCACGAACCGGCTGTATCGCAACCTGGGAGGCTGGCGGTTTGCCGAGGTGGGAAATGAGGCGGGAGTCGGGCTTCCGCGCGCCCACTCGACGGGGGCGGTGCTGGAGGATCTCGACGGCGACGGGGATCTGGACCTGATCGTGACGACGCTGGGAGGAGGTCCCAGGTGTTTCCTGAATGACGGCAAGGGCCGGTTCGCGGACTTCACGGCCCTGAGCGGGTTGGCCTCCGAGACCGGGAGCATGACGACGGCGATCGGGGACGTGGACGGCAATGGCACGCTCGATGTGTACGTCGCCAACTACGGCGCGTTTCCCATCATGAGGTCCGGTGCCGGCAAGGCGCAGGTGCGACAGGTCAATGGCCAGTGGGTGGTCGAGGGCCCGTACGCGAAGCGCCTGCGGGTGGTGAACCAGCAGGTGGAGGAGGTGGGTGAAGCCGGAGTGCTGTACCTCAACGATGGCCATGTCCGGTTCCAGCCCGTGCCGTGGGGATCGGATCGGTTCGTGGACGACAAGGGGCAGCCGAAGGCCGCGCCGCCCGACTTCGGGTTGAGCGCGATGTTCCGCGACGTGAACGGCGACGGGCATCCCGATCTGTATGCGTGCAACGATTTCCAGACACCGGACCGCCTGTGGCTGAATCAGGGCGACGGTCGGTTCCGCGAGGTGCCGCGGCTGATGATCCGGAAGTTCGCGTTCTCTTCGATGGGCGTGGACTTCGGGGATCTCGATCGCGACGGGAACCTGGATTTCTTCACGGTCGAGATGTCGGCGCGGAGCCACGTCCAGCGGCAGCGATCCATGATCGGACTGGAGTTCATCCCCAATCTGCCGGGGCGGTTTGATTACCGGCCCGAGGTTCCGCGCAACACGCTGTACCGGGGAAATGGGGATGGGTCGTGGAGCGAGTTGGCTGAGTACGCGGGGCTGGCCTCGACGGATTGGTCGTGGCAACCGGTGTTCCTGGATGTCGATCTCGACGGCTACGAAGACATCCTGATTTCCAGTGGAGCGATCCACGGTGTCCAGGACCGCGACACGCTTGCCGCGCTGCAGGCCACGGGTCGGCCACCTCAGGCCAGCCATGTCCTGGCCTACCCGGCGTTCCCGTCGCCCGTGTCGGCCTTCCGCAATCTGGGTGGGTTCCGGTTCGAGGACGTGCACGAACGATGGGGCTTCACCCGTACGAACCTGTTCCAGACCACGGCGCTCGCCGACCTCGACGACGATGGCGACCTCGATCTGGTGACGAGTTGCCTGAATGCCTCGCCCGGAATCTACCGCAACGATTCAGCGGCACCTCGGATCAGCGTCCGGGCGAAGGGCAGCGGGAAGAACACCCGCGGCGTCAACGCACGCATCCGCGTCCGCGGCGGTCCCATCGAACAGGAACAGGAGATCGTCTCGGGCGGGCGGTACGTCGGGGGCGACGATGCGGTGCGGACGTTTGCCTGTGGCGACGCGAAGGCGTTCGAGGTCGAGGTCCGCTGGAGGTCGGGAGCCGTCAGCCGCATCACCAATGCGCGTCCCAACCACCGATACGTGGTGGATGAGACGGTGACCGATCCGGCCGGAGCGCGGGACACCCGACCGCCCAAGGTTCAGCCGCTCTTCGCCGACGTCAGCGGCGCCCTGGGGCATGTCCACCGGGAAGAGTTGTTCGACGACTTCGCACGCCAACCGCTCCTGCATCGGCAGTTGAGCGCCGCCGGGCCGACGGTTGCATGGGTGGATTTCCGGGGTGACGGACGTCCGGTCCTGATCGTGGGATGCGCCCGTGGCGGGAAGCCGGGCGTGTATCGCGCGCGGGTCGGGGGTGGGTTCGAGGCCGTGCCTTGTGACTGGGTCGCGCCGGATGACGTCACCGGAATGACGGCATGGGTGGACCCGGACGGACGGCCCGTCCTGCTCGCGGCGGTCTCCAATCACGAGACGGCTCCCGGTGCCTCCTCCTCGATCGTGGTCCTGCGCCTGGTCGGCTCCGAGGGCAACCTGCGCGCCGTCGTCGAACCGTGGCCGCACGTGCCCGCCGTTACCGCACCCATCAGCCGCGTCGCTTCCGCTGACTTCGATGGCGACGGACAACTTGATCTCTTCGTCGGCAGTCATGCCATTCCGGGATTCTATCCGAAGGCCGGCACTTCCCGACTCTTTCGCGGCACCAACGGCGTCGTAAACCCGGAAGCCGTCGCAGTTGCTGGGCTGGACTCGGTCGGGCTGGTTCAGGGCGCCACCTGGACCGACCTCGATGGGGACGGCGATCCCGACCTCGTCCTCGCCGGCGAGTGGGGACCGATCCGCATCTTCCGGAACCAGAAGGGTCGACTCGAACCGTGGGATCCGCCCGTGCGGCTTGCCGGTGGTTCGCCCATGCCGCTGTCGCGGATGAGCGGTTGGTGGACGGGCATTGGGCCCGGGGATTTCGACGGTGACGGCCGGATGGATCTCGTGGTCGGAAACTGGGGTTTGAACACGGGATACGAAGCCACGCCGGAACGCCCGTTGAAGCTCTACCACGGGGCGCTGGGTGGCGGGGAGTTCTACGACCTGATCGAGGCCTACCATCCAACCGACATGCCGGGCGAGGTGGCACGTCGGGGCCGGCGGGCGTTGACCATGGCGATTCCGCCGATCGGCGAACGTTTCGCCACGCACGCGGCCTTCGGCGAGGCCTTGATGCCCGACCTGCTGGCCACGCTCCCCGCGAAGCCCGCCGTCGAGGTGGCGACCGAACTCCGGTCGATGCTCTTCCTGAACCGCGGCGATTCCTGGGAGGCCGTTCCCTTGCCCCGCGAAGCCCAGTGGTCGCCGGTCCTCGGGGTCTCCGTTGCCGACGTCAACGCCGATGGATTCGAGGACGTCCTGCTTTCCCAGAACTTCTTTGCCATGCGCATCGAATGGCCCCGCACCGACGCGGGCCGTGGCTGTGTCCTGCTCGGGGATGGTCGCGGTGGGTTCCGTTGTCTCGACAGTCGCGAGTCCGGGGTTGTGGTGCTCGGCGAGGGGCGCGGCGGAGCGGTGGCCGACATCGATCGGGACGGAAGGGTCGACTGGGTGACCACGCAGAACGGTGCGCCAACCCGCGTGTTCCGGGGCGTGGCTCCGGCGACGGGCCTGAGGGCGCGGCTCAAGGGTGGGATTCGGAACCCGCTCGCGATCGGAGCCACGCTGCGGTTGCGCGGTGCCCAAGGCCTGGGACCCGCCCGCGAAATCCACGCCAGCTCGGGCTATGGATCCGTCGACGCCAGCAGGGTGGTCCTCAGCGGCGACGCGCGCGCCGTCTGGGTCCGCTGGCCAGGAGGCAGGACGACGGAGACTCCGGTCGCACCCGGCACGGCTGAGATCGATGTATTGGAACCCGGGGAGCGGTGAACTTTTGACGCCCGTTTTTGGAAAGGATGGACAGGATGGGGTGGGGGACGGTGATGGATGACGGTGGCGGTGGGGGTTGAAGGACATCCTGTCGATCCTGTGCATCCTGTCGGTGGGGGAGGAAGAGGACAGGATGGCAAGATGGACAGGATGGGGTGGGAGACGGCGATGGGTGACGGTGGCGGTGGTGGCTGAAGGGCATCCTGTAGATCCTGTGCATCCTGTCGGTGGGGGGAGAAGAGGACAGGATGGCAGGATGGGCAGGATGGGGTGGGAGAGGGCGATGGATGACGGTGGCGGTGCTGGGCTGAAGGGCATCCTGTAGATCCTGTGCATCCTGTCGGTGGG
>CAIMMI010000354.1 GCA_903842505.1 uncultured Verrucomicrobiota bacterium | reverse complement strand
TCCCCCAGGCGGGACCGCTCCCCCACCAAACCACCAACCCAACCGCCACCGCCCAGCGCAACAGCGCACCCACCAACACCTCACCAAGGCCCGCCAACACCAGGGATTCCACCTGCACCGGACGCCGCTGAAACCAGACCCGTGCCTGCGCGAAGATTTCCGCCTGGGCCGAGAAACCTTCGGTCAACCCCTGAACGAGAAGCACCCCAAGGGCGACGAACAGCGGAGCCGGGATCCCATCGACAGACTCGTGCACGATCCGCGCGCGCATGCCGGTGAAAAGGAAGGCCGACGACGTGAGCGCCGGCGCCAGCACCCAGCAGAAGCCAAGGACCGAATGCCGGTATCGTGCCGCCAACCGCGCCCGGATGAGACACGCCGCAAACGCACTCCCCTGCCTGAGATCCCCGGTCAAGACCCGGAACGCACTCCGCCAGCGACTCAATCCTTGGTCGGGGCTCATCGTGCGAGCGCTGGGTCCCGGATGCATGGCGTTCAGGGTTGTGGACGAGTCTACGCCTCCACCGGGATGCAGTCGGCACCGAGGTAGGGCCGCAGCGGCTCGGGCACGAGCACAGACCCATCCGCCTGCTGATGGGTCTCGATCAGCGCGACGAACAGGCGGGCCAAGGCCGTTCCGCTGCCGTTGAGGATGTGGGGGAACCGATTGGCACCCGTCTCCGGCTTGTAGCGCATGTTCATCCGGCGCGATTGGTAGTCCTCGCAGTTCGAACAGCTGGACACTTCGAGGAACTGGTTCTGGCCCGGAGCCCAGACCTCGATGTCGTAGGTCTTCGCCCAAGCAAACCCCATGTCGCCCGTGCACAGGTTGATGACCCGGTAATGCAGGCCCAGGCGCTGCAACACCGTCTCGGCGTTGCGCACCATGGCTTCCAGTTCCTCGTACCCAACTTCAGGCGGCACGATCTTGATCAACTCGACCTTGTCGAACTGGTGCACGCGGATCATGCCGCGCGTCCCCAGACCGGCCGCCCCTGCCTCCGCCCGGAAGCACGGCGAATAGGCGACATACCGGATCGGAAGCTGACTCTCGGCGAGGATCTCCTCGCGATGGATGTTTGCCACGGGCGCCTCTGCCGTCGGCAGGAGGTACAGCTTGCCCATCGTCGAGGAATCGAGTCCCTCCTGCACGGCATAGGCCTGATCCCGGAATTTCGGGAACTGTCCCACACCCACCATGCAGTGCTCGCCAATGATGTACGGCGGCGCCACCTCACGGTAGCCATGCTCGCGCTGATGAAGGTCGAGGAGGAAGTTGATCAAGGCCCGCTCCAGACGGGCGCCCCATCCCGTGTACAACAGGAAGCCCGAACCGCTCAGCTTCGTCCCACGCGCAAAGTCCACCAACCGCAGCTTGTCGCAGAGCTCGACGTGGTTCAGCGGCTTGAACCCAAACGAGGCCGGGGCACCCCAACGACGGATCTCCGGATTCTCTTCCGCCGTCTGGCCCAACGCCACGCTCGGATGCGGCAGGTTCGGGATCGTCAGCAGGATCTGATCGCGTTTCGCCTCTGCCTCCGCGACCTCGACGTCCAGCGCCGCAATCCGGTCACCGATCGTCCGGACCTCCGCCTTGCGGGCCTCGGCTTCCGCCAGCTTCTTCTGTCCCATCAACGCCCCGATCTCCTTCGAGGCGCTGTTGCGCTGGGCCTTCAACTGCTCCACCTCGGACAACGCCACCCGTCGGCGATCATCCAATGCCAACACTTCGGACACCTTCGCGTCGTCGCCCCCATGGCGCGCCGCCAACCGTTCCCGCACGTAGTCCGCTTTGTCCCTCAGCAACTTGATGTCCAGCATGCGCGCGAGGATGCGAAGCAGGCCGCCGACCGCAATCCGGAAGTTGGGTTGAGTGGAATCCAGCAGCGGGCCCAGCGACGGGGATTTTCCGGCGGCGACGCGGCGGCGCCATTGCCCTTCCCCCGTAGCCGACGAGGTCACGAGGCGGGCCATTCCTCAGCCTCCTCACGTCGACGGCTACCCTCTTCCCGGACTTCCAACTGGAATCTGAAAACTTCCTACTCCCCTCAAACCCTCCCGCGACCCTGCCTCCACTTGTCGAGACCGACGGCGAGGACAATCACTGATCCGATGATGATTTCCTGAACGTAGTTTGCCCAACCGAGCTGCGAGGTGCCGTTCCGGAGCAGCGCCATCAGGAGGGCGCCGACGATCGCACCGAGGATGCTGCCACTGCCGCCAGACAGGGAGGCTCCGCCGATGACCACCGCCGCGATGATGTCGAGTTCAAGCCCCACGGCCACGGTCGGATCCCCCTGGGTCAGGCGCGCCAACTGCATCACGCCGGCGATGCCAAAGAAGAGACCGGCCAACGCATAGACCGCCACCTTCACGGAGCGGACCCGGACGCCGCAGAGCCGGGCCGTCGATTCGTTGGAACCCACGGCCACGATGTGGCGACCGAAGATCGACTGCCGCAGCCCGACCGCAGTGATGGCGGCGAGTGCGAGCATGATCCAGACGCCGTGTGGCAACGGGAAAAGGGTTTCGGGCGACGTCACCTTCATGACCATGGCGATCCCGGAATCATTGGGAATGCTGGTCGCCTGGTTCTTTCCAAGCCACTTGCCCGCGCCGCGGACGATGCTCATGGACCCGAGCGTCACGATGAACGGCAACAACCGGAACGCAGCGATGGCTCCGCCGTTGATCAACCCGATCCCCGCTCCAGCCAGCACCGCGACCGCGACCACGACCCCGGGTGAGGATCCACCGACGATCATCCGCGCACCCAGCACCGAACAGAAGGCCACCATCGAACCCGCGCTCAAATCGATGCCTCCGGACACAATCACCAACGTCATGCCCAGGGCGCCGATGCCGACGACGACGGTCTGGACGAGGACGATCTTGAGGTTGCCCGCCTTGAAGATGCTCTCGCGGGCCGGTTCGCCGAACTCGTCCCGCGCGAATGCAAAGAAGAGGCAGACCAGGACCAACCCGAGGAACGGGCCACCCACCTGCACCCAACGGCGCAACTGTGCCTTGATTCCACCCATGTCTTCGTTCGCCATGCTCAAGATTCCTTCCCTTCCAAACCAGACTCCGTGCCCTGCCCGATCGCCGCCGAGACCAGGTCTTGCTCGGTCCACTCCGATACCGGTTTCACCGCCACGATCTCCCCCCGGCAACAGACGGCGACCGTGTCACACACGCCCAGCAACTCGGGGATGTAGGAACTCACCAGGACGACGGTGCGCCCCTGCTCCGCCGCGCGCCCAATGCGCCGGTAGATGGAGGCCTTGGAACCGACGTCGATGCCCCGCGTGGGCTCATCCAGCAACAGCAGCCTCGCCTGATGATACAGGAGCCGCCCGAAGGCAACCTTCTGCTGGTTACCACCCGAAAGTTCCCCGATCGACTGCTCGGCTGACTGCGCCTTCACCTCGAGCCGCTCCATCCAGTCGAGGGCCATTCGACGTTCGGCTCCGAGCCGGATGAACCCGCCCCGGCTGATGGGGCTTGGCCTCGTGAGGAGCAGGTTCTCAGCGATGCTCCGATTGAGCAGCAGTCCTTCCTGTTTCCGGTCCTCGCTCAGCAGCGACACCCCGCAGCCCAGCAACCGCGTCGGCGTCCATCCGGTCACCTCCACCCCGTTCAGGCTGACCGTCCCACCCGACACGGGATCCAGCCCGAACATCGCCCGCAACGTCTCCGTCCGGCCGGCGCCAATCAATCCGAACATCCCGAAGATCTCACCTTCGCGAACCGTGCATGTCATCGACCGCGGCTTGCGCTCCCCGGCCAGGTTGCGCAACTCGAGGATCGGCTTGCCGATCGTGTGGGGTGTCCGCGGGTAGAGCTCGGTGACCTCGCGCCCCACCATCATGTGGATGATGTCGCGCATGGCGATGCCCGCGAGGCGACCCGCGCCCACGGACTCCCCATCGCGCAGCACGACATAGTCCGAACACACCCGTTGGCATTCCTCCAGGAAGTGGCTGATGTAAAGAACGCTCACCCCGCGCGCCCGCAACCGGTCGAGGACCTGGTACAGGTGCTCGACATCGACGCCCGTCAACGAACTCGTGGGCTCGTCGAGGATCAGGACCTTGGGCTCGTGGACCAGCGCCCGGGCGATCTCCACCAACTGCTGCTGGGCGATGGTCAACGCCGAGACCGGCGCGGCGGGATCAATGCCGGAATGGAGGTCCGCCAAAGCCTTCCGCGCTTCCTCACGGCGTTTCCGTCGATCCAGCAACCCCCATCGGGACGGCTCGACGCCGAGGACGATATTGGCCTCGACCGAGAGGTGCGGCACGAGGTTCAACTCCTGGTAGATCATCGCCACGCCGCGCCGCCGTGCCTCCAGCGGATCCTCCGGCGCGTATCGCTCGCCATCGAGCTCCATGGTCCCCTCGTCCGGCGCATGCGCACCGCTCAGGACCTTCATCAACGTGCTCTTTCCCGCCCCGTTCTCGCCGATCACCGCCAGGCCTGCACCCGCCGTCACGGACAACGAAACACCCTTCAACGCCCGCGTGGCGCCAAAGGACTTCCGGATGCCATTCAGTCGAAGCCGCATGGTCGTCAGGTCGGACGGAAATGATCGGGGAACCGGGGAAGGCCCAACGCGAACTATTCGTCGAGGTACTGCTTCAGCGGCGGGTTCAGCAACTGGTCGATTTCCGGCTGCTTCATGTTGTCGCGCGTGGCGACCGAAACGCCGGTGTCGACCCGCTTCTCGACCGGCTTGCCCTGGAGATGCCGAACCATCGTGATCACGCCAAGGTAACCCATGTGCACCGGGTTCTGGACGACCAACGCCTGGACATCCCCACCCTTCAGATCCTTGACCGACTGCTCCCCGGCATCGAATCCGACGACCTTGACCTTGCCGGCTGCGAGACCGCGGTCCTGCAGGGCCTTGGTCATTCCCACCGTGACCGCCTCACACGGGCAAAAGACGCCCTGGACCTTGGATCCATAGCGGTTCAGCAGGTTCTGGGCAGCTTGGTAAGCCAACTCCCGGGTCGCGCCAGAATACTGGTCCGCGGAGATCACCTTGATCTCCGGGTGCTTCGAAATGGCGTCGAGGAACCCAGCCTCGCGAGCCTCCGTGCTCGCGCTGCCAACCTGATACCGCAGGAGCAGCACGCTGCCCTTGTCCCCCATGAGCTTCGCCAGATGATCTCCGCCCATCTGGCCGCCCTTGAAGTTGTCGGTCGCCACGAAACTGATCTGCTTGTCCGACTTCAGGTCCGAATCAATCACCACCGTCGGCACGCCCGATTGCTTGGCACTGGCGACCGGATTCACCAGTGCCTGGGAATCCAGCGGGGCCAGGACAATCCCGCTGACGCGGCGGGAGGTGAAGTTCTCGACGACCTGGATCTGCTGGTCGCGATCATCTTCGCGGAGCGGCCCCTTCCAGAACAACCGGACCTTCGTGCCCTCCTTCTCGAGTTCACGCTGGGCCTTCACAGCGCCCGCGTGGATCGACTTCCAGAACTCGTGCGTGGTCCCCTTCGGGATCACGGCGAGCGTGTAGGAATCGGCAGCGCGGGCCATCAGGGCGCAGCACAGGGCCAAAGCGGCCAACAACGGGGACTTCATGCGGCAAACCTACGTCAACCGCCCGTCCGCCGCCAAGACCGTCGAATGGCAACTTTCACCCCGAGCGAGACGTGGGCGAGCGTCCGCACGAACTGCGGGGGAGTCCCAAGTTTCAAGTTTCAAGTTTGAAGGCATTCAAACTTGGATCTGAAAACTTCGAACTCGGCAGCGGCTCGACGAAGTCTCGCACCCCCGGATCCCGGGGGCATCGGCAAGTGGCCCCTCAGGGCTTGGTCTTTCGCGGATCCAGTCTTGCGCCGATGGGGAACACAGCTAAGCCTGCTGGCGCATGTTTCTCCGCCCCGCCCTCGCTGTTCTGGCCGCTGCCCTCCCGCTGGCGGCCCAGAGTCCCGCCCGCCCGGTCGACCGCATGGCCCGCACCTTCGGTGCCCCTGGCGAACCCGGCTACCTCGGCAACGTCGAACTGACGGCGAGCTATGTGCCGGATTCCGGCATCCGCGAAGGCTCCGTCGATCTCGGCAACATCAACACCACCCAGACCCGGCTCAAATACACCGGAACATTCATCTCGGGCGGCCCGGTCAACTGGTCGATGGGTGTGGACGTCGAACGATTCGGGTTCGGTCTCGAAAAAACCTCGCTCCTCCCGACCGCACTGGGCTCCGTGAGCCTGCCTCTCGGGGTGAACTGGCGGATCAATGAACGCTGGACCTTCCTGTCCGAGGTCTCGCCCGGACTCTACAGCGACTTCGAGGACATCAACGCCTCGGACTTCAACGCCCCCCTCATCGCCGGCTTCTCCTACGCCATCAACGACAACCTCCTCCTCTTCCTCCAACTCAGCGTCGATGCCCGACGCGACGTGCCCGTCGTGGGGGGCCCTGGGATCCGCTGGCAGTTCAGCCGTCAGTGGGTCCTCTCGCTGCTCATCCCCCGTCCACGCATCGAATTCCGTCCGAATGCCTCGTGGATGTTTTATGGCGGAGCGGAACTCGCTGGTGGCGCCTACCAACTCTCCACGACCCACGGCACCGAGAAGGGCGACGCGAACTTCGACGACGTCAACATGACCTACCGCGAGATCCGTGCGGGTCTCGGCGCGCTCTGGGACATCGGGCACGGGTTCCGCGTCGAGGCCGCCGGCGGATGGGTCTTCGATCGCCGGTTCGTCGTGGACGAACGCAACCGCCAATGGAACGGCGAAGGCGCCGTCTACGGCCGCCTGCAAATGGGCTACCGCTACTGATTGAACCCAGGCAACCCCATCGAAGAAGCGGAACCGGACAGCGGTTGCACCACGACCCTCCGCCGGGTGCAGGCGACTGCCGAAGGCACCCGACTGGCTGCCGATGACGCCCGTTCCGCCAACTGGAAACGCTGGGGCCCCTACCTTCCCGACCGCCAGTGGGCCACCGTCCGAGAGGATTACTCCGCCAACGGCACCTGCTGGGAATACTTCCCCCACGATCACGCCCGCAGCCGGGCCTATCGTTGGGGGGATGACGGGCTGCTCGGCCTGATGGACCGGCAGGGACGTCTGGCCTTCGCGGTCGCCCTCTGGAACGGCCAGGACCCCATCCTCAAGGAACGTCTCTTCGGCCTCACCAACGCCGAGGGCAACCACGGCGAGGATGCCAAGGAAGAGTGGTTCCACCTCGATTCCACCCCGACCCATAGCCTCGCCCGCGCCCTTTACCGCTACCCGCAGGCCGCCTTCCCCTACGAACGTCTCCTCGACGAGAACCGCCGCCGCTCCCGCGAGGAACCGGAGTTCGAACTCCGCGATACCGGCATCTTCGACGATCACCGGTTCTTCGACGTCGAAGTCACTTATGCGAAGCAGTCGCCCGACGACATCCTGATCCGCCTTCGCATCACCAACCAGGGACCTGGGCGGGCCACCCTCCACCTCCTCCCGACATTGTGGTTCCGCAACACCTGGTCCTGGGGCTGCACGCACGAGGGTTGCACCCCGCGCCCACGACTGTGGGCGGTCGACGACCGGACCGTGGAGGCCACGCACGAATCCCTCGGCTCGTACCACCTCGAAGTCGGCCCGTCCCCGGATGGCTCCGCCCCGGAACTGTGGTTCACCGAGAACGACACCAACCTCGAACGACTCTACGGCATCCCGAATCCGGCGCCCTACGTGAAGGATGCCTTCCATCGGCATCTGATCGACCGCGTGCCCGGTGTACTCAATGCAGCCCGGATCGGCACCAAGGTCGCCGCCCACCACATCCTCAGCCTCGGCCCAGGCGAAAGCCGGTGCGTCTTCCTTCGCCTGGTAGCCTCCGCGGAACGGGGACTCCCAAACCGCGCACGCCCCCTTCCCGATTCCCACGCCACCGTCGAAGCCGTCTTCCAGAAGCGACAGCAGGAGTCCGACGACTTTCACCGGGCCATTGTCCCCGTGGGAATGACCGACGCCGAACGCCTCGTTGTCCGACAGGGCTACGCCGGCCTGCTCTGGTCCAAGCAGTTCTACCATTACGTCGTGGAGAACTGGCTCGACGGCGACCCGAATCCGCCCGCGCCGCCCGAGTCCCGCCTCAGCGGACGCAACTCCGAGTGGCGCCACATCCACGCCCGGGACGTCCTCTCGATGCCCGACAAGTGGGAGTACCCTTGGTTTGCCGCCTGGGATCTCGCCTTCCACATGGTGCCTTTCGCTGCCGTCGACGGCACCTTCGCCAAGCAGCAACTGAGCCTGCTGCTCCGCGAATGGTACATGCACCCCAACGGCCAGATCCCGGCCTATGAATTTGCGTTCTCCGACGTGAATCCCCCGGTCCATGCCTGGGCCGCGTGGCGCGTCTACAAGCTCACGGGTGCACGCGGTGCACGCGACCGCGACTTCCTCGAATCGGTCTTCCAGAAGCTGCTCCTGAACTTCACCTGGTGGGTCAACCGCAAGGACAGCTCCGGAAAAAACCTGTTCAGCGGCGGGTTCCTCGGACTCGACAACATCGGCGTGTTCGATCGTTCCAAGCCGCTCCCCGGCGGCGGTACGCTCCAGCAGGCCGACGGCACGGCCTGGATGGCTTTCTACTGTTCGACCATGCTCGCCATGGCCCTCGAACTCGCCCACGACGGCCAGCGCGTTCACCCCGCCTACGAGGACATGGCCAGCAAGTTCCTCGAACACTTTGTCCAGATCGCTGAAGCCATGAACACGGTCGGCGGCACCGGCCTCTGGGATGACGTCGACGGCTTCTACTACGATCAACTCGACCTCGGCGGCCGCACCGTTCCCCTCCGGACCCGCTCGCTCGTCGGACTGCTGCCGCTCATCGCCGTCGAAGTCCTCGACGAGGAACAGATCGATCGCCTTCCCGGCTTCCGTCGCCGACTGGACTGGTTTACCGCCCACAAGCACAGCCTCTCCAGCGGCATGGCCCTCGGGCGGTCCAACACCCGACGCAAGCTCCTCCTGGCCATTCCTACCCGGGACCGCCTGCGCTCGGTCCTCCGATACCTGTTCGACGAATCGGAATTCCTCTCCCCCTTCGGCATCCGATCCCTGTCGCGCTTCCACCAGAGCCACCCATTCCTCCTGGATCACGGCGGGACCACCCATCGCGTCGACTACGTCCCGGGCGAATCGAATACCGGACTCTTCGGCGGAAACTCGAACTGGCGCGGGCCGATCTGGTTCCCCGTGAACTACCTGCTCGAGGAAGCCCTCGAACGGTACCACCACTTCTACGGCGACGATTTCCGCGTCGAGTATCCCACCGGATCCGGCCGCCACCTCACACTGCACGAAGCCGCCCTCGACCTCGAACGCCGGCTCTCCTCCCTTTTCCTCCCCGACCCCGGCGGCACTCGCCCCGCACTTGGCCAGGATCGCCGATTCGCCGACGACCCCCTCTGGTCCGGACTCGTCCAGTTCCACGAGTACTTCCACGCCGACACCGGCCTCGGCCTCGGCGCCAATCACCAGACCGGCTGGACCGCCCTCGTCATCCGTCACCTCGTCGATGTCGCCCGAATGCGCGGATGAACCCTCACCTCCCCCGCGGCGGCAACAGTGAGTAGAGCACCGGCGTCACCACCCGGCTCAGCAGCATCGAACTGAGCAGCCCTCCGATGATCACCCACGCGAGCGGCGAGTACATGGCCGAACGCGACGTCGCCAGCGGCAGCAACGCCCCGACCGCCGTCAGCGTGGTCAGCACCACCGGCAGGAATCGGACCTCGCCCGCCCGCTCGATCGCATCCCGCAAGGGCACTCCCGCGGCCCGGAGTTGGTTGGTGAAATCGACCAGCAGGATGCTGTTCTTGATCTCGATCCCGATGAGCGCAATGAAGCCGATGCTGGCCGTGAAGCTCAGCGTGTAGCCCGTTGCCAACAGCGCCACCAATCCACCCACCACCCCCAGCGGGATCACGCTCGCCACCACGATCGTCCCCCGGAAATCCCCGAACTCCAGAACCAGCACCGCCAGGATCCCGAACATCGCCAGCACCACCGCCGTTCCCAGTCCGTCGAAGCTCTCATTCCGACTTTCCACCTCCCCCCCCAATCCATAGCGGTAACCCTTCGGCCACGTCATGCCCTCCAACTTGTCCACCACGGCCATGGTCACGCGATCGGTGTTTTCCCCTGCCACCACATAACTGGTCAGCGTCACCGCGCGCTCCCGATTGTAGCGCTGGATCAGCGGCGGCGCGGACTCCATCTCCAGCGTCGCCACCTCGCGCAACGGCACCTGCCGCCCTCCCGTGCCCGTCACCCAGACCTTCGACCAGTTGGTCAAGGTCGCCCGATCACCCCGCCCCAGCGAAAGCACGACCCCGTACTCGTCGCCGTCCCGGTCCCGCACACGTCCCGCCTCCAACCCCGCAAACGCCAACCGGGTGGCTCGATCGACGTCGGCCTCGGAAATTCCCAGGAGGCCCGCCTTCGCCCGGTCCAACCGAACCCGCAGGTCGGTCCGAGGCACCCGCAACGGGTTGTCCACGGACTCCGTCCCCGCCGTGCTCCGCAATACCTGCTCGACCCCATCCGCCAGTTCCGTCAACCGCCCCAGATCTTCGCCGAAAACCCGGATCGCAATCGGCGCTTCAATCGGAGGGCCATTCTCGAATTCCTTCAACACGACCCGGGCACCCGGAATCGCCTCGAACTTCCGTCGCAATCCTTCGAACACCGTCGGACTCGCAACGGGATCCCACCGCTTCATGGAACAGAAGACATCGCCTATCCGCGCCGATTGTTCCTCGGGGATCTCGTTGTAATAGATCTGCGGGTTGCCCCGCCCCACGTTCGCAAACCACCAGTCGATCTCCGGCGTCGACGCCAGGATTCCCTCGACCTGCCGGACGATCGCATCCGTCGCGGCCACCGAGTTCCCCTCGCCCCCATGAACCCGCACCGCGAACTGCGGCGTGCCCGCCTTCGGAAACAGGCTGAACCCGATCTTCGGCACCAACAGCAAGCTTCCCAGGACGGTGACCCCCGTCAGCACCAACGTCCACCAAGGGTGGGCCATCGCCCAGTGCAGGAAAGGTCGATAGGTCACCCGGATGCCCGTCTCCATGGCCCTCAGCAGGAAGTTTCCCTCGCCCGCATGCCCAGCCCCACCCAGAAACTTCCCTGCCAGGAACGGCATCACCGTCATCGAGACCAGCAGCGATGACCCAACGGTGTACACGACCGCCAGTGGCAAGCCCCGGATGAATTGACCCGGCCCTCCCGGCAGCAACAGCAGCGGCAGGAAGGCAAACAGCAGCGTCGCCGTCGTCCCCACCACTGCCACCGCGATCTGGCGCGTCCCCGCCACCGCCGCTTCGGCCGCGCTCAACCCCTCGCGTCGCAACCGCGAGATGTTCTCCACGACCACGATGCTGTCATCCACCAGCAACCCGAGCGCGATCACCAACCCAACAATGGAAAGCTGGTTCAGCGAATGCCCGCTCTGCATGAGCAGTGTCAGCCCGAGCGAAAGCGACAGCGGAATGCTCAGCATCACCAGCAAGCTCGCCCTCAGGCCCAGCGGCAACACCGTCAGCAGCACCAACCCGAACGCGATCAGGAAGTCATGCTCCAACCGCCCCAAGCGCGCCTGCACGTTCGCCGCCTGGTCAAACCCACGCTCCAGTCGGATTCCCGCCGGCAACTGCCCCGCAAAGGAATCCAACCGGTCCGACAACTGCTCCCGCAACGCCAGCGAGTTCACCCCCTTCTGCGGCATCGCCGTCACAAAAACCGCCCGCTCACCCCGAAACCTCCCGATGTGCTCCAACTCGGCATATCCCCACGAAACCTCCGCCACATCCCGCAACCGCACCACGCCGGCCAATCCTCCTCCCACCGTCGTCCCCCCGATCTCATCCAACGATTCATAGCCGCCCGTCGTCTTGATCGTGAACCGCCGCCCACCCAACTCCGCACTCCCACCCGCCACGGTCTGACCCGCTCCACCGACCGCCGCCATCACCGCCCCCACCGGGATCCCCGCCTGCGACAAACGCACCGGATCCAGCACGACGTCGACCTGCTTCTCCGGATACGCCCAGCGCTCCGCCTTCCGCACGCCCGATACCGACTCCATCCGGCGGACCAAAAGATCCGCCTGGTCCGCCAGCACGTCGTATCCCGCCGTTTCCGACACCAGCGCCACCTGCAGCAGCGCCACATGGATGGTCTGGATCTTTTGCACCTCCAACCGCGCCACCCCGTCGGGCATCCGATCCCGGATGGCGTTCACCTGCCGCAGGACGTCGTCATGCTTCCGGTCCGGATCCGTCCCGTACTCGAACTCGACCATCACCACGACCAAGCCGTCCCGAATGGTCGTCTGCAACTTCTTCAACTCCTCCAGTTCCTTCACCGCGTCCTCCACCGGACGCGCCACCAACTCCTCCAGGTCCCGCGGGTTCCAACCCGGACTGACCACGATGACGTTGAACACCGGGATCCTCAGCGACGGATCTTCCGCCCGCGGGATACGGGTGAAGCTCACCCAACCCAGCGCGACCACGCACAGCGTCATCACCAGCGTGAAGGCCGGTCGCCGGACCCAGAATTCCACGAAGTTCATCGACGCCTCCTATCGGTTAGCCGCCACGCTCGACTCGCCGGAAACCTCTTTCACTTCCGAGCCGTCCCGCAGGAACTCCACGCCTCGCACCACCACCCGACTCCCCTCCGGCAACTCGCCCCTCACGCACGCACGACCTCCCTGAAACCATTCCACTTGAACCCGCGTCCGCCGCACCCTTCCCCCTTCCACCCGGTACACCCAGGCCTCCCGCCCACGACCATCCACCAGCGCCGACGCCGCCAGTTTCCACCTTTGCTCGCCGGGTCCCGGCACCAACCGGACGTTCATGGCGAATCCGGAACGGACTCCGTCCGGCACGCGTTCCAATTCCAATTCCACTGGTACCAACCGCGTGACGGCATCCACCCCGCCCGAGATCCGGGCCAACCGCCCTGGAACGACCCCGCCTCCCGTCCCCAGCCACGCTTCGCCCCGGTCCCCTACCTTCAATCGACGCACCTCGCCCTCCGGCAATCCCACCCGCACGAGCCAACCTCCCGATTCCCCAGCGAAATCCACCACCGGCGTCCCAGCCGCCACCACCTGCCCCGGTTCCGCCCTTCGCATGAGGACCCATCCCGCCGCCGGGGCCAACACCTCGCCATGACGCCGGGCAAATTCCGCGGCCTTCAATTGGCCTTCACCGTCGGTCACCGCCGTCTCAAGATGCTCCACCTGCTCCCGGGTCATGACTCCCGTCGCCAGCAACCGTCGCCCACGTTCCAAATCCTGCCGCCAACGCTCGACGTTCGCCCGGGCCTGCCCCAACCGCCCGTCCAATTCCTCCGGCCGCAACCGCGCCAGCACGGTCCCCGCCTCGACCCGTTCCCCGGCCCGCACCGCCACCTCTCCAATCACGCCTCCCGCGACAAATCCCAGCGAAACCTCGTCCTTCCACACCAGCCAACCCGCCGCCTCCACCGCTTCCTGCTCACGCGTGAGTTGCACCGCCTCAACGACCACCGGAACCGGGGCGCTGGCCACCAGGTCCACGGGCCCCGGCGGTTTGCCGGTGTGGACCGTGGAATCCCCCGGACCGCACCCGGCAGCACCCAACGCCCACACTCCAGCCACAACCCCGATCACAACCATTCGCCACACCTGCATCGCTGACACCCTGTCAGGCACTGACAGAATGTCAACTCAGCCACCCGCCCGCTTCAGCGCTCCCCTCAGCAACCCGATCCCCGCCTCCAGCAGCCCATCCCCGTCCATACCCGTCATCTCCTCCAAGGCCGTACCTCGCATCGCCCCCAACTGCGCCATCCCATGCACGCACGCCCACAACACCACCGCCACCCGGTCCGGACGCCCCAGATCCTTCCGGATCGTTCCATCCTTCATTCCGTTCGCGATCGCCTGCGCACACATCCCGTGCGTCGCCAGTTCGCTTTGCCGCAAGGAATCCGGCACCGGCCCCGCCCCTGCCACACACCCCGGATTCGAATCAAACATCACGCACAACTGGAACGCCGCCGGATCCTCCTTCTGAAAACGCGCGTACGCCCGACCGATGTTCTCGATCTGCTCAATGCCGGTAGGACCCGACGCCAGCGCCTCCTCAAACCGGGCCCGCAACCCCTCGTGCGCCCGCAATACGGTCTCCAGGAACAACGATCGTTGGTCCGGGAAATAGAAATAGACCAACGGCCGACTCAACCGCGCCCGACGCGCAATGTCCCCGAATGTGACGTTCTCGAGCCCCTTCCGCGCATACAGCTCGGAGGCCGCTCGCAGGATCTGCGCACGACGCTTCTCCCGGTCTTCTTCTCGCCGGCGCTTTGGAACTGGACGGGACATGCCCCCAAAGGAGGACCCTGCCAACCCGGATTCAAGCCCGGATTTCAAAACCGAAACCTGCGAACCACCGCCGATCGAACGGGCAGTGGCGCAGGCTCGGCCGTCAACGGGCGCTCCCGCGTTTGCATCCGGATGTCGCATATGGGACATGGAATTGCGCACGCATTTGAACAACAGACTTGCGCTGGGCGGGAGTGGGGCGCTTAATTGCAACGCATTTGCACATGGACAGGAACCAACAGATTCCGCTCGGACGCCGGCTTGCCGCCGTCCTCGTGATCCTTGGCCTCTTCCTCGTCTCCCTCGCCGCCGCCTCTCCGCTCACCCATCATCACCAGCACGGCAATCCAGCCTGGGCTGACCATGCCCACGCGGGCTGCGGCCAACACGATCACGCCCATCCCCACGCGACCCATTCCGCCGCACCGGAGGATTCTGCCGGACTTCCCGCCCCGAACGACGACGAAGCCGCCTGCGGGTTCTGCGTCCTCTTGATGGGGGCACCAGCACCGCTCGCCAT
>CAIMMI010000353.1 GCA_903842505.1 uncultured Verrucomicrobiota bacterium | reverse complement strand
TTCCCGCAGACTCCGGTCACCAACACGGTTCATCTGGTGAACCTGGGGGACAC
This sequence comes from uncultured Verrucomicrobiota bacterium, assembly GCA_903842505.1. Lineage (GTDB taxonomy): Bacteria > Verrucomicrobiota > Verrucomicrobiia > Limisphaerales > UBA9464 > UBA6176. Next base: position 2,759 of record CAIMMI010000353.1, on the reverse strand, counting down.
TCCGCTGCAGGGAGCCACGTTCACGCCCGAAGGCCTGCCCTCCTTCGTGCACATCACCTTCAACCCGGAAACCAACGGCATTGCCGCCAGTGACGAAACGTTGATTTCGTACATCGTGGTGGCCGATCCCATCGGCACCGCCGCCACCACGCAGTGCCGTATCAAGGCCACCACTCCCGAAGGGGCCGTCTCATATCTGTCGCTGCGTCTCGCGATCACCCCCCAAACACCCCAATTGACCTCCACGCCGGCGGTTCTGGAAGACGGCGCGTTACGTGGGCAGCAGAAGACGGTGCGTTTCCAGATCGGCAATGGCGGCGGCGTCGCCACCGGTCCGATCCAGGTCCAATTGCCATCGCTGCCGTGGCTCTCGTTGGTCTCGCCCTCTCCTCTGCCCTCCCTGAGTCCCGGCGATACGACCATGGTTGAATTGCGACTCGCACCCGGTGCCAATGTCCCGATCGGCCTCACCACCGGATCCCTGGTGGTGAATGCCGGCAACGCATCCCTGTCTGTGCCCTTCCGATTCCGCGCCTTGTCCGATGCCAAGGGCGATGTCCGCGTCGAGGTGAGCGACGATTATACCTATTACGTCGATGGCGCCCCGAAGGTGGCCGGCGCAACGGTGTCGCTCTCGGATCCGGTTACCGGCGACAACATTGCCAACGGGAAGACCGGGGACGATGGAACGATCCTGTTCAGCAATGTTCCAGAGGGCACCTTCCAACTCCGCGTCAGCGCGACCCAGCACAACAACTACGCCGCGCCGCTGACGGTGGTTCCTGGATCCGTCAACGAAGTCCGGGTCTTCATCGATCGCCAGACGGTCTCCTACAAGTGGACGGTGGTTCCGACCTCGGTCGAGGACCGCTACCGCGTGGTGCTCGAACCCGTGTTCGAGACGGAAGTGCCGATCCCATCCATTGTCTGCGACACCCCGAACGTGATTCCGTTTGTGGCACCCGGCGTACCCACGCGCATCAGTCTCAAGTTCCGCAACATGGGCCTCGTGGCCGCAGAACAGTTCCAGATCGATCCTATCTCCACCAAGGACTGGGATGTGGAACCCTTGGTCAAATACATCGACGTGTTCCCGGCCAAGAGTGAGATGTCGATTCCCTTCATCGTGAAGCGTCGCGAGGCAGCGTCCGCCCCCACCCGGCGTCAGGCTCGACTGCAGGGCGCCGACGATGACTGCGGTGAGTACCCGGTGCTGAAGGCACGCTTCTCGTGGATCTGCGGCAACGATCGTCGGTGGCACGGCTTGAACCTCGAGTTCGAACCGGTGGAGGTGAAATGCGAACCCGGAGAACTGCTCAAGAAGCTCGGCAAATGCATTGGGCTTAAGGCCGGCCAAGGCTTCGACGACTTCGATTTCCGAGCCGCTGCCAAAGGATGTCTGCTGGATGCTGCGTGCGATATCGCACAGGAAATCGCCGCGTGCTCCCACGACAACTGTCTGATCGGTCTCGTCAATACGGGCTGCGGCGTCATGAACTTTAGCTTCCGCGACCCTCTCGGAAGCCTCGGCAACATCTTCGGCGGCGCGGCGACCGCCGCACTCAACTGTTTCTGCCTCCCTTCGTTGCCCGGCAGCCCCCCCGGCCTTCCCCGCTTCCTCCCGGCACCGACCTGATCTATGGACCGGCAATCGGTGGGTCCGGAGGATCCCCCATTATCGACTTCCCAAGCTTCGAATACACCCCGGCAGATTGCACCCCGGGTCTGCATCCGACCTCCAACGGCCGCACCCGTTCCGGTGCGAAACCTGCCGGGGCCACCGATCCCGGCGCGGTCTGTGCGCGCGTCCGGTTGCGCCTCGAACAGGAGATCGCCATCTCGCGCAATGCCTTCGCTGGCACGCTGGAGATCGACAACTCCGATCCCACCACCCCGGTCACCGAGGTCAAACTGGAGCTCGACCTCCGCGACGATCAGAATCAACCCGCGAATGAACGGTTCGGAATCCGCGGGCCGGACGTGACCAACATTTCGGACTTCAGCGGCAACGGGACAGTAGCCCCGGCTTCCAGTGCTTCCGGTCGATACCAGTTTGTACCCACCCGCGACGCCGCCAAGGACGGCCCGCGCGTGTACAGCTTTGGCGGCACGCTTTCGTACAAGATCTCCGGCACACAGGTGACCATCCCCCTGCTGGCCCAGCGCCTCACGGTGTATCCCGATCCGTTCCTGCGCCTCGCCTACTTCCTCCAGCGCGACGTGCTCGGCGATGATCCGTTCACCGATCCCATCGAAGCGTCGGAACCTTTCGTGCTCGGCCTCCGCGTCCAGAATCTGGGCAAGGGCGCTGCCAAGAACTTCCGCGTCACCGCGGCCCAGCCCAAGATCATCGAGAACGAAAAGGGCCTGCTGATCGACTTCAAGTTGATCGGCACCCGGGTGGGTGGCGAGGCAGCCACCCCCTCGTTCAACGTCAACCTGGGTGACATCGCCCCCGGCCGGGCGCAGGTCGCGGAGTTCTTCATGACCTCGTCCCTGCAAGGCAAGTTCATCGAGTTCAACGCCGACTTCCAACACCTGGACGATCTGGGCTCTCCCCGTACGTCGCTCATCGACGGGGTCGAGATCCACGAACTCACGCACGTGGTCCGCGCTGAACCGCCCGCCGATGGCGTGCCCGACTTCCTCGCGAACGACGTGCCGGACCCGGACAATCTGCCGGATACGCTCTATCTCAGCGACGGTACGGTTGCGCCGGTTCAACTGGCCAGTCGCACCGCGACGGACCGTGCGGTGAC
>CAIMMI010000352.1 GCA_903842505.1 uncultured Verrucomicrobiota bacterium | reverse complement strand
CGGTTGTCTGGACTCCCGGATCCGGCGAGGCCCAGCACCCGTTGTCGGGTTCTGAGAGGGTCGGGGTTGAGGACCCGACCGGCCAGGATCTGAGGGGGATTCGGTTGACCTACGAGTTGCCGTCGGCACGCCCCTACGAGCCGGAAAGTGCGGCGCACAGGAGCCAGCCCATTCGCTCGGAGATGGATCGATGATTTTCGACGGCGGACAGGATGAACAGGATTTACAGGATGCCGTCGAGCGGGCAGTGCCCACGCCAGCATCCTGTCCATCCTGTAATCCTGTCCAGATTCAGGGGCTCCTCATCCTGTGCTCAGCAGGGGGGCAAGGCTGTCTTGCGGGTCGGTTCCATGAGGCCTTGGGATTGTCCTTCAAATGCATCGGCACGGAAGTGGAGCTGAACATCTGGCGGGAGGACCTGTCCGTGGGAGATGCGGCTGGATCCCGTCGTTTACCTTGTCGTTCGCTTGGGTACGGGGTTGAAGCGGGCCTTGCCATGGTGATGCGGCGACATATTCTGACTGCCATGGACCTCGCAGTTCTTGAACACGAGATGATGCGACTGCCGGCCAAGGATCGCGCGATCCTTGCGGATGCCTTGCTTGGGAGTCTGGATGATGAGGCGGTCCGAGGGGTGGAGGCGGAGTGGGCGCTGGAGGCAGATCGACGGCTTGCTGCTTACCGCCGCGGTGAGATCGCTGCCATCGACGGTGCCACGGTCATGAGTGAGCTTCGCGGCCGGTGCGTGCCATGAGGTGCCTTTTCCTCTCGAGCGCCGCCGAGGATTCTGCGGCGGCTATTGAGTATTACGACGCGGTCTCACCCGGATTGGGCTTGGGATTCGTGGCGGAGTTGGAGCGCACGCTCCAGCGCGTGTTGTTGAATCCTGAGGCATGGGCACGAGTGTCGGATGATCATCGGCGGTGTCGGCTCCGTCGGTTTCCCTAGGCGGTCATCTACTCGATTGCCGACGACACCGTACTCGTGGCGGCGGTCTACCACCTTCATCGACGGCCTGGCTCGTGGCGTGAGCGAGGGTGAGTTGGTCACGCCGCATCAGCCGGAATGATGTGATTGAAGGCGGGGACAGGTTCACGCGGAGACGCGGAGAAACGACTAGGGTCGCGAGCTGGGCAGTCAGCCTTGGGTCAATGGTCGCCGACGTTGGAAAACTCGTGACCGGCCTCTCTCGCCGCGCTCTCCGCGGCTCCGCGTGAGACTACTTCAGTGGTTCGGGTTCTTGCGAGTGGGCCACAACCGCGATGCGGTTGGGATCGTTTATGAATTGGACCCAGGGATGGCCTCGTTCCTCGGCCAACCCTGGGCTAGGTGTCGCAACGCCTTTGGCGTTGTTGAGGCAGGACGCGGGTTTGGTGATGCCCTTGGAGGTTCCTTACCATCTGTGTAATCGGTGTAATCTGTGGATCCCCCGTTTCCGGCTTCAGCTGGCCCGCTTCGCTTCGCCGCGGTTCCAGAGGAGCCAGAGTGGGAAGAGGGCGAGCAATGGGAGCAGTCCGGCGAGGGCGAGGCCGTAGTCGAAGGAGCCGGTGCGTTCGACCACGATTCCGAAGAGGCGTTGGGCCTGGGCTGGAATGATCCAGGCAGCGACGCCGGCGATGCCGGTGATCTTGCCTTGATGTTCGCCGGGCAGGTCCTGGGTGAAGGCGTGGTAGAGTGGAAAGACGCCGAGGGCGCCAGCGGCCACCAGGGCGAGAACGATCAGCAAGGGGGCGCCCTTGGACAGCCAGGGGACGGCGGCAGCGGTCGCACAGAGCAGGCTGCATCCGGCGAAGACCCAGACGCGGGACGCATGGACACCGACGCCGCGACGGGCAAGTCGGGCGGCTAACGCGCCGGCGGCGATGCAGCCAATGTCGGCGGCGCCAAACCATGCCGAGTTGAAATAGAGCGCCTGGGCTTCGGTATAGCCCCGGCCTTCCTGGAGGAACAGGACGAGCCAGGCCCGCAGGACCTGCCAGGTCGTGTTGATGCAGGCGATGGTGCCGAAGATCACAAGCATCCTCGGGCTGAGGAGGACGTCGAGGAGTGGCGTGGAGGGTCGGGATGTCCCGGCGTTGGCGGGTCCCGCCGGGTTTCCAGCGAGATCGCCGGATCGAACGAGGAGGAACCACGGGATGATCCACAGCAGGCCGGCGGCACCGACGACGAGGAACGGCGTCCGCCAGCCACCGGCGACGGAGGCGTCGCCCATGAGCATGCGGAGGATGAGCGGCGTGATGATCGCGCCGAGGGACGCACCGCTCTGGAGGAGGCCGTTGCCCATGGAGCGTTGGCGTTCGTCGAGGAGCAGGCGCGTCGTGCGGATGGCGCAAGGCCAGTGGCCGGCCTCGAAGAAACCGAGGAAGGCCCGGCAGAGGAGGAGTTGGCCGGCGTCGGCGGCCATGCCGGTGGCGAATCCAGCGATCGACCAGAGGACCAGGACCAGGGCGTAGAGTCCGCGGATCTGGAATCGATCGGCAGCCCAGCCGAACACGACGGAACCCGCGGCGAAGGCGTATCCGAACATCGCCTCGATCTGGCCGTACTGGCTTGGGGAGAGATGGAACTCGTTTTTGATCCGCACCGACGCGCCCGCCAGCGTCTGTCGGTCCATGTAGTTGATCGCCGAAGCCAGCAGGAGCAGGCCGCAGACAATCCACTTCCAGGAAGGCCCTCGGGGAGTCATCGGCGGATTCAAGCGGGAGAGTGGCGGGTTGTCACCTGCCAGTCGCGAGCAACCGCTGGACCGCCAGCGACGCTATGGGACGAGTGGCTGGGTCCAGGCGGCTTCCATCTCGCCGGGGCGACCCGGGTTGTGCTTCGGGCGCGACGACGTGATCCGTGCGCGGACGTAGTATTCGTCGCCGCGGAGTCGATACTCGGCGCGGGTGCCATCGACGGTCGCCAGGACAGCGCCGACATCGGGGCTGTACCGATGGGTGACGCGGAGTTCCATGCCGTTTCCGGCGGTGAGGGGTTCGTGCGCGGCGTTGAAGCCCTTGCGGGTGCCAATGAACTCGACTCGGTACAGCACGCCCGGCTGGGGATCGACCTCGACGACGAGGCGGTCCTTGGTGCGTCGGACGTCGGCGAGTTCGACGCCGCTGGACGCGTAGAAGTCGCCGGCTTCGAGGGCGGCGATGAGGTCGTTGACCTGAAGGGAGCGGGACCGGACCTGGACCCAGCCGCGTCCGGCGTTCGACAGGGTGACGCTGTTGGTGTGGTAGTGGTGGCCGTCGTCAACGGCGAGACCGTAGAGCGGGCCGAGATTGAGGAAGGCCAGGCGCCAGGTGAGGGCGATGTCCCAGATGCGCTCGGTTCCGGGGTGACCGGCGTCGCCTTCGTTGTAGACCGAGGGATGGCCGTTATAGACCTCGAAGAAGCGTTCGCCTCGGACCTGCATGAGTTCCTCGGCCGTGATTCCCCAGACGAAGTTGGGATGGTTGATGTGTGGAAACATCGGCTGGCCGGTCTCGCGACGCTGGGCGAGGACGGCGTCGGCATTGCGCTGGAGCACGTCGAGGACGTTGGTGCCGCCCTGGGCCTGGATGGGATGCCGCAGGTTGTGGGCGTTCATGTGCAGCGGCGCGGTGAGGTAGCGGTCGGTGATCTCCTCGCCGGCGATCAGGAGGAACCGGCCGGGGGCCTCCAGTCGGCCACGGTACTCCTCCAGGGGCCGGAGCCGGACTTCATTGGTGCCGTTCCGGGTGCGGCGTTGGACCCAGTCGGGTCCCCACTTTTCGAGGTAGCGATCGAGGGCCACGCCGCCCCCGCGATTGGTGGTTGTCCGGAACCAGCGTTCGCCCGCCTGCATGGCGTTGTGGTCGGTGACCGAGAGGAAGTGGTAGCCTTGGTCCTTGTACCATCCGGCGATCATCTCGGGATAATGGTCGCCATCGCTCCAGAGCGAGTGGGTGTGGAGATTTCCCTTCCACCATCGGGCGGAGGAGTCGGGCGCGTCGACGTGATGCCGGCAGGCGGGAAGGACGACCGCCAATGCCAGAACGATGAACCGGATCCATCCCACTTGCTTCATCCAGTCAGACTCGCCGGTTTGGCGAGCGACCCGCAAGCCCGGGCATGTGAACGGCTGGAGACACGGAGGATCTGCCTCCTGACGTCGGCAGCTACGGCCGATGGGTAGGAGACGAGGTCACGAGGCTGGAGGCATGAGGCTGAGAGGCTGGGAACTCCCCCAGGATCTGCCTCCTGACGTCGGCAGCTACGGTTGAAAGCTAAACCGCTTCACCGGGTGGGCGGGGGAGGAGTTCGGGGTGAGGGAGCGACGAGGGATCGGGTGGGGAGGCGTCGCGTCCGAGCAGGGTGGACCACTGGGTCCAGGCGGTTGGGTCCTGGAGCGGGGCGTTGAGGAGGTCGCGGATTCGGCCGAGGGAGGATTCGAGGGCAGCCTCCGGTGGGAAGCGACGATAGTAGTCGGTGGTGAGATCGAGACGGTCGGCCCAGAGGTCGGCGTCGTCGGGGGCGGATCGGACGATTGCGTGAAGCAGGATCGTTCGGGCGAACTGGCGGAGGAACCAGGTGTCGATGAGGTCGAAGGTGCCGTCGGGTGCGAACTTCTGTCCGGTACCGAGGACGAGTTGTTTCTGGGCGAAGGAGAAGGTGGCGGTGCCGAGGCCCTGGAGGGAGCGGAGGGTGTCGGCGACGGCCTGTTCGCCGCCGGTGTGCAGTCCGCCGGAGGTGGCGAAGGCGGTGGCGGGCGTTCCCCAGGCGGCGAGTCCGGCGCTGAGTTCGAAGAATCGTCGGACGAACCAAGGGGAGCCCTGGGCGTAGGTCGGGGTGGCGACCACGAGGACCGCCGCGCCGCTGAGGAGCTTCTGGATGGAGTCCCGGGAATGGATGGCGGGCATGGCCCAGCGGAGTTCCCAGGGTTGGGAGCATCCGGTCACCCGGGTGGCCTCGGAGAGGAACCAGCCGAGTGCCAGGCACGCGCGGTGACTGTCGTGCCGGCCGGTGGCGGTGCCTGGGGAGAAGTGGATCAGGCGGATGGGGTGGGGCATGGCTTACGGCGGTCCACAGATTACGGTGATTACACCGATGGAGAGGAGCCTGACTGGGCTATCCACAGATTGCGGTGATTACACCGATGGGTGAGGCACTGGCCGAGTGTTCAATCGGTGTAATCTGTGTAATCGGTGGACCCAACCGACTCGTCGGACATACAGGCTGAAAGCGGTGGACGTTGTCAGTTTCCTTCCTTCCTGCGGGCCTTGGAGGGTTGGGGTTGGAAGCGGAAGTCGGTGATCTCATCGACGGTGATGCGGCGTGCCAATACGCCGGAGTCGTTGAAGGAGCGGACCATCTTCTTCCACGTGGACTTCTTCATCGTGCCGAAGGATCCGTTGCCGGATTCGAGTTGGGTGAGCTTGAGGATCTCAGCGAGGGAACGGCGTTGGTATTCGGGGTCGACGCCGGGGAGGAAGCGGGTGGTGACGAGGCGGACAACGGCTTCGGGATCGCGCGCGGCTTCGGTCCAGCCGCGGTAGGAGGCTTCGAGGAAACGGCCGACCAGTGCGGGGTCGCTTTTGAGGAGGGCGTCGGAGGTGAAGTAGACCTGGGAGTAGGCGACGTAGCCGTGGTCGTAGGCGCGGATGATGTTGATGGAATGTCCGGCGGTCTGGAGGGCGACGGCCTCGTCGATGATGTAGCCCATGAGGACGTCGACCTGGCCATTGACGAGCGGTTGGATGGAATGCTCGACGTCGATGCATTTCATGGCCGACCGCGGAATGCGGCTGGAATGGAGGATGACGTCGAGGGCGAGGTTGGCGTCGGGATGGACTCCGAGAGTGTGGCCGCGGAGGTCGGCGGGTTTAAGGATCTGTTTTTGAGCAAGACTCATGAGGCAGAACGGGCTGCCCTGGATCATGGTGCCCACGGCCTTGATCGGAGCGCCGTGTGCGCGGGCGCCGAGGAGGACGCCACTCTCGGAGCAGCCGATCCAGTTGGTGCCGGAAACGATGGCGTCGACGACCTTCATCTCCAGATCGACGGGGCGGAGGGTCAGGTCGATGCCGGCGTCGCGGTAGAATCCCCGATCCAGCGCGACGAGGATGCCGGCGAACTGGACGTTGGGTCTCCAGTCGAGCTGCATCGTCATGGGTGTGAGCGGGTCGGCGGCCTGGACGGAAAGGCTCAACGAGGCGATGAAGGAGAGGAAGATGCGGTGGATCTGTTTCATGGCGCGGGGGGAGGTGAGAGCGGGTGTGAGTGGTTCAAGCGACGATCTCGACGGGGATCCCGACCGTCTCGGCGGCGGAGTATTGGGCCTGGACGTCGGCGGGGTTGGTGAAGGTGGTGCCCTCGATCCAGCGGGCAGGAATACGGAAGGAAAGTTCGCGGGTGTCGAAGGGCCAAGGGGACAGGTGGAAGCGGCGCGGGCCGACGCGTTGGACGGTGACCTCGCTGGTGTCACCGGTGTTGAGCGGGAGCGGATGGAGGAGCGTGGCGGATCCGGCGAAGTCGACGCAGGAGAGGAGCGAGAGGTTGTCGCAGGCCTGAAGGAGACGGAAGTGCTCGGTCAGGGTGGTGAGGGAGAGGTCGGTGTCGTTGAAGCGGCCGGAGTCGGCACAAGCGGCGCGCAGATCGAGTTGCCGTTGGCGTTGGTGGGCGACGAACGAATCGAGGAGCGGGAGTTGGGCGGGCTGGATGGTGGAGCGGTCTGCGTGCTCGGTGAGGAGGTTGCAGGTGTGCATCGAGATCAGGATCGCTGCGTAGGCGTTGGTTTCGGCGACGACTTCGAGGGCGCGACCGCGGACACCGAGGTACTCGGGGAGATCGATCTCCTCAAAGGCGGTGTACTTGCCAACGAGGTCGGCGCCGAACGCGGACGGCTTGCCCTGACGGGTGAGGAGGGGTTTCTGGTCGCGCACGGCCCACCCGTCGTCGTGGCGGCTGATGCCCTCGATGACGTCGGGTCTGGGGACGGGTGTGCGGAAGAGTTGGTTGCCCCAGCGTGCGGCGAATTCACCGGCGAGTTGGGCGTGGTCTGGGTGGCGGATGAGCCACCATCCGCCAGGGCCTTGGGCGCGTAACATGGGTGATGTGTTCCTATTCTTCCGCCTTGAGGGCGGATTCGTGCCAGTGGTGGAGGAAGAGCCATTCGGCTCCGACGACGGTCAGGAAGAAGCACGTGCCCAGGGCGGCACAGGCGATGACAAGGGCGAAGAGGTAATCGGTCTGTAGCTGGGAGCTGGCGTAGATGATCGAGTAGCCGAGGCCGCCTTCGCCGACGGTATTGGAGGAGGCGAACCATTCACCGGAGAAGGCGCCGATGACGGAGAGACCGGAGGAGATGCGGAGGCCGGTGAAGAAGGCGGGTAGGGCGTGGGGGAGGCGGAGCTTGAAGAGCACCTGGGCGCGGGAAGCATTGGCCATGCGGAACAGGTTGAGCAGGCTGTGGTCGACGCTGGTCAGGCCCTGGGTCGTGTTGGCGATGATGGGGAAGAGGCAGATGATGACGACGACGAGGATGACGGAGCG
>CAIMMI010000351.1 GCA_903842505.1 uncultured Verrucomicrobiota bacterium | reverse complement strand
GGCTCCGTCTCCGGCACGATCATCGGCGTCGGCTCCGTCAACGCCTCCGGCTCCAGCGTCGACGCCTCGCTCCTCTCCCAGAACGTCAGCAGCTCCGGCGGTTCCAGCTCCGGCCAGGTCGGGTTTACCCAGGGCAACGCCGCCGGCAACGCAACCTCCTCCAGCGTCCAGAGCGACGAACCCGCACGCACCGTCGCCAAGGCTGGCACCGACGACGATGCCCGCCGCACCAACACCGCCACGCCCGGACCGCGCCTCACCCGCACCGTCGGCCGCGTCACCGTCATTCTCCCCAGCTCGGCCAAGCCGAACTGAACTCCATCTCACGTACGCATCATGATCGCATCCATACTCCATCCCATCCTCGGCTCAGGCGCGCTGCAGTTCGCCTTCGAGAAGGCCACCACCGAAGGCAAGATCACCATCGGCAGCCTGATCATCGTCTCGCTCTTCAGCTGGACGGTCATCCTCACCAAGGCCTGGCAACTCACGCGCGCCCGCCGCGTCGCAAAGAAGTTCTTCGAGGCCTACCGCGTCACCCGCGACCCGCTCGAACTCGCCCGCAAGCAGACAGACTTCGACGGCGCCCCTGCCTTCGAACTCTACAACGCCGGCGTGCAGGAACTGTCTTACCAACTCGAGAACAACCCTATCGACGTCCGCGGCCAGAAGCGCATCTCGTCGACCTCGTTCACATCGGTGAAAGCCGCGCTCGAACGGACCGCCGCCGAACAGGCGCTCTCGCTGGAGAAGGGCATGATCGTCCTCTCCACCGCCGTCGCCGGCGGCCCGTTCATCGGCCTCCTCGGTACGGTCTGGGGTGTCATGGAAACGTTCTCCGGCATCGCCAAGGCCAACACCGCCTCCCTCACCGCCATGGCCCCCGGCGTCGCCGGCGCCCTCATCGCCACCGTCGTCGGCCTCTTCGTCGCCATCCCGGCCATGTTCGCCTACAACTTCATGGTCACCTCCATCCGGGCCATCACCCAGGAACTCGACGCCTTCGCCACCGAGTTCGCCACCGCCGTCGAACACGCCCACGTGGACAACCGCCCCATCGGCGAGGAAATCACCGAGGCCAACCAGGTGCTCGCTACCGCCATCACCCAGGCCAATGAGTCGCTCCTCTCCCGACTCACCTCGCTGCTCCAGTCCCGCTGACCAAGATCAGTCCGTTCCGTCGGATCCGTCGGATCGGACCGATCCCATCCTCCCATGAAGAAGTGCTCCCAGACCCACCACCACTCGCTCACGGAGCTGAACATCACGCCCCTGCTCGACCTCGCGTTCGTGCTGCTGGTCATCTTCATCATCACCACCACCCCCATCGTCAACGATCTCGACCTCAACCTCCCGTCCGCCGCCCGTCGCGACAAGGAGCCGCCCGCCAAGGCCAACTACGTCACCGTCACCGGCACCGGTTCGATCTTCCTCAACAAGCAGGAAACCGACTTCGCCAACCTCCACGCCCAACTCGTCGAACTCCGCACCGCCGACCCAGACCTCTCCGTCATCGTCCGCGGCGACGCCAAGACCCGATACGAACGCATCGTCGACATCCTCGACCTCCTCCAACAGGCCAACGTCCTCAAGGTCAACCTCGCCACCGAACCCCTGAAGCAAGGCGAACGGTGAGTTTCAAGTTTGAGGTTTCAAGTTTGAAGCCAGCCTGCGGGGTGGCGACGTCCTCGTCGACTTTCAGCAACCCTCTTCAGCCCACCCCTTCAAACTTGAAACTTGAATCTTCAAACTCCGTGCCTCGCAAGAAACACGCCGCCAAGGTCAGCCTGATCGCCTCGCTGATCTTCCACGTGGTCGTGATCGGGGCGCTCGCGTACTTCGCCGCCCGCGAAGGTCTTCTCGGCAAGCAGCTCAAGACCATCGCGGTCTCGATGGCGCCCAAGGAAAAAAAGCCCGAGCCCGAGAAGCCCAAGGAACCGGAGAAGAAACCGGAGCCCACGCCCCAGCCCCAACGGCAGCCCGAACCGTCGGCCCAGCCCACCACACCCCCGCCGGCCACCGCGCAACGTGCCACGCCGCCGCCCTCGGTCACCGCACCCCCCGCCGTCGCCCCCCCCGCCGTTGGTCTCAACTCATTCTCCTTCTCCGACGGCGCCAAGGCCGTCGAATCCACCTCCGACCCCGTCCAGCTCTACCGCTCCTTCGTCGAGTTCAGCATCCGATCCAAATGGCTCCGGCCCGAAGGCATCCCCGACGACGCCTTCGTCGCCGAAGTCGAACTCAACGTGGACCCGTCCGGACGGATCCTCGGATCCACCTGGCGCTCCGGTTCCGGCAACAACCGTTGGGATGACTCCGTCCGCCGCGCCGTCTCCGCCACCACCGCCCTTTCCCGTCCGCCACCAAAAGGATTCCCCGACCGCTTCATCGTCCGATTCGACGTCGTCACCGAAGCCGACGCCTCCGGCATCGCTACGCCCTGAACCACAGACCCAACATTGTGTTCTCCACAGATTTCACCGATTGCACAGATTCCGGTTTGCAGACGAGCCGCAGGCAACGCACGTGCCTTCTCCGACACGCGGGCAATCTGTGAAATCTGTGAAATCTGTGGATCCAATCCCCAACATCTCACGATGAAGAAGACCTCACGCTCCAGTCACAGTTCGCTCAACGAGCTGAACATCACGCCGCTGCTCGACCTCGCCTTCGTGCTCCTGGTCATCTTCATCATCACCACGCCCCAGTTGATGAACAACCTGGAGATGAACCTGCCGTCGGCCCAGCAACCCGCGCCCACCAACGCCCCACCGAAGAAGCCCGGCCAGATCCTCATCAACGCCTCCGGCAAGATCGCCCTCAACGGCCAACCCTATACCCTCCCCGAGCTGCGCCCCGTCCTCGCCTCCATGAAGGCCGCCGATCCCGAGATCGCCCTCGTCGTGAAGGGCGCCCGCTCCGTCGACTACCAATACGTCATCTCCGTCCTCGACCTCCTCCAGCAACTCGACCTCAACAAGGTCGGCCTGGCCACGGAGACGACGGCTTCCGAATAGGCGGGCTCAAGCTGGGAATCCGTCGGCTTTCGACGACCGTACGTCTCTCGCGCATCACGCCCCCGTTTCAACGGGCGCCCGCCAGAATCACCGCAATTGCACTGCCCAGAACAGACGGATCGACCGAGCGGACCCGGATAATTGAAAATCCCACTTGCCTTACTAGTGATTCAATCTCCAACGTCTTGCTGTGAATGGGTCGGGCTTCCAGCGCATTGGCTTGGGCTTCGCCGCCGCGTTGCTGCTGGCGGTGACGTTTCGTGGCCTGACCCGCCAGGAACCGGGCATCATCCGGCTCCTCAACGTTTCCTACGACCCCACCCGCGAGTTCTACGCGGAGTTCAACCGCGAGTTCGCCCAGCTCTGGAAGCAGAAGACCGGGGAAACCGTTCGCATCCAACAGTCCCACGGTGGCTCCGGAAAGCAGGCCCGCAGTGTGATTGACGGGCTGCGGGCCGACATCGTCACGCTTGCGCTCGGTTACGACATCGACGCGATCTCAGCCAAAGGCGGGCTCTTGCCGGCGGACTGGTCCTCCCGGCTGCCATCCAACAGCTGCCCTTACACCAGCACGATCGTGTTCCTCGTGCGGAAGGGAAACCCGAAGGACATCCGCGACTGGGATGACCTCGTGCGATCGAACGTGACCGTGGTCACCCCCAACCCGAAGACCGGTGGTGGCGCGCGATGGAACTACCTGGCCGCATGGGGATATGCACTGCACAAGCCGGGTGGTTCCCCGGCCACCGCGAAGGATTTCGTGCGGAAGCTCTACCGGAACGCGCCGGTCCTCGACACCGGAGCACGGGCGTCCGCCCAGACCTTCAGTGAACGCAAGATCGGGGACGTCCTGATCACCTGGGAGAACGAGGCCATGCTCCTGCTTCGCGAGCATGGAACCAACCGGTTCGCACTCGTTCGACCTTCGGAAAGCATCCTGGCGGAACCTCCCGTGGCATGGATCGACCGGGTGGTGACGCGAAAAAAGACGGCCGAAGTCGCCCAGGCCTATCTCACGCACCTCTATTCCGACGCCGGGCAGAACCTGGCCGCAAAGCACTTCTACCGGCCGGCCAATCCCGCGGTGGCAGCCCGATACGAACAGCAGTTCCCACCCATGCGGCTCTTCACCCTCGCGGAAATCGCCGACTCCTGGGCCAAGGCCCAGTCAGAGCACTTTGCTGACGGCGGCATCTTTGATCAGATCTCCAGGCGCTGATCCCCACCGCATGTCTTCTGCCCGATCCAAGCGCTTTCAGATCCTGCCCGGTTTCGGGCTGTCGTTGGGCTATACTCTGGCGTACCTGAGCCTCATCGTGCTCATTCCGCTGGGCGCACTTTTTCTCCGGACCTCGGAACTGAGCTGGGCGCAATTCCTGAAGATTGCCACCTCCGACCGCGCCATGGCGTCGTATCGGGTGACCTTCGGATGCGCCTTCGTTGCGGCCGTCATCAACGCGGTGATGGGAACGCTGCTGGCGTGGGTCATCGTCCGGTATCGCTTCCCGGGCCGGAGGATCCTCGATGGTCTGATCGACTTCCCTTTTGCCCTTCCGACCGCGGTAGCGGGCTTGACGCTGGCCAACCTCTTCGCGCCGACAGGCTGGCTGGGACGATGGCTGGACCTGGTCGGGATCCAGGTCGCTTACACGCAGTCCGGAATCATCGTGGCGCTCATCTTCATCGGGATCCCGTTCGTCGTGCGTTCGCTGCAACCCGTGCTGGAGGACATCGAACTGGAGGTGGAAGAAGCCGCCGCGTCCCTGGGTGCGAGCCGTTTCACGACCTTCACCCGTGTCATTCTCCCCGCCCTGATGCCCGCGATCCTCACAGGGTTCTCGCTCGCGTTCGCACGGGCAATCGGCGAGTACGGATCGGTCATCTTCATCGCGCCCAAGCGCGCCGAAATCACACCGATGCTCATCTGGTACCGACTGGAGGAGTTTGACTATCCCGGGGCCATGGCCATCGCGGTCGTCATGCTGGTGATCTCCTTCTTCCTGCTCATCACCGTCAACCTGCTCGAACGTTGGGCGAGCCGATTCCAACGCTGATCATGGCTGGAACCACCCAGAAACGTTGGACGTCCGGGCAGACCAAATCCCGCCGGGGCACCGAGGATCCCTGGTACATCCGATGGACGCTCGTCGCGATCGCTGCGCTGTTCGCAGGCGTATTCCTGGTGCTGCCCCTCGCGAACGTCTTTGGTCAGGCATTGGCCAAAGGCTGGCAGGCCGCCTTCGGATCACTCACCGATCCGGACACCATCGCCGCAACGAAGCTGACGGCTCTCGCCACGTTGATCAGTGTTCCGCTCAACACGTTTTTTGGAGTCGCCGCCGCGTGGCTGATCGCCAAGTTCGAATTCCGCGGAAAGGCCATCCTTACCACCCTCATTGACCTCCCGTTCTCGGTATCCCCCGTCGTTACCGGACTTGTCTACGTCCTGCTGTTCGGTCTCCGCGGCTACTTCGGCCCCTGGCTCGACCGCCACGACATCCAGATCATCTTTGCCGTCCCCGGCATCGTCCTCGCCACGATCTTCGTGACGTTCCCCTTCGTCGCCCGCGAGTTGATCCCGCTCATGCAGGCTCAAGGCTCGGATCAGGAGCAAGCCGCCCTGACGCTCGGGGCCACCGGTTGGCAAACCTTCTGGCACGTCACGCTTCCCTCCATCAAATGGGGACTCCTCTACGGCGTGATCCTCTGCACCGCCCGCGCCGTCGGCGAGTTCGGCGCCGTCTCGGTGGTCAGCGGCCACATCACCGGGATCACCGACACCCTTCCCCTCCGAATCGAGAAACTCGACAAGGAGTACAACAGCGTCGCCGCCTTCAGCATCGCCGGACTCCTCGCCGTTCTCGCCCTTCTGACGCTCGGCCTCAAGACCTGGCTCGAACACCGCCAGCAACGCGAACTCGACCTCGCACAGACCTCTTCCGATTCGCCCGATGAGCATTGAACTCCGAAACATTTCGAAGCGCTTCGGCGATGTCGCCGCCGTCCAGAACGTCTCTTTCAAGGTCGCCGAAGGTGAACTCGTAGCCCTGCTCGGCCCGTCCGGCGGCGGGAAGACCACCGTCCTCCGGATGATCGCCGGACTCGAACAACCGACCGAGGGCGACATCCTCATCCGAGGCCAGCGCGTCAACGACGTCTCGGTCCAGAAGCGCAACATCGGCTTCGTCTTCCAGGGCTACGCCCTCTTCAAGACGATGTCGGTCGCCGACAACATCGCCTTCGGACTCAAGATCAAGAAGTGGCCCAAGGCCGAGATCGACGATCGCGTTGCCGAACTGCTCAAGCTCTTCGGCCTGGACGGCCTGGGTAAGCGCTTCCCCCACCAACTCTCCGGCGGTCAACGCCAGCGCGTCGCCATCGCCCGTTCCCTCGCTCCCAAACCTTCGGTCCTGCTCCTCGACGAACCCTTCGGCGCCGTCGACGCCAAGATCCGACAGGAACTCCGCGACTGGCTCGTGCACCTGCACGACGAACTCTCCGTCACCACGGTCTTCGTCACCCACGACCAGGAGGAGGCCATGGAGGTCTCCAACCGCATCGTCATCTTCAGCCGCGGCAACCTGGAACAGATCGGCGCCCCACGGCAGGTCTACGAACAACCCTCCAACGAATTCGTCGCCCGCTTCATCGGTGTGCTCAACGTCCTCGAACTCCGCGTCGAGAATGGCGTCGCCCGCCTCAACGAACTCACCTTCCCCTCCCACGGTGTCGCCGAGGGCTCCAGCCTCCGCATCGGCTTCCGCCCCTACGCCGTCCAGATCTCCCCGCAACTCTCCGAGTACCGCTACCGCGCAACCCTCCGGCACGTCTACTTCCTCGGTGTCCAACTGCGCCTCGAGCTCGAAACGCCCTCGGGCCTCACCCTGCGCACGCGCATCACCAAGGACGAATTCGTCCGACTCGGCCTGACCGAGGATCAGGAGATCTCATTCCAGATCCGCGAGTACCGCGTGCTTTCGCGCGACGGCTTCACCCTGAATCCCGAGGTGTCCGCCGTCCATCAGGCCCCGTCCATTGGCGAGGGCATCTGATCCCCTTCACTGCGCCCGCCGCGTCGCGCGCTCCTGCAGCCATCGGATGTCCGCATTGCCAGGGCTCGGCGTGAACTCGGCGTTGAATCGGCTCCGCTGACCCGGGGTGATCGGCGGCAGGGTCCGGGGATCGACCCATCGACGGATCTCCGAGTGCCCGTCCGCAAACGAAAGTCCACCAGCCCGATTGTGGTAGCTCGCGGGATAATCATACGCGAACCGCAGGGTCTCCGGACGATCCGGATAACCCCTCATGTCGGTATAGAAGTTCCCGATGTTCAGGCTGTCCTCCCGCTGGTCGATCAGGATCCAGGTTCCGGACGGCCCGGGGTCCTGCATGTCCGTCAGGCTTCGATAGACCCGCCACCCCGAGTCCAGATCCTGCGGGGCCTCTCCGCCATATCCCCCGGCCCAGACGCTCATGGTCATGCTCCGCACCCGCGGCAACTTCTTCCCTGCGATGGTCACGGTCGAACGGTCCCCCGGACACCGCCACACCGCCAGCGACGGACAGTACTTCCACAAGGGACTCTTCCGAATGCTCAGATTCGGATCCCAGTTGAAGCGGTTCGCCGGATCGAAATCGAGCTGCCCCAGAACCCACACGCCCGAATCCCGGGTCCGGTCCGAGGCATGGACGCTGGCATAGGGAATCCGATCCCGGCCTTCCTCAGAGTACATTCGCCAAGCAAGAAGCAGCTGCCGGTGATTGCCCATGCACTGGATGCCCTGGGCCTTCTGCTTCGCCTTGCCCAACCCAGGCAAGAGCATGCCAGCGAGGATCGCGATGATGGCGATCACCACCAGCAGTTCGATCAAGGTAAACCCCGTCGCGACCCGCATCCGCCGCAAGGGCTCATCCGCGCTGACGTTGTATGGCTTCATCGTCAAACCCCACCGACCCATCCTTCGCACCGCACGCGGACTTTGTCGCGTGCGATTTCAGCCCCTGGCTGCATTCAGGCGCAACGTGAGACTGCCCCCGGAATCCGGTGGGGCGAGACTCCGTCGAGCCGCCTCAGGAGATCGAAGATTTCAGTTTCAAGTTTGAAGCATGAATCTTGCATCTTGAAACTCGGAACTTTGGAGCGGCTCGTGAGGACACTCGCCCCACCCCTCGCTGGAGGCAGCGTCGAGATGCGCATGCCGCAATCGATGGGGTCGGATCGACGGTCACCGTCGAAATCCCACCTGAAGTGCTCCTGAAACCGATCTCTACCGGCCCATTCAATTCCGGCATCCGATGATGCAGCACTGCTTCTCGAGGTGGGCTTCCTGGAACAGGCCCAGGTCGTCAGCGTACGGGACACACCCGGGAAGGGGGTGATTCGGCATCCGCCCACCGCCACCCAACAGAAGTGGCAGGACCCACGGCCCCAGCCTCAGGGCTTCGCTTGCAGGCCCAAAGGCAACTCAGGCCGCAACACCTCGACCGCGGGGGTCGAGATCTGGATCAGCGTATCCGGCATCACACCGAGCCAGAAAATCCCGATCACACAGAGCAGGAGAGCGCCACGCACACCCCAGCTCGTTGGAATCGGAGTCAGGTCCGTGGGCTTGCCACCCCAATAGATCGCGCGGATGACGCCAAAGTAGTAGTAGATGGAAATCACCACGCCGATCACCGCCACAGCGAGCAGTCCGTAATAGACCGGATCCTGCGCACCGAGCGGAATGATGGCCTTCAGGAGCAGGAACTTTCCGACGAAACCAGCCAAAGGCGGAATGCCCGCCAGTGAAGCCATCGCCAGCGTCAATCCCGCCGCCAGACCCGGAGAGCGCCGCGCGAGGCCAGAAAGGGAACTGATGTCATCGGATTCCGTCCGGGCCAGGATCACGCTGATCACCGTGAACGCCGCGAGCACGGTGAACAGGTATCCCGCGATGTAGTAGATGATGCCCGTGGCACCCGCCTTGGAGACAGCGGCGATACCCAGCAACAGGAAGCCTGCGTTTGCGATGCTGGAATAACCCATCAACCGCTTGATCGAGCGCTGCGGGATGGCGCACAGGCTCCCGTACAGGATCGTGATCGCCGCAATCCCGGCGAACAGGTGATGCCATTGCGCGGTGATGGCGGGCACGGCGGAAAAGAGCACGCGCAGGAGAAGGACGATGCCCGCGGCCTTGGAGCCAACCGCCAGGAAGGCGGTGGAGGGAGCCGGCGAACCCTGATAGACGTCCGGTGCCCAGATCTGGAACGGAAATGCAGCAATCTTGAACAGCAGCCCACCCAACACGAACAGAAGACCCGTCAGGAACACCGGGCTCGTCGCGAGCGTCTTCTGGGCGGCAGCGATCTCGTTGAAGTTCGTCGTTCCAGCAGAACCGAACACCAGCGCGATTCCGAAAACCATGATCGCCGAAGACGTTCCGCCGAGGATCAGATACTTCACACCGGCCTCGATCGACGAGGCGCGATCCCGTTGGAAGCTGTTGAGGATGACGAACGTGATCGTGATCAACTCCAACGACGCAAACATCAACGTGAAGTCGTTGGTCGAGGCCGTGAACAGCATTCCCAGCAGGGCGAACAGGATCAGCGAAAAGTACTCGGACACGCCGGTCGCAAACCGATCCGAATACTCGACGGCCATCAGGATCACGACCAGCGCGGCCAACAGGAAGAACTGCTTGAAGAAGACCGCAAGGCTGTCCTGAACGAACATCCCGGTCTTCGCCCCGGGAGCGGTGAACGCATACGTCACCTCCGCCGCGTCCTTCAGGCTCACGAAGAAGATGATCCCGACGCCCAACGCCGCGGCCCAACCCAACTGCCGGCGGTTCCTGGCAGGCAACCACAGGTCGGCGAGCAGGACACCGAGGCCCAGCAGCCCCACCAGGATCTCAACTACGATCAACGAGGAATTCATCGGGATGAAATTTCAGTTCGCAGCGGGCTTGGCAGGCGTTGCAACCGCCGCCGTGACCGCGGCAGCCGGTTTCGCCACCGGCCGGGCCAGTTCAGCAATGCGATTCACAGCAGGCGCCACGCGCCGGGTAATCGCTCCGGGGAAGAATCCAAACAACAGGAGCCCCGCCGCCAGAAGGACGAAGGGCAGCTTGCGCCAGAGGTTCGGGGCATCGATCACGGTCGAAAGTTCCTCGCGGGCCTTGCCATGAAGAACCGCACGCAGCGCGCGGAGCATGTAGACGCCACCGATGATCAATCCGCCCCAGGCCGCCGCCACCACCACCCAGGGGAGCGCCTTCCAGGACCCGAACATCACCGCAATCTCGCCAGCGAAGTTCGCAAAGCCCGGAACGCCGCAACCCGCCAGGAAGCACAGGGTCAACACGGACCCGATGAATGGCATGCGCTGCAGCAACCCGCCCATCTTGGCCATCTCCAGCGTGCCCGTCTGACGCCGAATCCAACCCGACAGCGCGAAGCTCAACGCCGCCAGCAGCGCGTGCGAAAACATCACCAGCACCGTTCCCGTCAACCCAACCACCGTCAACGAGGCGATCCCCAGGAAGGCGAAGCCCATGTGCGCCAGACTCGAATTGCCGATCAGCAGATTGAGATCCTTCTGACGCAGGGCCACAAATCCACAGTGCAGGAGATTGCCCACGCACAGGATCGCCAGCACCGGCGTCCACATCGCGACACCCTCAGGCATCAACGGGAGCGCCACCCGCAGGATCGCGAACAGACCCGCCTTCTTCAGGATGCCGGCATGCATCATCGCGGTCGCCGCCGGCGCACAGCCGTATCCCTGAGGCGCCCAGGAATGGAATGGGAACAGCCCCACCAGAGTGCCAAACCCAAACAGCAGGCAGGGAAAGAGGATCTTCTGCGAGGTCGCCGAAAGCGGGGCCTTGGCGAGCTGCTTCTGAAGTTCGATCAGGTCGAGAGAGGACGCTCCGGAAAGCGTATACAGGCCAATCAGGCCAGCGAGGGCGACCATCGCACCCGCCGTGAGGTACATCGTGATCTTGAACGCCGCATAGGTCCGCTCCTCACCATGGCCCCAGACGCCGATCATGATGAAGGTCGGCACCAGCGCGAGCTCGTTGAAGAAGTAGAAGAAGAACAGGTCCAGCGACGCAAACGCTCCCAACGCGCCACCAATCATGACCAGCAGCAGGATATAGAAGAGCTTGGTCTGATGCTCGATTTCCCACGATACCGCCACCGCCGCAAATCCCACGAGCGCCGTGACGAGAAGCATCGCCGCGGCGATGCCGTCCACTCCGACGTGGTAGTTGATCCGAAGGACCGAGGAAGAAACCCAGGTCGCCAGACTCTCAAACTGATACGGAGCGCCAGCCGGATCGAAATGGATGAAAACCGCCATCCCCAGCACCGCGGTCACCATCGACCCCAACAACGCCAGCGCCCGGATCACCAAGCGGTAGTTGCCCGGCACCAGAAGCACCAGGAAGGCCGTCAGGAACGGCGTCAGCAAAAGTGTACTCGTCAGGCTCATGGTCGTTCAGCGAAGGGTGAACCAGGCCACGACCGCCAAACCGGCCGCGAACAGGAAGGTGTAGGTCTGGAGATTGCCGCTCTGCACAAGTCGCAGGGCCCGGCCGACCAACTCGACCGATCCATGCAACCCGCGGATGCCCAATCCGGCGATGATCCAGCGGTCGATCCAATCGGCTACCGCACCGGCAACGTCATGCAGGGGCACGAAAACGCCGGAATAGATCTCATCAAAATAAAAGCGTCCCTTCAGCAACCGGGCCCAACCACCCAGCGTCTTCGGCAACGGATCCGAAGTCGCCTTGCTGTAGCAGGTCCAGGCCAGGCTGGACCCGATCAGGACGGCGAACAGTCCCATCATCGCCGCCAGCGCGTTGTGGTTGAAAGGTCCGAACAAGGCCCCGTTCACGCCATTGGAGAGGTTCTCGATCAAGGGCAGGATCCCAACCGGATACTTTTCAACCGCTGCATGGGCGGCACCGTGACCGTGACCGTGACCGCCGAGGGCCGAACCGATGAACTCGCCCAGAGGCAACCAAGCCAAGGCCACGCTCGGCACGGCCAGGATCAACAACGGCCAGGTCATGACCGCGGGCGACTCGTGGGCATGGGAGGCGGATTCGGACCGGGCGTCGCCCAGGAAAGCCACCACCACCAGACGCACCATGTAGAAGGTCGTCAGGATGGCGACCACCACCGCGACCACGAACAGCACCGGGTTGACCTCCAATGCCGTCACCAGCACTTCGTCCTTGGAATAGAATCCGGAGAAAGGAGGAAGACCGGCGAGCGCCGCGGTCCCAATCACGAAGGTCCAAAACGTCTTGGGCATCTTCTTCCACAAACCGCCCATCTTCCAGATGTCCTGCTCGTGATGGCAGGCATGGATCACCGACCCAGCCCCGAGGAACAGCATCGCCTTGAAGAAAGCGTGGGTCACCAGGTGGTACATCCCCGAAGCCGGCGTCCCCAACTGCGCACCCAACCCGACGGCCATCACCATGTATCCGAGCTGCGATAGCGTGGAATAGGCGAGGATACGCTTGATGTCGTTCTGCTGGACCGCAATCAGCGCGGCCAGCAAAGCCGTAAAGCCACCGATGTACCCGATGATCGTGCCCGCCCCGAGCCCGCCGAGGAAATCCAGCGGAGCCGGCCAGGCGCCGGGCGCCGTGTAGAGGAAGAACACCCGGCAAAGCATGTAAACGCCCGCCGCCACCATCGTCGCCGCATGGATCAACGCGGACACCGGCGTCGGACCTTCCATGGCGTCCGGCAACCACACATGCAGCGGGAATTGCGCGCTCTTGCCCATCGCGCCCATGAACACCAGCAAGCCCGCGATACTGGCCATTGAGCCGAGGATCGACGGATTCGCCCCGAACTTCGCCGAAAGCTCCGCGAGATTCAGCGTCCCCGTCGCAGCCCAGACCATCAGGATTCCCAGCAGGAACCCGAAGTCACCCAGACGATTGCTCAGGAAGGCCTTCTTGGCCGCATCCCCCGCCGCCGGCCGTTCGTGCCAGAAACCGATCAGCAGGTACGAGGACACGCCGACGAGTTCCCAGAAGACGAAGATCATCATCAGGTTGTCGGCAAGAACGATGCCCAGCATCGAGAACACGAACAGGCTCAGCGTGCAGAAGAACCGACTGTACGACCGGTCATCGTGCATGTAACCCGTCGAATAGATCATCACCAGACTCGCAACCGCCGTGACCACGAGGGTCATCAGCGAAGACAACCGATCGATCTGCAGCCCGATGGTGAGATCGAGGCCGGGGATCGGCAGCCAGTGGAAGGCGGTTGCCGCCAGCGGATGATCGCCGGAGATGCCGAAAAGGATGACCCCGAGCACCAGGCTCAGGAGCACTCCGGCGATGTTGAATCCGGCGGTGAGACCGCGGAGGCGGCGAGAGAGGAACCAGGAACCGGCTCCGCAGATGAGCGGCGAGGCCAGCACCATCCAGGCGAGGTCCTGATACTTCGAGCCAGCTTCGGCGACTTGTTGGGTGGCGTGGGCGTCCATGCGGCGCGGGTCAGAGCTTGAGCGAGGCGAGATCCTCCACGTGGGAAGTCTGTCGTTTGCGGAAGAGGGCGACGATGAGGGCCAGGCCCACGGCAACTTCCGCGGCGGCCACGGTGATGATGAAGAACACCATCACCTGACCATTGAGATTCTGGTTGAACCGGGAGAAGGCCACCAACGCCAGATTCGCGGCGTTCAGCATCAACTCGAGGCTCATGTACATCACCAGCAGGCTGCGGCGCGCAATCACGCCCAGCAAACCCAGCGAGAACAGCAGGGCGCTGACGATCAGGTAGTGGGGAAGTCCAGTTTCCATGTTACTTCAGGTCCTTCTTGCTCAGCAGGATCACCCCAACCATCGCCACCAGCAGCAGGATCGAGAGGATCTCGAACGGCAGCAGGTACGATTCAAACAGGATCCGGCCCAGTTCCTTGGTCGATCCCTCGACCGGCTTCGAACCCGCCGCGATCACCGGCTTGGCGGCCAGCATCGCGCGGACCAGCACTCCAGCCAGGCCCAGCACCGCCAGCGATCCCAAACCCACGGCGGTCTTGTTCAGCTTCCGCCGATCCTCTTCCTTGAGGTCGAGCAGCATGATCACGAACAGGAACAGCACCATCACGGCGCCCGCGTAGACCAGGATCTGGACCGCGGCCAGGAAGAACGCGTGCAACAGCACGAACAGTCCCGCCATCGAAATGATGGTCAGCACCAGAAACATCGCACTCGTCACCGGATTCCGGCTGAGCGGGTTGGCGACGCACAGGAACCCGAACAGCAGGGTCAACCCGGCGAACGCGTAAAATAGGAGATCGGTGAACTGCGGCATGGACTTGTCTCGTCTTCCGGTCGTGACCGGGTCAGTCGACTTGGACGGGGAATGATTCCTGTTCCCGGGCTTCCTCCAGCTTGTGTTTCCACTTCTGGATGCCGGCGTGGACACCGCCGAGTTTCAGGAGTTTCTCCTTGTTGTAAACCATCTCCTCCCGGCTCAACCCGGAGAGGGAGTAATGCTGCTGCAGGAAGATCGCCTCCTCCGGGCAGACTTCCTGGCAAAGCCCACAGAAGATGCACCGCAGCATGTTGATCTCGAACTCACGCGGCATCTTCTCCGCGTTGGGCCGATCCGCCCCCTGCCCTTCCGGACCCGGCGGCGTGATCTTGATGGCCTTGGGCGGGCAGATGAACTCGCACAACTGGCACGAGACACACTTGGTGGAGCCTTCCTGGTCCCGGACCAGATACGGCGCCCCACGGTATCCCTCGTTCACCCGCCAGGGCACCTCGGGATAGTAACCATCGCCCAGATCCGTCGCGGTGTTCTCGCCCTTCACCGTCCGGACGAAATGGCGCGCGGTCACCTTGAAGCCCTCCACCAATGCCGGCAGGTAGGTCTTCTCGTAGAAATTCAGCGGACTGCGATCAACAACCTTGGTCATGTCTCGTCCTCTTGGTCTCAGCGGTTAAACAGGGCGACCCCGAGGGCCGTCGCGACGATGTTCGCCAGCGCCAGCGGAATGAACCGCCGCCATCCCAGATCCATCAATTGGTCGTACCGGAAGCGCGGCAGCATCCATCGTACCCAGATGAACACGATCATCAGGACGATCATCTTGGCGATGAAGATCCCGATGTGGATCAGGCCGCCCAGCAGCGACTCCGCCGGCTTGCCCAGGAACGGCAGCGACCAGCCACCGAAGAAAAGCGTCACCATCATCGCCGAACTGGCGATCATGTTCGCGTACTCACCCAGAAAGAAGAGCGCGAACTTCATCGAGCTGTATTCCGTGTGGTAGCCACCGACCAGCTCGGTCTCGGATTCCGGAAGGTCAAACGGCAGACGGTTCGTCTCCGCAAACGCAGCCACCAGGAAGATCACGAACGACACCGGTTGGTAGAACACCAGCCACCCATGGTTCGCCTGCCACTCCACCAACTTCGAGAGATTCAGGTCACCGGAAATCAGGAACAGCGACACGACGCTCATGCCCATCGCGATCTCGTATGAGATCATCTGCGCACTCGAACGGATGCCACCGAGGAACGGGTACTTCGAGTTCGAGGACCAACCGGCCAGCACGATCCCATACACGCCCAGCGAAACGATGCCGAAGGTGTAGAGGATGCCGACGTTCAGGTCCGCGATGACCATCTTCTGCTGGCCGAGGTTGGATCCAAAGGGAATCACCGCCAGCGTGAGGAAGGCCGGGATCACCGAGATCGCAGGAGCCAGCCAGAAGTAAATCGTCCGGACATACGCCGGCGTGAAGTCTTCCTTCAGGATGAACTTCAACCCGTCTGCCATCGGCTGGAACATGCCCCAGCGCTGGAGAAGGCGTCCGAGCACCGGAATCTTCAGCGCCAGCGGCGGCGCCGTCCGGTTCGGACCCACACGGTCCTGGATCGCGGCCGACACCTTGCGTTCAACCAGCACCGCATAGGCGACAAACGTCATCACGACGCCGAACACCACGGCGATCTTGGCCGCGCTGAACAGGAAGAACTGGACCGAGGGATCTGAGAGAATGTTTTCGAGCATGGATGATCCTCTTTCAGACGGGAACGGTCACTCCGGTGTCGCCCAGCTTCGCCCATTCGACGCCAGCCAAGGCCGGCAACTCCGAAGCCATGCGGTTGAAAAGACCTTCGATCGTCGAGAATCCCTCGACCGCCCCGAGTGCCTTCGCCAACTCGGCCAGGAATTCCCACTCGGGACGCGCATCGCCCCGCGGTTCCACAGCCTTGAGAAACTTCTGCACCCGCCCCTTGCCGTTGATGAACGTCCCACGCTTCTCCGCATGCGCGCATCCCGGCAACAGGTAGTGCGCCGCCGCCGTCGTCGCGCTCGGCAGGATGTCGCTCACGATCAGGGTATCGAGCTTCGCCAGCAAAGCGGCATCGATTCCCGCCTTCGTCACGTCCTCACCCACCACGATCAACGTCCGGATCCGGCCGGACCGGATGCCACCCGCGATCGACGGAATCGAGATCCCGATCTCCGTGTAGGCGATGCCGGTGAGGCGCGCGCCCTGACTGTTCGGGTTGCGGTCGGCACTGACCAGAAGCCGGTCGGCCTCACCCTCGCGCTCGACCGCATCGGTCAGCGCGCCCACCCGAACGGAAAGCCGGCGCAGCAGGTACAGTTCCTCGGTGGTCTGGCGAGCACTGGCGATGATCGCCACACTGCCCTCAGCGGCATTGCGCAACAGCGTCTGGATCTCACCCAGCGCCTGTGTCCAGTTGGACTTCACACCCTTCACCAGAACGTCCTGCAGGCGGTCAGCCCGCCCGATCCACTGGTAGTTCAGGCGACCCGAGTCGCACATCCAACTCGCGTTCACCGCGTCGTTGTCCCGCGGTTCGAACCGGTGGACGACGTTCTCCCGCGATCCGATCGTGATGTTGCATCCCGTGGAGCACGAGGTGCAGACGCTCTTGGTCTCCTTGAGGAACCAGACGCGCATCTTGAACCGGAAATCCTTCGACGTCAGCGCGCCCACCGGACAGATGTCGACGGTGTTGAGCGAGTAGTTGTTGTCGAACTGCTTCCCCGGAGCGGCCGAGATCGTGTTGTAGGAACCGCGGTTCACGATGCCCAGGGCATCGTCCCCGGCAATGTCTCGCGTAAACCGGATGCAACGCGTGCACAGGACGCAGCGCTCGTCGTCGAGGACGATCCGCGGCCCGAGGTCAACCGCCTTCGGCTTGTGGACCTTGGGCTCGACGAACCGGGAAGCCGCCTGTCCGTGCTGGACCGAGTACTCCTGCAGCTTGCACTCGCCGGCCTGATCGCAGATCGGACAGTCGAGAGGATGGTTGATCAGCAGGGATTCGAGCACGGACTCCCGCATCTGCTTCGTCGCGGGCGAGGACGGATAGATCTCCATCCCCGGCGAGATCGGCGTCGCGCAGGCGATGGCACCGCGCGGCGTCTGCGGCTCGTAGGGAAGCACCGAACGGGCAATCTTCGGCGAGCCATCCTCATTCAGGACCGGCTTCTTGGTCGCCGGATCCATGACCGGCGTGCCGAACTCCACGAGGCACATGCGGCAATTGCCTGCGATCGGAAGCTTCGGATGGTAGCAGTAATGCGGAACCTCCTGGGCGGCGATCTGACATGCCTGCAGCATCGTTGTGGGAACGAGCTTGCCCTGCCAGTCCGGCATGAGCTTCGGCACGTCGATGTCGCGGCCGTCGACCTTGATCCGGATCTTCTCGACGGGAGGCGGCGCTGCGGGCGCTGGGGCGGTGGTCGCTGCGTTGGACATGGTCGAAATGTTCAGTTCAGTGGTGGGAGGCGGGGACGATCCCCTTGGCCCGGGCTTCCTCGTCCGCCTTGCCGCGCGCAACGAAGTCGTCCTTGAACTTCTTCACAAAGGAAAGCACAGGCCAAGCGGCCGCTTCGCCAAAGGCGCAGATCGTGCGGCCCTGGATGTTCTGCGCGATGTGGAGTAGGTAGTCCGCATCCTGGCTGCGACCGCCACCGGTCGTCATGCGGTGAAGCGCCTTGGACATCCACAGCGCGCCTTCACGACACGGAGTGCACTGGCCGCAGCTCTCGTGGGCGTAGAACTCGGACACGTTCGCCAGCACATCGACGATCTCGCGGGTGTCGTCCATCACGATCACCGCACCGGAACCCGACATCGTGCCGGCCTGCTGCAGCGAATCGAAGTCGTACGGCAGGTCCAGCAGGTCGGTCTCGACCGCGACCATCTGCCCGTCCGGCCCCTTCTTCCGCAATTTGAACTTCTCACCGGCCTTCAGGACCTTCGATGAGGACCCACCCGGGATGATCGCCTTCAGCGTCCGGCCCGGCTTCAGCCCGCCGCCGAAGTTCTCGTGGTAAATGACCTCACCCAACGTGACCTTGCCGACCTCAACCTCGAAGTAACCCGGATTCTTCACGTCGCCGCTCAGCGAGATGATCCGAGTCCCCGTGTTGTTCGGCGTGCCGAGCTTCGCATACTCCGCACCACCCATGTTCACGATGTGACGGACGTGACAGAGCGTCTCGACGTTGTTCACGATCGTCGGGCACATGTACAACCCGAGCACAGCCGGGAAGTACGGCGGCTTGATCCGCGGGTACGGACGCTTGCCTTCGAGGGACTCGATCAGGCCGGTCTCCTCGCCACAGATGTAGGCTCCGGCGCCCCGATGCACGTGGATCTCCAGTTCTGTCCCGGAACCGAGGATATCCTTTCCGAGGAAACCCTTGGCCCGCGCCTCGTCCAACGCCTTGTTCAGGAGTCGCGCCGCATGCGGCATCTCGCCCCGGATGTAGATGTAGGCGAGCTTCACGTCGTTCGCCCAGCACGAGATGATCATGCCTTCGACCAGCTGGTGCGGATCCTTATGGAGGATCTGCCGGTCCTTGAACGTCCCGGGCTCGGATTCATCCGCGTTGCAGATGAGGTAAATCGGTTTGCCGCTCCGACGATCCACGAAGCTCCACTTCAGCCCGGCCGAAAAACCGGCGCCGCCGCGACCGCGCAGGCCGGACTTCAGGACTTCGTCACGGATCACTTCCCGGGGCGTCTGCTTCTTGCCATCGGGAAGATCACGGCCCGGGGTCGCCAAGGCCTTGCGAAGGGCCTCGTATCCGCCGTGGCGCATATAGCACTCGATGTCGGGCGTATAACCCGGCTGATCGGCGTGCTTCAGGATGAGTCTTTGCTCTTGAGGCATGGTGATACTTGACTCCAACGAATTCCCCGCTAGCGTAACCGGCCTATCGACTGCCCGATGGTGTAACGGTAGCACAGCAGACTCTGGATCTGTTTGTCATGGTTCAAATCCATGTCGGGCAGCCAACTCACCGAGTTGGCCTTCTTGAAGGTAGCCTTCACAGTCTTCCCAGACTTCCCCCCACGGATCGTCCGCACGAGGGAAGCACCGCGTTGACGCCGGGAAACCCCAGCAAAACCAGCGGTTTCAACCAACGGAAAGCCCAGAAACCCTCGCACTCCAGCGACCACGAATTCCCGATCCGAGCCCATCAGGCCCGCCGGGTTCATCTCCGTTGTCGCAATGGAAATCATGGGGGGGGTCAGCGTCCTTTCGACAGGATCCGATCGCAGTCTGCTGCCGTGCATTTTTCGACGAGATCGTCGTTCACCATCACGACCGGAGCCGTACCACAGCTTGCCAGGCACTCAACGAACTCCACCGTGAACTTGCCATCGGCGGTGGTCTGCGGTCCGTGCTTGTGCGCATCCAGACCCAGCTTCTCGACAAAGTGCTTCCGGATCGAATCAGAGCCAGCCAGGGAGCAACTCAGTGTGCGGCAGACCTTCACCTGCGTCTTGCCCAGCGGCTGCTGCCGGAACATCGGATAGAACGTGACCAACTCCTGAACGTTGATCGGCTGCAAGCCCAGCTTCCGGGCTGTCCAGTCGACCGCTTCCGGGGACACGTATCCAAAATGCTCCTGCAACGCGTGCAGGAACATCAGCGACGCACTCCGCTTCTGCGGGTAATGCGTGGTCAGCTCATCCAGCTGGGCCTCCAGTTTGGCAGGGACGGTAAAGCTCATGTCTCAGGCTGGGTTACCGGTCCGCCTCACCCATCACGAAGTCGATCGATCCCAGGATCGAGACGACGTCACTCATCAGGTGGCCGGGAAGGATTTCGGGAAGAATGCTCAGGTTGACGAACGATGGGGCGCGGATCTTGAGGCGGTGCGGCGTTCCACCACCCCTCGAATGAATGTAGAACCCGAGTTCGCCCTTCGGATTCTCCGCACCAAAGTAAACCTCACCCACCGGGGCGTTGATCCCCTGGGTCACGAGCATGAACTGGTGGATCAACTCCTCCATGCTCGTCAGGACCTTCGCCTTGGGCGGCAGGAACACCTTGCCATCCGCCACCTGCACCGGTTCATGCGAGGTGTTTTCGTACCCGCCCGGCAACCGCTGCAAAGCCTGGCGCAGGATGCGCACGCTCTGGCGCATCTCCTCCTGCCGGACCTGGTAACGGTCGTAGCAGTCACCCACGGAGCCCACCGGAATGTCGAACTCCAGGTCCTTGTAGCAAAGGTAGGGGGCGGCCTTCCGGACGTCGTAATCCACGCCGCTTCCCCGAAGGTTCGGACCCGTGATTCCGTACGTGATCGCTTGCGCCTTCGTGATCACACCGACTTCGCGGGTGCGGTTCACGAAGATCGGATTGCGCGTCAGCAACCGGTCCACATCCGCCAAGGTCACCAGGACCTCGTCACAGAATTTCAGGACCTTCGCCGCCCAGCCCTCGGGCAGGTCCCGGGTCACGCCGCCGATCCGGGTATAGCTCGTCGTGAAACGCGCTCCCGTCAGCCATTCCGCAAAATTATAGATCTTCTCGCGCTCCGTGAACGTGTGCAGGAACACCGTCAATGCACCCACATCCATCGCGAACGCCCCCAAACCCAGAAGGTGCGCCGAAATCCGCGCCAATTCGCAGCAGATCACCCGGATGTACTGGCAACGGGCAGGCAGGGAATCATGGATGCCCAGCAACTTCTCCACCGCCAGTGCGTACGCCACGTTGTTCGCCAACGGCGCCAGGTAGTCCAGTCGATCCGTATAAGGGATGAACTGGTTATAGGTCATGTTCTCCGCGATCTTCTCGTCCCCGCGGTGCAGGTATCCGAGGTCCGGCATGGCCTTGGTGATCGTCTCACCGTCCATTTCGATCAACACCCGCAGCACGCCGTGCGTCGACGGATGGGACGGACCCATGTTGAGCACCAGCTTGTCGCCGTGCAGGTCCTGTAACTCGTCGGCCGAAGCAGCAGATGCCGCCGCCCGAACGCCGGGATCGCGAAACTCGATGGTCTGGGAAGTCGCCATGGGGAACTCGCCTTACTCCTGGGGATTCCGGGCCCGCGGCTCGCGGGCAATGCTCTCGGCCGTGCTGGCCACCGTCACGAACGGCCCACCCTCCAACGGTGCCTGCCGTGTAAATGCCACTTCCGGAAGCGAGGTTTCCTTCCCCGCCAACGGGAAATCCTTGCGAAGCGGATGATACGGGTAGCCATCCCACATCAGGATCCGTCGAAGGTCCGGGTGACCCGAAAAACGGATCCCCATCATGTCAAATACCTCACGCTCATGCCAATCCGCCGTGCGCCAGATGGCAGAAACGGTCGGCAACCCGGATTTTTCCTCGGATACGGCCGTCTTCAACCGCAGGTGCTGGCCGTGCGCCAACCCCAACAGCTCGTACACCACCAACCACCGGGGATCATCCCCGTAGTTGTCGACGCTCGACAGGTCCAGAAGCATGTCGAAACCCAGCGTCTCCTTCGCGTGGCGGCACACATCGGGAACCTTTTCGGGATCCAGCACCACCAGCGTCACCTCGCCACGGAACTCCGTGGGTGCCGCAATCTGTTCCGGGAATGCCTCCCGGAGTTGCCGTGCCAATTCGAGAGCAGATGCCACTGTCAGGCCTTGTTTTTCCGGGTTTCCTCGATGCTCGTCGCCGAAATCTCCAGTCCCAGGCGACCGTACTTCAGCGGGGCGACGTCCCTCTTGAGGGTCTTGGTGATCGGCTCACGTCCCACCTTCTCCTGAAGCTTGATCAAGGCGTCGAGCAGCGCTTCCGGACGCGGAGGACAACCGGCAACATAGACATCCACCGGCACGATGTTGTCCACACCCTGAAGGACCGCGTAAGAGCGGTACATTCCTCCGGTCGAAGCGCACGCGCCCATCGCGATCACCCACTTCGGTTCGGCCATCTGTTCGTAGATCCGGCGCACCGCCAGGGCCATCTTGTAAGTCACGGTACCGGCCACGATCATGACGTCCGATTGACGGGGCGAAAACCGCATGACCTCGGACCCGAACCGGCTGATGTCGAACCGGCTCGCACCCGCCGCCATCAACTCGATCGCACAGCACGCCAACCCCATCGGCATCGGCCACAACGAGTTCTTGCGGAACCAGTTCAAGGCGGAATCCAACTGAGTGTGGACAACCTCGCCCTCGATCTTCGAGTTGTATCCGAACTCGGTCTGTAGGCGGGTGGAAGGCGTCAGCGCTGTGGTCTCCATAGGGATTGAGGCCCGGGCCGGCGGGCTACGAACCGCCGCAAGCTATGGTTGGCTTTCCGGCCCTGCAAGCGGCTTTTGTGAATTCTTTCACAAGGTCCAAGCCACCCTGTTCCCCAGCGTCAGGCCCACCCCAAACCCTCCCTCACCATCCCCAAAAACGTACTCGTTATCCCGGATCGACGTCGATTAACCTGCCGACCGAGGGACCCTGTTCTCCATGTCGATTTCCACCCCTTCCCCTGCTCAGGTGGCCAAAAGAAAGATCCGTCCAGTCGTGCTCGGCGTGGTCGCGCTTTTTCGTGCCTTCCAGGCTCAGGCTTCAGACGCCACCGACCTTTCGCAGCTGAGCCTCGAGGAACTGCTGGAGGTCAAGGTCGAGAGCGTGACCGCCGCCTCGAAGCGGTCGCAGCTCACTACGGACGCCCCCGCTTCGATCACCGTCGTCGATCGCGAACAGATCCAGCATCTCGGCTACCAGACGCTCGCCGATGTCCTTCGCGGCGTCCGCGGCTTCTACGTCTCCTACGACCGCAACTACTCCTATCTCGGCACCCGTGGGTTCAGTCGCCCGGGCGATTACAACTCGCGGGTCCTGTTCCTCGTCAACGGCCAGCGGATCAACGACGGCCTGACCGAGGGGGCGCTCATCGGCAATGAGTTCGTTCTCGACGTCGACCTGATCGAGCGGGTCGAGATCGTGCGCGGCCCGGGTTCGGCCATGTACGGCAGCAGCGCCTTCTTCGGTGTGATCAACGTCATCACCCGCGAACCCGGGTCCTTCCGCGCCGGCGAGGCCTCTTTTGAGGGCGGCAGCCCGGGCTACTACAAGGGTCGGATCTCCCTGGGCCATCGCTGGGACAACGAGGTGGAATTCCTCCTTTCCGGCACGCTGATGAATCGGGACGGCTGGGATTCCCTGTACTACCCGGAGTTCGATTCCCCTCCCGGTTCCAATGGCCGGGCCATCGGCCTCGACCATGAGGAAGCCCAGAATGCCCTGGGCCGGGTTGCCTGGAAGGGCCTGAGCCTTGAGTTCGGTTACGTCAACCGGTTCAAGCAGCTGCCAACCGCCCCTTACGAGTCTATCTTCGGTGATCCCCGGAACGAGACGACCGACATGCAGGCCTACGGGAGGATCCGGTTGGAGCACCAGTTAGAAAACGAAATCGAGCTCGTCGCCAACCTGGCCATCAACCAGAACGATTACGACGGGCGTTACGCCTATTCGGATGCCGGCCCCGCATTCCCGGGGGTTCCCGTCCTCGAATATGACAACTCCCGGGCGCGCTGGATCGGCGAGGAACTGCTGGTCCGCCGCGAATTCTGGGAGCGCGTGACGCTGACCGGAGGGTTCGAAGGCCGGCAGAACGTCCAGCAGGACCAGTTCACGTTCTCGAAGGACCCTCAGTTCAACACGCTTTCCGACACTCGTTCATCCAGCCTATGGGGCGCCTACGCCCAGTCGGACTGGAAGGTCATTGAGCCCGTGACGCTTTCCCTGGGCGGCCGCTACGACCAGTACTCGCTCGGGCCGGAATCGTGGAACCCCCGCTTCGCGGGCATCTGGCAGGCGCTTCCCGGCACCACCCTCAAGGCCATCTACGGAACGGCTTTCCGGGCGCCAAACGCCTACGAGACGTACTACACCGACGGCAACAACACCCAGAAGACCAACCCGGACCTCAAACCGGAATCGATCCAGACCTACGAACTGGCCCTCGAGCAGCAACTCGGAAAACACTTTCGCCTCTCCCTCTCCGCCTACCGCTTCCAGGCTGAAGACCTGATCAACCAGATCGTAGACCCCTCCGACAATCTCCTCGTCTATCGGAATGTCGACCAGGCCCGCGGCCAGGGCGTCGAGGCCGAACTGGATGCCCGCTTCGGGAACGGCTGGCGCGCTCGACTCGGCTACGCCGGCCAGAGCGCGGAGGACCGTCAGGCGTCCGTGAGCCTCAGCAACTCCCCCCGCCACATCGTCCAGGGGCAGTTGATCGTCCCTCTCTGGACGGATCGCCTCACCGCCGGGATCGAGGGACGCTACCTCTCGCACCGGCATGCCGGGAACGACATCCCTTCAGACCCCCAATTTGTCGCCAACCTGACCCTCTTCTCCTACCAATGGGTCAGCGGTCTGGAGTTGTCCGCCTCCGTCTACAACCTGTTTGACCGGCAGTACTCCGATCCGACCGGATCCGAACTGACCCAGCGACTCCTGCAACAGGATGGGCGAACCTTCCGCATCAAGCTCAGCTACGCGTTCTGATGAGCGCCCCAACCAAGGAAATACGGGGAGGGCGAGGGAAGAGGCTTGGGCAAGCCCTGTCAGGGATTGCGATGGGAGTCTTGGTGCTCTGGGCCTGCGCGGGCTTGACGTGGACGGCAACGGGTCAGACCCCAACCAAGCCGAGATCCGCCCCGGAACCCGCCGTCAAGGCGGCGGCCATCCTGAAGATCCTGCCGTTCGTCCAATGGCCCACAAACACCTTCGCCGCATCCAACTCGACCTTCGTGATGATCGTCCTCGATGCACCAGAGGTCGCTGCCCAACTCCAGAAAGTCGCCGCCGAGCAGAAAATCGGCGAACACCCGATCCAGGTCCGCCGCCAAATGCCGGACTCCTGGCAGGACGTGCAACTGATCTACGTCGGACGCGACTATCGCCGAGGACTGGCGGGTGTGCCTGAGGCGGTCCGCCGTTCACCCATCCTCCTCGTGGGTGAACAACCCGGGTTTGCCAGGTCGGGAGGCACCATCAACCTCTTGCTCACGGCGGAGTCCTCGCAGATCGAGATCTGTCGCGAGGCCGCCTCCCGGGTTGGTATCCGCTTCAGTTCCCATCTGGCCTCGCTGCGAGCGATCCAGTGGATCGATGAAACCAAAGTCCAATGAAGTTCTGGCTTCCCAGTTCCCTTCGCGCCCGACTCATCGCCACGAGTCTGCTGACCACGGTCATGGCCGTGTTGCTGCTTGGCGCTGCCGTCCTCTGGTCCGACTACCAGAACGCCACCCGTCGGACCCACGAGAACCTCGTGGAAAATGCGCGGTTCCTGGCTGAACTGGGAGCGGCTGCCATCCTCTTCGAGGATATCGAAGCCGCCCAACAGCAACTGAACCTCATCACCCAAAACAAGGGCATCGCCGGCGCCGTCCTCTACGGTATCGACGGCAAGGTGTTCGCCTTCCGCGGAGCCAGCAACCTGGTCTTCATCCCGCCTACGCCGGGCCCGAGCACCAACGAGTTCCCCTCCTCCACCCTCGTCGTTCCCGGCAACCGCGATGTCAGTACCCTACCCGGCACATCCCAGCGCATCGTCCAGGCCTACCCGCTGTCCTCAACCTTGCCGACTGGTTGGAAACCCGCCAAAGCCCGTATCGGCGTCATGGAACCCGCCCTGACGGGCAAGACCCGCCGTGGCACCCTCTACATCGAGGCTGACCTGACCCCTCTTCGCGATCGCCTGACCCGTTCCGCGAGCCTGCTCGTCGGACTGGGATACGTGGTCCTCGCCCTCTCCGCATGGCTGACCACGGTCTTGCAACGCCAGATCTCCCGTCCGGTCGACCAACTGGTCTCGACCATGGCTGCCGTCGCAGAAAAGCGGGATTACACCCTTCGCGCCGGATCCACGCCCGTCCCCGAACTTTCCAAGCTCGCCGACGGGTTCAACAACATGCTCCTGCAAGTGCAGGAACGGGACGCCGCCCTCGAAGTCCGCGTCGAACAGCGGACCCAGGAACTCCGGGCGGAAGTCCAACTTCACCAGGAAACCCAGGCCCGACTCATCGAGGCACGTGACCGTCTCGAAGTCACCAACCACAACCTCGCGGGCTCCAACGCCCAACTCGAAAAGGCCATCGCCGAAACCCGTCTCCTCGCCGAGGCCGCCGAGGCAGCCAACCGCGCCAAGTCCGAGTTCCTCGCCACCATGTCCCACGAGATCCGGACCCCGATGAATGGCATCATCGGCACCACGGAACTCCTCCTGGACTCCCATCTCAACACCGAACAGGCCGAACTCGCGCGCACCTCCCGCAACTCCGCCGAATCCCTGCTCCGCATCCTCGACGACATCCTCGACTTCTCCAAGATCGAGGCCGGTCAACTCAGCCTGGAGGAATCGGAGTTCGATCTGGAGGAACTCGTCGAAACCACCTGTGAACTCCACGCCTCAGGCGCCTTCACCCGGGGTATCGACTTCAACGTCTGCTTCGCTCCCTCGGTCCCCCGTATCATCCACGGCGATTCCGGCCGCCTCCGACAGATCCTCAACAACCTTCTCAGCAACGCCCTCAAGTTCACCGCGAAGGGCGAAATCTTCGTCGCTCTGGAAACCAGCATCGATTCCTCCCAGGCCGGTAGCCCCGTCACGCTTCTACGCTTCCATATCCAGGACTCCGGCATCGGCATCTCCCCAGCCCAACGGACCCGACTCTTCCGCTCTTTTTCCCAGGCCGACGCCTCGACCACCCGCCGCTTTGGCGGCACCGGTCTCGGCCTCGCCATCACCCGGCGCCTCGTTGAACTCATGGGCGGCACCATCGACTTCGAGAGCAACCCAGGCCTCGGCTCCACGTTCTGGTTCGAGATCCCGGTGCTTACCCCTTCTTCAACCGGAACCGCTCCACCTCCCCACCATGCCTTTCCCAACCTCGTCGCCCTGGTCCGCACTGGAAGCATGCGATCCGACGAAGTCCTCGCGAGTTACCTGGAGGACCGCGGCGTCGCAGTCGTCGCTCCCGAAGAAAACAGCGCGCCTGTTTCCCTCGAATTCATCCGCTACCCCAGCAATTCCCTACCACCCCAAGGCGCGCTTCCGGGGTTCCGCCAGATCGGGGTCGTGGACTCTGTCCGCCGACCGCCCCCCAACAACCTTCAAGCGGCCGGCTTCCAGCACATCCTCTGCAAACCCATCCGGCGACAGGCCCTGCGGCAACTCATCGAAACCCTCACCCGGGAACTCCCCCAACCGCCCGCAACCGAGACCGCGCCGCCTCCCCTCCCAGCCACCCCGGCACCAACCAATCCCGCCCTCTCCACGCCGTCGGCACCCAAGCCGACCCCACCCACCGGAACACCTGCTGAACCCGCACCGCGCAACCTCATCCGGATCCTCGTTGCCGACGATCATCCGGTGAATCAGGAACTCTCCCGGCAAATGCTCCGACGCCTCGGCTTCGAATGCGAGATCGCCGACAACGGCATCGAGGCCCTCCGCCGATGTGAGGAGTCCCACTACCCCGTCATCCTCATGGATTGCCAGATGCCGGACATGGACGGCTTGGAGGCCACCCGCCGCATCCGCCAGTTCGAACAGGAGGAACCAGGCCGACCGCGCGCTCACATCATTGCCATGACGGCGTCCGTCCTCGAAAGCGACCGCCTGCTGTGCCTCAACGCCGGCATGGATGACTTCATCCCGAAACCGGTCCGCAAGGCGGAACTCATCCGCGCCCTCGACCGCGCCCTCGACCGACCGTATTCCCCTCCGACTCCAACTCCGTCTTCCGCTCCGCCCTCCTGATCCTGCAAATTCCTCCTTGGATCCTCCCACCATCCCGGGAACATCGGGATGTGCTCCGCCTCCCTACCCTCGCTTTGGCCGGCCTCCTGACGTCCGGCACCGTCGCTCTTGCCCAGAAGGCCAAACCCCCGATTCCCACCGACGCCGCCGGCCGCTGGAAATGGGAGCAGATGGACCAAGGCCCGTTCTTCTCGTCCAACCTCAAGGGCTCCGTCGCCGCCCTGAAGACCCTGACGGTCCGCGTCGGCTCCGAAGCGGCCCCGGCCGCCGTCAACTTCGACACCATGAGCCTCCGCTGGAACGCCGCCTGGTCCGGCGGATTCCTGCACCTGCCCCGCGGCCGCGACGGCATGGAAGGCCTTCCCGAACCCTGGGGCGACGTGATGTTGGCCACCTCCAACGGGCCAGGCTGGGCGACCGCCGCGAACCTCCAGGACCCTCGCGCCACCAAGTTCGAACGCCTGCCGGATTCGTGGGGCCATTGGAGGGGACTCCACCGCCACGGCGACCGCGTCGTCCTCGAATACGACCTCGGTGACACGGGCGTCCTCGAGCAACCCAGCTTCGAGGGAGGGAGGTTCAACCGCGTCATCCAGTTCACCCGCGCTTCCAGCCCGAAGAT
The DNA here is from genome assembly GCA_903842505.1 of uncultured Verrucomicrobiota bacterium. Classification (GTDB taxonomy): domain Bacteria; phylum Verrucomicrobiota; class Verrucomicrobiia; order Limisphaerales; family UBA9464; genus UBA6176. Next base: position 49,006 of record CAIMMI010000351.1, on the reverse strand, counting down.
GCTCCGCATCGCGGAAGTTCCTTCCCGCAGTATTTCCAACGCGCCGAACTCCGTCACTTTCCGGCACGGCACCAACTCCACCGCCGTCGAAGTCCGCCTGGACGGCCTGGCCGGTGATGCCCGATTCGAACTGCGCGACTCGACGCTCTGGCTTGCCATTCCCGCCACCAAGGCCCACCGCCCCTTCCGCCTCACCTTCCTTCCTGAAGGCAGCCCGACGTTCAAGCGCAGCGCCCCGGCCGACCTGCGTGCCGACCTCAAGCCCGGCCCGAAGATCTGGGGCGAACCCCTCGTCACCCAGGGCAAGCTCGCCACCAGCGGGGGCGATGGTGCCTACGTCGTCGATACCATCACCTGGCCCGACGAAAACCCACAGAAGTCCTGGCTCCGATTCGGTGGCTTCGACTTCTTCAAGGACGCCACCCGCGCCGCCATCTGCAACGTCTCCGGTGACGTGTGGATCGTCTCCGGCCTCGACGAAGGCCTGCAGAACATCCGTTGGCAACGATTCGCCTCCGGCCTGTTCCAACCCCTCGGCCTCCGCATCGTCAACGATCAGGTCTATGTACTCGGCCGCGACCAGATCACCCGCCTCCACGACCTCAACAAGGACGGCGAAGCCGACCACTACGAGAATTTCAACAACGACACCACGATCACCGACCATTACCACGAGTTCTGCCTCGGGCTCGAAACCGACCGCGCCGGCAACTTCTACTTCAACAAGGGCGGCAACCTCGGCGACGCAAAGATCCCCCATCATGGCACGCTCCTGAAGGTCTCGCCCGACGGCAAGAAGCTCTCCGTCGTCGCCACCGGCCTCCGGGCTCCCAATGGCATCGGCATGGGACCCGAGGACCAGATCACCTCCAGCGACAACGAGGGCAACTGGGTGCCCGCCTCCCGCGTGAACTGGATGAAGCCCGGCGGATTCTACGGCCACGTCTTCACCGCCCATCGAACCCCCAAGCCCACAGACTACGATCTTCCGCTCTTCTGGCTCCCCAAGAACGCCGATAATTCCTCCGGCGGCCAGGCCTGGGTCACCAGCAAGCGCTGGGGTCCTTTCGCAGGCGACCTGCTCCACACCAGCTACGGCACCTGCTCGCTCTTCAAGGTCATGCATGAGGAGGTCGATGGCGTCCGCCAGGCCGGCGTCGTCCGGTTCCCGCTGCGCTTTGAGTCCGGGATCATGCGTTCCCGCTTCAGCCCCCTCGACGGCCAACTCTACACCTGCGGCCTCGTCATCTGGCAATCCAACGGGGCCCGCCAGGGCGCCTTCCACCGCGTCCGCTACACCGGCAAACCCGTCACCATGCCCCGCGACCTCCATGTGCAGAAGACCGGCGTCGAGATCACCTTCACGGACGCCCTCGACCCCGCCACGGTCCGCGACCTCCAGAACTGGAGCGTCGAGCGCTGGAACTACCAGTGGACCGAGAAGTACGGCTCACCCGAATTCCGCATCTCCGAGCCCACCGCCAAGGGGCACGACCCGGTCGATGTCACCGCCGCCGAGCTTTCACCCGATGGCAAGACCGTCCGCCTGACGCTCGCTTCCACCCTCCCTGCCATGCAGCAGCGGATCCGGTATGCGCTCAAGTCCGCCACCGGCCAACCTGTCGAAAGCGAGATCCTCCAGACCATCCACCGGGTGCCGCAGAAGTGAAGCCAGGCCGGATGACAGAACGCCTCCGGGACCTGACACCAGGCATCGCAGCCTGCCGATTGTCCGAACACGCTGCCCGGATCCTCCGGCTCAACTCTTCGATGTGGTCGGGGGACTACCCGGATTGGTCGTCCGCCGCCGCCGCCTGTCGACCCCATGGTCCCGGCCCCATGTGCGAGGCCTATGCGCGCGCACATCGGGCCCTCGCCGCAGGCTCGGCGCACCACGAACGGGACGGAATCCTCTTCGATGACCCCCGCCCCGAATGGCCATTGCTCACGGCCTTGGCCAGCCTCGCCACCGGCCCCAGCCAACCTCGTACGGTCCTCGATTTCGGCGGCGGATTCGGCGCCGGTTTCTTCCAGAATCGCGCCTGGCTCGATCGGTTCGGTCCGATCCAATGGGCGGTTGTCGAAACTCCGGAAGTGGTCCGCGCCGCCCGCACCGTGGTCGATGACCCGGCTGTCCGGTTCTTCGAGTCCATTCAGGAAGCCACGGATACCCTTGGAGCACCCGATGTGGTCGTTGCTGCCGGCGTCCTCCCCTATATCCCGGACCTCAATCGGACCCTGGAGGAACTCGCCGCACTGCGAGCCCCGTGGACGCTCATCGAACGTCTCGCCGTCCTCCGCTCCGCTCCACGGCACCGCCTCACACGCCAGGTCGTGCCCAGGTGCATCTACCGCATGGAGTCACCCTTCTGGTTCTTCGCACACGACCTCCTGACCAGGGAAATCGCCTCCCGCTTCCGCATCGCCGGCACCTCGGTCAGCGCCTGCGATGATCCCGGGTGGATCGGCGGCCAACGCTTCGAATGGGCCGGGTTTGTCCTCGAACCCGCCGCCCGATGAACATCGCGTTCACCACGCTCTTCGACCGCCGGTACCTCTCCCGCGGCCTGGCCATGATCCGCTCCCTCCGCCGCCAGATGCCGTCGCCTGCCCCCGAGGTCTTCGCCCTTTGCCTCGACGACATTTCCTACACGTGGCTTTCGCAACTGGGCGAACCCGGCCTCCGCCCCATCGCCATCGGCACGCTCGAAGCCGCCGACCCGGAACTCCCAAAAGCACGTCGCAACCGCAGCCATGGCGAATACTGCTTCACGCTCAGCCCCTGCCTGCCCCTTCACCTCCTGGACACCGACCGCTTCGATGCCGTGGTCTCCCTCGACGCCGACCTCTTCTTCCTCTCGGATCCCACCCCCCTTCTCAGACAACTCGAGCAGAGGCCGATCTTCATCACCCGGCACGCTTTCACCCAACCCATACGGAAGGTCGGACTCCAGACCGGGAACTTCAACGTCTCCTTCCAGGGCTTCCGCAATGACGCCATCGGCCGCGCATGCCTCAACCAGTGGCGCCGCCAGTGCCTCGAATGGTGCTTCCACCGCGTCGATGAACGGAACCGGCGCTACGCCGACCAACGCTACCTCGATTCCTGGCCCGACGACTTCCCCGGCCAGGTCACAATCCTCGATCCACCCGTCGCCGGACTCGCCCCCTGGAACCTCCGCGACTTCCCCCTCTCGGTGGTGGACGGTCACCTCCACTCCAACGGCCTGCGCCCGGTCTTCTACCATTTCCATGGGCTCCACTTCCTGGGGCAGCGCCGCGTCGCCAACTCCCTATGGCGCTACCACGCCACCGCTGACTCCGTCGCGACGCTCCACCTCTACGCGCCCTACCTCCGGGAACTGATCGAAACCGAAGCCTCGTGCGCCCGCGCCACCGGAACCCTCACCACGGTGCTTCCCGACACCCTCTTCGCCCGATGGCAGGCTCAAACCTACTTCGAAGCCTCCGGCGATTCCTTCCACCCTGTCGACCTCTCCTCGCTCCACCCGCTTCAACAAGCCTGGCGCCTCCTCAAATAAATCCCCCCGTAGCCGCCGACGTCAGGAGGCGGGGAACGCCCTCCCCTCAAAAATTCAGCCTCAGGCTCGCGTGAAACGTCCGCTGCCTCGCCGGCTCCGCCATCAGGTTCAACGGATCCAACCGGTAATCCGAATCCGCCAGGTTCAACACGCCCACCCGCACCTCCGCATGTCGCCGCGGCCACCGGTACCCAACATGCACGTCGTGCTGCCAGAACACCTCATCGGGCAGGGCAACCGCCCCACCCGACAGATGCTGCTGCCGCCACGTGCTGTCCCAGCCCGCAAAAAAACCGGACGGATGATTCACGCGCAGCCACAACCCCACCTCGAACAAGGTCGCCGTCCGCGTTCCCGACATCTGGTCCAAACCCGGCAATCCCTCTGCCAACGACGGGAACCGCGTCACCAACTCGGCCTCGGAAACCCGCGGACGAACGCCGGCCGACCACGAATCCCCGACCAACAGACCCGCATAGCCAGCCACGGACCGCTCCGTGAAATCGACCGACTGCCCCAACTGCGACGGCGAATCCGCCAACGGGAACGGCAGTGAATTCGTCAGGACGCCCACACCGCGGCTTCCGTCGGATTCCAGATGCAACGCCTCGATACCCACATACACATCCCGGGGCAGCTTCTGATCCCACCGCACGCCGACGGTCTCGAAGGCCGTGGCCGGCACCAACCCCACGACCGACTCCGGCGCCAGGCTCCGGAACGATTGCCCAAATCCCGCAATCTGTCCGGGTTCGAGCCGCATGGAATCGTCAAAGTACAACCCGCCCAGCGAACGCGTGAACGCCGCACGAACCTCCGCTCCCTTCCACGGCAGGAGCGCCAACGCCACCTTCGGCGCCAACAACGAACGACTCGATCCATCCGATCCCCCGGTCGCCACCGGAGCGAGATCCGCGTTGCCGGGATACTCGAGGTGATCGTACGAGACGCCCGCCCACGCCCGGATCCAGTTCCACGGCCTGACCTGCCAGTAGGCGTATCCATTCGCCCGTTCCAGATCCGACCGATTCACTCCGGCAATGTCCGGCCCCGGGAGCAGGGGCACCAACCGCGAGCGCGTATCCACGTCGCCCGACTGGTACCGCGCACCGGCCACGATTCCCTGCCACTCGCCCTGAAAGACCTGCTGCAACTCAACCGAGTTCAGCTCGAACGTGCTCTCCAATTCTAGGCCATGGCTCGCCACCGTCCCGAATCCCGCCGGCGCCCCACCTCGATACACGAGGAACGGCGTCTGCTGATCCGGGTTCTCAACGCGCAGTCGGTCCGACAGATGCGAGACCAACCCCAGCGTCACCACACCAGGTCGCCATTCGTGTCGGTAACCAACCTGCAACTCCGGCTCACGGCGGCTCCACGCCCGCAAGGCGGTCGAAGCGTTCGGATCATACCGGCGCGCCACATCTTCTGCGTTGCCTTCGCCCACCGCGGTCTGCACGAGGAGGGCGTCCGCTGGTCCGAGGTCGAAGCGGACCTGCGCCGACGACCGGAAGGACTCCTGCCCCTGAAGCGGTCCCTGTCCGCGCAGGCTCCGATACTGCGTGTCCACCGCATACGCCAAGGCCGCCCACTGCCCGAACACGCTTCCCCGTTGCTCCCAATCGCCCCGCGAATGGTACTCGGTCAGACTCGACGCTCCCAACGGCGCAAGCCCGAAAGCACGCAGGTGATCCTGCTGTGACAGGACCCGCGACAGATTCCCGGCACCCGGCGGCGCCAGCAGGTTCGCCACCAGCAACTCCGCCTGCCGCGCCGTCTCCCAGCGCAGGTCGAATCCCGCAGGATCTTCCCGGGCCTGCAACGCCCGCGCCGTGAACAGGTGACCCGAAAAATCCGTGTAGTCCTCGACCACCGCCCGCGTCGCCGCACGCCAAGCCACCTCGTCCAATCCAGTCACCGAATACGCCACGCCCAGGTCCGCACTCCGCATGGCCTGATCCCGATCCAACTGTTGCCTCGACCGGAACACGGCCCGGCCATCGTTCTTCTCCGAGGCTTCCTGAAGGTTGCGCACGGCCGCGTTGTATCGGTTCTCCTGCAGGTCCTGCAGCCCCGCGTAGAACCAAGGCGTCGGATCCGCCGGGTCCAATTCGCGCGCCAACCGGAACTCCTTCTGGGCCAGCCGATCCTCACCCGCTTCGCCAAAGGCCTTCCCCAGCGCCGCCCGCATCGCACCGCGCTGCGGCTCCAGCGCCGCCGCCACCTGCAGGTCCGCGAGCGCCTCGCCCAACCGCCCCTGATGCGTCCGCAGCAATCCCCGCCCCAACCACGCCACCGAGAGCGATCCATCCATCCGGATCGCCTCCCCGAACGCAAACTCCGCCGCGTCCCAACGCCGCTCGTCCATCGCAAGGTATCCCTCCAACGCCGGGACCAGCGCATGCCTCGGCGCCAACTGCCGGGCCCGCTCCAACGATCGCGCCGCCTCGATCCGCCGATCCGTCGACAACGCCATCTCCGCGCGCCGCGCCCAGGCAGCGCCGAACTGCGGCGACCGCCTCACCGCCTCGTCCACCGCAACCCAGGCAGCTTCGAGATCGAGCCGGGATTGCCGCGCATAGGACTCCGCCAGCCAGACCGAAGCATCCGATGCATCGTTCACCGCGATCGCCGTCGCTCCTTCCTCCAACGTCACCGCGGCGATCATCGTCTCCAACGCGCGCACCGCCGAATCCGCCGGCCCGGTCGGGATTGAAGCAATCACCGCCCGCGCCTCCGCAACCCGGCCCATCGAAAGCTCCAGACCCGCCCGCAACGCACGCGCCATCGCGGGTTCACCCGCTCCGGTCCCGGCCGGCAACGCCGCGTGCGCCGACGCCAGATCCCCCGTCGTGTAGGCTTCAAGCACCGACCGCCACGCAACCCCTTCCGGCAATCCGCCAGACACCAACCCGGGATCGAGGACGATCGGATAGTGGAACGCCCATTGGATCCCGCGACGCAGCGGCAACACCGGTCGCACGACCGGCATGGTCCCCGGACGGATCTCGATCTCCTGCCCCGCAGCCACCGCCGCAGCCCCCTGCGCCGACTTCAGATCAACCGCTCCCGCAAACAACCCGAGGACCGTCGCTCCATCCGCCGGATCCACCCTCAACGAAAACTCCGTTCCGCGGATCGCTCCCGAGACGAGCGGCGTATCGAATTCCACGCTGCCCGGCCGTTCCCGGTTCAAAAAGAAGAGCAGTCCGGACTTCAGATCGAACCGCCGCGTCCCAGCCGCCTGCGCCGGCGCCCGGATCTCCAGCACGGTCTCCGCCCCGATGCGCACCACCGAGCGGTCCGACAACTGAAGCGTCGCGCGACTCGCCGGTCCGGTCCGGATCCGATCGCCCACCGTCAGTAACAAATTCGTGCCCGGCGCCGCGAAGGCCGCGTTGGTCCGCGAGATCTCCACCCGCCCAGCCCACTCCACCAACCGCGAATTCCCCACCTCCTCCGCCCGTACCAACCCGGATGCCGCAAGGCACGCAAGCGCCCACAGGATCAAACCACAACGCAGGAACCGGGATGGGGTCGCATTCATGAAAGTCTCCAATCTCCCTACTCTGACGACGGCCGGAGTTCCGGCCACTTCTGCAGACGACGCAGCAGGGCCTGATGCGTGAGCCCCAGACGCAAGGCCGCTCGCCGGATTCCACCGTGCTCTTCGCGAAGCACCCGCGCGATCATTTGGTACTCCTGCAACTCGAGCGGAGTCAGGGTTCGATCCGCCGGGACTTCCACACCGACCGAAGCCGCCGTCACCGCCGATGGAAACGGCACGCTGGCCGGCTCCGAAACCGGCACCACGGGCACGGGAACCACGGGCGCCGATGCCGCAACCGGCGGCACCACGGCCGCGGGAAACTCCCGCGACGCAGCCGGACTCGACCGTTGCCGCAGCCACGCGATATCGAGGTTCATCCACGCTGAGTCCGGCGGGGTCTTCAGCAGCGATCGCTCCAACAGGTTCCGCAACTCGCGGACGTTTCCCGGAAAATGATGCCCCGAAAGCGCCTGGAGATCCTCCGGCCGGACCAACGGCGTCCGCCGCCCATACTTCGTCGCCAACTGCTGCACGATCGCCTCCGTCAGCGGCGGGATATCCCCCGCCCGCTCCCTCAGTGACGGCAATCGGATGCTCATCACATCCAACCGGTACATGAGATCTTCCCGGAACCGACCCGCTGCCACTTCCGTCGCCAGGTCACGGTGCGTCGCCGCCACGATCCGTCCCGTGAACTCGCGCGGCGTGGTCGTGCCCAGCGGGCGATATTCGCGGGACTCGAGGAACCGCAGCAGCTTCGCCTGCTGCAGCAACGGGATCTCTGCCACCTCATCCAGGAAAAGGGTTCCCCCCTCCGCCGCACCCACCAATCCACTCCGCCGCCGATCCGATCCCGTGTAGGCCCCCTTCTCGCTGCCGAAGAGTTCCGACTCGAACATCTCGGCCGGGACCGCCGAACAGTTGAGCGGGATGTACGGCGCACCCTCCGGATCCTTCGGATACGATAGGCGGTGCAGCACCCGAGCCGCGAGGTCCTTGCCAGTACCGGTCTCGCCCAGCAGCAGCACGGTCACCCCAGGATGCCGCGCCGCCTGTTGCAGGTGATCCACCACGCCCTGCATCGCTGAGGAACGACCGATCAGTTCCGCGATCCCCTTCGGATCCGGCCGGCTCAGCCGCAGCCGCGCCCGTTGAAGCGAGGCCGTGAAGTCGGCCGCCTGCAACGGCTTGGTCAGGTAGTCGAAGAGTCCGTTGCGCGTCAGCTCAACCGCCTTCGCCAACTCCGGCGCGCCCGTGATCATCAGGACCACCGTGTCCGGACAGCGCCGCCGCAATTCGGGATAGAATTCGTAGCCGGTGCCGTCCGGCAGGCGGTTGTCGATCACGGCCAGGTCAAACGACCGCCGTTGGATCACTTCCCGAGCCTCGGTCACCGACGAGCAATACAGCGGTTGCCCTCCCTGCTCCCGCACCAGCGTCGCCAGCATCGACGCAAAGCCACGGTCATCGTCCATCAACAGGCACGAAAAGGTTCCATCCTCGGCAAGGCTCATGGGTCGAAATGGGTCAGGTCCGTTCAGGGCGCGTCGGCAGCGGGATTCAGACGCCAGAAAAGCTTGTTCGTAATCGCCGGATCCACCGGCAACTGAACCAACCCACCCACCCCGGCCTCTCCCGTCGTCCATGGGGACCACGGCTGGGTCAGGTCCGGCGTCGCCTCCAAAGCCACCAGCGCCGGCCCCGCCGCGTGATATCTCAGCATCAGGCCGCCTGCCGCCTCGTGCGTCAGCACCGGACTCGACCATACCGTCACGGCCACCGGCGCCGAGGTCACCGAACCCACCGCATTCGCAACCTCAAGCCGATACGTCCCGCCAAAAGCCGGCACCGCCGGCCCCAGGTCGAGCAACGCATTGGTCGTCACCACGGCGGTCGATCCTGAAACCAGCCAACGAAACGTCAGCGGCGGCGATCCCTCCACTTCCGCCGACAGACTGACCGGCATGCCCACGGGAACCACGCGGTCCTTCGAGGTGGATATCACCCGAGGGGCCACCAGCACGGGAACCAGATTGGTCTCGAGAAGATAGTTCAGCCGTGCCCGCCCCTTCGCTCCATTCACGCCATCGACCACCACCAGATAGGGCCGGTCGCTCTGCGCAGCGAACCTCAACCGCGAACTCGTCCCGTCCGGGCCCGAATTGTCGTCGCACTCGACGTTCCGGAGACTCGCGTACCCGAGATACGGCAATTCATAGGTGTACACCGCCAACACCGTGTCAAAACTGCTGCCCACCGTATCCACCGACAAGGTCCCCGCCGCAGGCGGCACGTACGCGAACCAGTACGAAGCCCCCGTTCCACGACCGCAATGCACCGGCTCCGCCGGATCCCGCCCCGCGTACACGGTGTTGAAGACCTGGGAACCGCTGTACCCCCGCGAAACCCCATCGCCCGCCGGCGCCGCACCCCGCCGAACCACCGGACCCACCCACGCGGAACCCACCAACGGCGATTCCATCGCGTCTTCCGGCTTGTTCCGCGCCAACGTTCCCGCGTCCCCCTCCGTCGTCAGCTGCACCTCCACCGGCTCCGTGAAGAACCGCACCCGGTCGACATCGACCCGGAGCCGATACTGCCCCACCTGCGCCTCGGTCAGACTCGGCAACACCAAGGTCAGCCCTTCCTGATCCTCGAGTTCGATGTCGTTGAAGAACCAATGCAGCTTCACGTCGTCGGCATCTTCCACCGCATAGAACAGGACCACCCGATTCCCCAGCCGATAGGACTGGTCGGCCGGACCGTTGATGATCACCGGGACGACCGCGTCCAGTGCCTCGAGCTGCCACTTCAACACGAAGGCACCGGAACTGCGCGCAAACCCATCAATGGCGATCTCATAGTACTCGCCCGCCCGAGTCCCGAATTCGACCTCGGCCGCTCGCTCACGCCGTCCATCGTCGTTCTGCGCCACCTTCTCCAGGCTCTTCAATGCCGCAGGGGCTCCCGCCTTCAAGCGATACACCCCCAGCAACACGTCGAAGTCCTGCGCCTCCACCTCGAACTTGACCAGGCCACTCGCCGGAGCTTGCCAACGGATCCACATCGACCGCGAGGGCGCCTTCCCGCCATGCCGCGGCTCGTCCGGCTCGACCGTCGCCCCCACGTTGCTCCCAGCCACCGTGCCCGCGCTCCCCGTCAGCAACCCTCGCGCCGCAAACGAATCCACCGGCGCCTGCGCATGGACCAGGCGCGCCCCGGCCAACAGCAGGAGCAGCACCCGAAACCAGCCCTTCGCCCAAATGGAAGTTCCGTTCAACACAGCTTCAATTTCCCTCAACTTCGTCCGTGATCAGGTCCCGTGCCAAGGTCTGAAATTGCCCGAAGGCTCGGCCATCCTGGCCAAGCCCCACCCCAACCCCCACGACTGGTCCACCACCGGACAACCCGCCGGTCCACCACCGGACCACCCCCGACTCCTAGAAGAACACCCCATCCGCCCAGCGAAGCCGGAACCACGGAAAGACGATCTCCACACCGGTCACCACCAGGAACGTGATGCTCACCACCGAGTTGAGCTTGAAGAACGCGATGTTCACCGCCACCGCATCCCGCCGCTTCGCGATCATGTGCTCCAGCAACAGGAGCATCAGGATCAGGATCAGCCCGATCCAATAGGTCAGCCGGAATCCGCACAACGCCCCGAACAGCACCACCGTCGCCCACATGAAAAGGTGGGCCAGGAACGCCACCGCCAGCGCGTTCTTCGGTCCCCAGCGCACCACGAGCGAGTGCAACCCCTGCTTGCGGTCAAACTCGTAGTCCTGCGTCGCGTAGATGATGTCGAAGCCCACCAACCACAGTAGCACCGCCAACCCCAGTACCAAGGGGATGAACGCACTGTGCCGCAGGTCCAGCTTCCCCTCGACCTTCGGCAGGAAATCGAATCCCCCCTCCACCGCCAACCACGCCCCCACCGGCGCCGCCGCCAACGCCACCCCCAGCCACACATGCGTGAAGTCCGTGAACCGCTTGGTCAGCGAATAGAAACACACCAGAAACAACGCCACCGGCGACAGCCAGAAGCAGATCGGATTCAACAACCATGACGCCCCCACCAGCACCCCACCGCTGATCAGGCACAACGCCCACGCACTCGCCAGACTCACCGCACCCATCGGCAGGTGACGACTCGCCGTCCTCGGATTCTTCGCATCAAATTCACGGTCCACAATCCGGTTGAACGCCATCGCACACGTCCGCGCTCCCACCATCGCCGCCAGGATCAGCCCGAACACCCGCCAACCCGGCCAACCCCGAGTCTCACGCGCCGCCACCATCATCGACGCCAACGCAAACGGTAGCGCAAAGACGGTGTGGCTGAACTTCACGAACGATCCCCACAGGACCAACTGCCGAAACATCCCCCACACTCTGCGCCCAGACCGCCCGCAGGGCAACCGTCCCTGCAATTCCTCGTTCCCGGCGGGCACATCCCGACACCACCGCCAGCAAGCGGTGGGGCGAGACTCCGTCGAACCGTTCCACGCCTTCTCCCTCTGGTGGGGCGAGACTCCGTCGAGCCGCTCCCTGGAATCGGAATCGAAGGAGGCTGGGGCTCGATACCGATTGCGATTCCGCCCCCGATGCCGATGTCCTGGGTCCTCCAGCGGGACGGCAACATCCTCGTTGCCCCTCCAGGCCCTTTCCCAAGGGGATGCGGACATCGCCGTGCCCGCCGCGTTTACAATCCCATGTCGCAGGTGGGACATGGGATTGTAAATTACACCCCGATCCAGCCCGCATTTACATCCAGATGTCCCATATGCGACATCCGGATGCAAACCGCCCCCCGGCCACTCCTCGCGTCCTCGCGCGAGGACTTCACAGGATCGATAGGGTTTCGCGCGAAGCCGCGAGGGCGCGAGGAATTGACTGACAAGTTCACAACGACGTTGGCGAGGGCTGCATCGACCCATCCTCGCCGCCGCCCGCACCCGCCTCGAAGGCCCCGTCCTCATCCTCCGCAGCCGCGCCGGGGCGCATCGACATGGGGCGCATCGACACTGGGAACTTCCGGATCCGCTGCTAGGGTCACCCCCGCGATCGAGCACGACATGACTCTGCCACTTCACGAAGTCCACGCCGCCCTGGGCGCGCGGTTCACCGAGGTCAACGGTTTCGAAACCGTCGCCCACTACGGCAACCCCACCGCCGAACACGCCGCCCTCCGTTCCTCCGCCGGCATCCTCGACCTCGGTGCCCGCGGACGCTTCTGCCTCACCGGCGCCGACCGCGTCCGCCTCCTCCACGGCCAGGTCACCAACGACATCGCCGCCCTCGCCCCCTTGCGCGGTTGCTACGCCGCCTTCGTCTCCAACAAGGGCCGCATGCAATCGGACGCCTTCATCTACGCCCTCCCCAACGAACTCCTCGTCGACGTCGAACCCGGCCTCACGGCCATGCTCCTCCAGCGACTCGACCACTACATCGTCGCCGACGACGTCCAATGCGTGGACGTCACCCCCTACTACGGGCTGCTCTCCATCCAGGGCCCGCGCGCGGCCGCCGTCCTCACCCGACTCCACCTCGGCATCGAACTCCCCGAGGCCAACCTCGCCGTCGCCCACCTCACAGACCCCACCCTCGGGGAACTCTACGTCACCCGGAATGCCCGTACCGGCTCCGTCGGCTTCGACCTCTTCATCCCCCTCGACGTCCAGGCCATGGTTCTCGACAAGCTCGTCGCCGCCGCCCGCGAGGAAGCCGGCAGCCTCGCCGGATCGGAAGCCCTCGAACTCGCCCGCCTCGAAGCCGGCATCCCCCGCTTCGGTCTCGACATCGACGAATCCAACCTCGCCCCCGAAGCCGGCATCGAATCCCGCGCCATCAGCTACTCGAAGGGTTGCTACATCGGCCAGGAAACCATCGCGCGCATCCGCACCTACGGCCAGGTCGCGAAGGCCCTCCGCGGACTGCGCCTCCCCGACGACCTCGCCACCCTCCCCCTCCGCGGCGACAAGCTTGTCCTCAACGACCGCGAGGTCGGATACGTCACCAGCGCCGCCCGATCGGAAGCCGCCCGCGGCGTCATCGCCCTCGGCTACGTCCGACGCGAGTGCAACGCCCCCGGCACCGCCCTCACCCTCCGCACCGCCGCCGGCGAATTTCCTGTCACCCTCGTCCCCCTCCCCTTCGCCTGAGCCCAGCGGAGGCCGTTTTCACAACAGAAGAGCGGGAAACCGTCGCTCTCCGCGACTCCGCACCTCCAAGGTTGACGCCTCGCCGCGGATCCAGACTCTTGGTTCACTTCCATGAGGTCCACCTTCTCAAGTCGTACCGCCGCGCTTTCGCTGGGGCTCGGTCTCGCCGCGGCCGCGCTTTCGGTCCATCCCCTTTCTGCCGCCAACTGGCCGCAATTCCGCGGACCCGGTTCGCAGGGACATTCCGGCGAGAAGAAGGTGCCCCTCGAATGGTCCGCGACCTCCAATGTCCTCTGGAAGGCCACCATTCCCGGCGAGGGCTGGTCCTCACCCGCCATCTGGAAAGACCACGTCTTCGTGACCACCGCCACCGACGGCGGGCAGTCGTGTCGGGTGATTGCCCTCAACGCCAAGACGGGGGCCATCCGATGGAATCACGAGGTCTTCCAGCAGGTGCCCCGGCGCAAGGAAGGCCGGAACTCCTATGCCACGCCCACGCCGGCCACCGACGGCAAGCTCGTCTACACGGTGTTCGGCGACGGCAGCTTCGCCGCGCTCACCTTCGACGGGAAGGTCGCGTGGACGAACCGTTCCCATCCGTTCTATAGCCAGCACGGCCTCGGCACCTCCCCCCTCCTCCACGACGGTCTTCTCGTCACCCCGTGGGACGCTTCGAGCGACGGGGCCGACAAGCTCGTCGGCTGGCAGAAGCCCTGGGACAAATCCTTCGTCCTCGCGCTTGATGCCAAGACCGGCAAGGAAGCCTGGAAGGCCTCGCGCGGCCAATCGCGGATTGCCCACGGCGCGCCGGTGCTCTGGACCCACCAAGGCCGCAAGCAGGTCGTCACCGAAGCAGGCGATGTCGTGCAGGGATTCGACCTCAAGACCGGCAAGCGCCTCTGGACCTCGAAGGTCCTCGGTGAGGGGAAGGTCCCGTCGCCTGTCATCGCCGACGATCTCGTGTTCGCGTCCGGTGGCTGGGGTGGACGCGAGTCCATCAAGGCGTTCCGCATGGGTGCCGAGGGCGACCTCGACGAGTCGAACCTCGTCTGGGAACAGAAGAAGGGCGTACCCAAGCTGTCGTCGCTGCTCTACCTCAAACCCCACCTCTTCGCGATGACCGACGGCGGCATCGCCAGTTGCTACAACGCCGCCACCGGCGAGATCGTCTGGCAGGAACGCGTCGGCGGGAACTTCTCGGCCTCGCCCGTTGCCGCCAACGGGCGCCTCTACTTCGTCGGGGATGAAGGACAGACGACCGTTCTCGAGGCCGGACCAAGGTTCAACGTCCTCGCCCGGAATCCGCTCGGTGAAAAGGTCCAAGCCTCGCCCGCCATCGCCGACGGCCGATTCTACATCCGCACCGCCGGCAGCCTCTTCTGCATCGGCAAGTAAACCGCAGCCGACTAGCCTTTCCCCATGAAACTCGTCCGTTTTTCTGTTGGTACCGATTGCACCCCGCGCGCCGGCATCCTTGGGGCCGATTCCGTGCAGGATCTTTCGGGAGCAGGCGTTGCTTCCCTTGCGGCCCTGCTCGAGTCCCCGAACCTCGTTGGCGTGCTCCAGGCCTTGGCGGCTGCGCCGCTCCCGGTGCATCCGTTGGCGTCGGTGAAGCTCCTCGCGCCAGTCGATCAACAGGAAGTCTGGGCGGCAGGTGTGACCTACCTGCGCAGCAAGAAGGCGCGCATGGAGGAATCCGACTTCAGTGCCTCGGCCTACGACCGCGTGTACGAAGCACCGCGGCCCGAGCTGTTCTTCAAGTCGATGCCCTCGAAGGTCACCGGTCCCGGCGGAATCGTTGGCATCCGCGAAGACGCGCGATGGAACGTGCCCGAGCCTGAACTGGCGTTGGTCTTCAACTCCCGGATGGAACTGGTCGGCTTCACGGCCGGCAATGACATGTCCTCCCGCGACATCGAGGGCGAGAACCTGCTCTACCTGCCCCAGGCCAAGATGTATCGCGCGTCCTGCGCGCTCGGCCCGTGCATCCGCGTGGCGGCTGACGAAACCGAAGCCCGCTCCTGGACCATCGGGGTGCAGATCCTCCGCGGTGGTGCGGAGGTGTTCGCGGGAGAGACGTCCGTTGGACAGATCAAGCGCAGCTTCCCGGAACTCGCCGGATGGCTCGCCCGCAGCCAGGACTTCCCGGAAGGCGCCATCCTCCTGACCGGCACCGGCGTCGTACCCGCCAATGAATTCACCCTCGCGGAAGGCGACGTCGTGCGCATCCGCATCTCCGGGATCGGCACCCTCGAAAGCACCGTGAAGGTGGTGTGAGGGGGCCGGTTGCGAGCCTCCTGACGTCGTCTCCTACCCCGTAGCCGACGAGGTCACGAGGCGGGACTTAGGGGGAGTTCCCAGTCGCCAGTTACCAGAACGGTCAGGTACGCCGGAGGCGTTGGGAGGAGTTGCCAGTCACTGGGAACTGGTATCTGGCAACTGGAAACTCCCCTTCCGTCCTACTTCCCCGACTTCTTCTTCTTGTCCTTGGCGGTGGGCTCGGGGCCGGTCGACAACGGCTGGACGGGGACCTCGGGCTTCACGGGGAGCGTGTCGATGAGGGAGTCGAGCTCGCTCTGCGGGATCGACTTGGGCTTGAGGGTGGTCTTCGCCCGTTCGTCGGCAGTCAGACCGGCGAGTGCGCCCGGGGCCGGGATCACCACCGGCGTCAGGAAGATCATCAGCTCGGTCTTCTGGTTCTGCTTGATCTTCCGTTTGAAGGCATTTCCCAGGTACGGGATATCACCGAGCAGCGGGATCTTGCTTTCGGACTCGGTGATCTGGGTCTGCATCAGACCGCCGATGACGACCGTCTGGCCATCGGGCACGACCACCACGGTATCCGCGAGGCGTGAGTTCACGACGGGTGCGAGGGCGTCCTTGGAGATCGGCACCCAGCTGGAACGATCCGCCAGCGAGGAGGTCTCTGGCGCAACGATCATCTCCACCATGCCATCCGGCGTGATGAACGGCGTCACACGAAGGATGATGCCGACGTTCTGGTAAGTGACGGTGTTGATCTGACCGTTGATGGTGTCGAAGCGGGTGTTGGAAACGAGCGGCACCTGCTGACCGAGCGAGATGGTCGCCGGTTGGTTGTTGCGGGCCAGGATCGACGGGCGGGACAGGATCTCCGCCTTGCCCGCCTGGGCGATGGCCCGGAGCGTGGCCTGGAAGTCCGAGCCCAACACTTGGTACAGCCCCGCGCCGGGAGGCGTCGGGAGCATGTTCTGGACATTCTGACCCAGCACATTGGGAACGGCCGACGTTGCGGAACTGCTGATCGCCGAGGCTCCAAATGCGTTGGCGACGGAGCCTTGTCCCGTGTTGCCCAACTGCCGCACGTAGCCGCCCTCGACGCCGATGTCGGAGCTGTTGTTATGGGTCACCTCCAGGAATACGACCTTGATCAGCACCTGCGGACGCGGGTTGTCGAGGCTGGTGATGACGTCCTTGATCTGGATGTTCGTCTCCTCGTCGGTGATGACGATGATCTTCCGGGTCTCGGGATCGTAGGAGATGGTGGCATCACCCACCTGGGTGTTGTTCGGGTACTCGCGGGTCGAGCCGCCGCCACCGCCGCCGCCCGTGGCTGTCCGACGGCCGGTGTTGCCGCCGCCGCCCTGGAACTGGGCGAAGGCGGATACGGCCAGGACCATCGCGAGGCCTGCGCCGAGGGCCTGGGTGGGAAAGGAATGGGATTTCATCGTCGATTCCGTGAAAGGTTTTTGAAGATCAGCGGCCGAATCCGCCACCGGCGGCACCACCGCCGCCACCGTTGTTGCCCCCGCCGAAGCCGGAGCCGGTATTGCGGTTGTTGTTCTGCTGCTGCTGTTGCGTCGAGCGCGTCGTCAAAGCGCTGTTCTGGTTCCGGTTCTGCGTCGACCGGTTCTGGGTGTTCTGGCTCTCGAACAAGCCACGCAACACCTCCTGCACCTGTTGCGGATCGGCGTTCTGGAGATCGTAGACGTAAACCTTCTGCTTCCGCGCCGGGTTCGAGTCCAACTGCTTCACCATCTCGCCGATCTGATCCATCATCTCGCGATCGGCACTGACGATGATCGAACTCGTGCGTTGATCAGGCACGGTGATCACCTTGCCCTTCTTCTTCGCGCGATCGCTGCTGGTGTTCGCCGTCGTCGTGCGACCGCCGCCACCGAACATCCCGAAACCACCGCCAAAACGTTGGTTTCCCTGATTGCCCGACGTCTTCGTCTCGTCCGGGAACAATCCCGCCAACACCTCCGACATCTCCACCGGGTCCGCATACTGGAGCTTGAACACCCGCAGTTCCGTCACATCCTGGACATTGGTATCCACGGAACGGATCAACTCCTCGATCGCCGGGATCGCATCCTCGGGCGCATTGACGATGATGGAATTGCTGTGCTCATCCGCCACGGCGACCACCTTCGAAGCTGCCGCGCGATTGCCCGAACCGCTCGAAGCGGTGGCACCACCCCGGTTGCCACCAAAGCCACCCGGGAATCCACCTCCGCCCGGAAATCCACCGCCACCGAATCCACCCCGATTGCCACCACCGGCCGTCGCGGACGAACGCGAATCCTGCGCCGGATACAGCTCCTTGATCACGGCCGCGAGTTCCTTCGCATCGGCGAAGCGCAGTGGATAGACCTTCACCGAATTCGCTCCCGCAAGGGAGGTGTCGAGCGCTCGGATGATCTCCGTCAGGCGCCGGATGGAGGCCTGCGTGTCCGTGATGACCAGCGCGTTGCCGGCGTCATTCGCCGTCATCGTCGCCTCCGACGGCAACAGCGGCTGCAGGTCGGTGGTCAACTGGGTGGCGCTGATGAACCGGACCGGGATGATCTGGGTGACCATCTGCTCGTCCTTGGGGATCGCCTCCGGGTCATTGCCGCTCTTGACCGGGATGTCGCGCTTCCGGGCGCCGTCCTTGCTGACGATCGTCAGCGTCCGGCCGTTGCGGAGGGCGGTATAGCCATTCCGAGACAAGGCGGACTCCAGGATCGTGAAGGCTTCTTCCTTCGTCACCGGCTGCTTCGCGATGACGTCCAGCTTCCCCCGTACTTCCGTCTCCGCGACAATGATGTATCCCGCGGCCTCGCTCAGGTAGTTGAGCACGGTCTCCAGAGGGGCACCGCGGAAGTTCAGCATCAGCATGCCCTCCGGCACCACCGGCGGCGGTGTCTCGGGTGGCAGCGGGGCTTTCTCCGATTCCTTCACCGCCGGAGTGGGTGCCGGCGTCGGCGCCACCGCGGGAAGTTCGGCAGCCTTCTCCGCCGGTTTGGCAGCAGAAGTCGCGTCCTGGGCCTGGCCTCGACCCTGCACCGCCCCCGTCATCACGAGGGCGAGAACGATCGAAGGAATCGTGTTACTTCTCATTTTTCATCTCCTGTTCGCGCTTCTGCAGAAGCCTCTTCAAAATTTCATCCGCACCGCCACCACCACTGCTGCTGCCGGTCGAAGCAGAAGCCGTGGAGGATTCACCCGAGCCCGACGACGTCGAGCCACCCGAGCCACTGGAGCCACCGCTACCGCCCGCGTAAGGACCCTCGGCGAACACCCATTCACCTTCGTCCTCCCGACGCATCTGCGAGCCGATCTTCAACTCCGTGACCTTGCCCTGCGCCTCGATGCGGACCGCCGCATCCGTAATCGACAGGACCTTGTACCCGGCAATCGTGTCGCCGGCCTTGTGGGCCTTGCGATAGTCCGGGCTCGAACCGTCAAAGAAGGCCATGTCGCCCTTTTCGTAGCGCAGCGTCCCCACCAGCGAGAACGCATCCACCTTGGGCGTTCGCTTGACCTCGCGGGACGCCGGTCGGTCCGGCCGGTTCGGTTGGCGGGCCGGGTTGAAGATGTTCCGGTCGTTGACGACCTTGAAGTACGCGTAGTCCGTCTTCGGGATCTCGGGGGCGGCGTTCGTACCGCCCGACTTCGATCGCGAAGCCGAGCCGAAAGAACTCCGCCAATCCCGCGACCCGCGCTCGCGGGACCTTCCCTCGCGCCGGGAGGAAGGCGGGCCCGACGGAGAATTGGTCGACCCTGCGGGTGAATTCGTCCCGCCGGCGACGACGTCGGCGGCGTCCGCCTGCGCGTTCGCGGGCACATCCCCCGAGCCAGAATCCTCGTCGGGCGCCTGCGCCTCGTCTGGACCGGACGCGGCCTCGCCCCCGGCAGCCGCAGCCGAGGCGGTGGCCACGGCCTCGACGACGGCCGGAACCTCGGCCCGTGGCCCGTCCGGAGTCTGGGCCATGGCATGCCCCAGTCCACCCAACGCCAGCAGGCAAGAGAGCAGGACCGCGTCGAACCGGACGTGGGTGATACGGCCCGGGCGAACCTCGGCAAAAGGGTTTTCGGATGTCGGGTTCATCGCTGGGCGGGTGGGTTGAGGAGGAGGCCGCTCACCTGGAGGCCGACCGAAATCTGGGAGGCGTCGGCATCCCGGGCCGCGAGTTCAACGGTCTCCACGCGGATGGCCATCCGGTCACGTTCCACCTCGTGGAGGAACCGCGTCACGGTGCTCAGGCTCCCGGCGGCATCCACGTGGCACTCGAACGTCATGTAGCCCTCATCCGACTGCTTCCACTGCGGCTTCACCGACGTGATGTTCACGCTGGCCGCGCGCGACCACCGGTCGAAGGCTTCCAGGACGCGGCCTTCGGCGGCTGAGACCTCGGAGGGCAGGGCGTTGGTCCGCATCTCCTGCCAGCGCGACCGGACCGTGTCCCGGCGTTCGAGCAACTGCTGGCCCTTGGCGATGTCCTTCTGGAGCTGCGCGATGTTCTCGGAGCGGGCCGTCCAGCTCTTGATGAGCGGGCTGACCACCAACCGGTCGCCAGCCAGCAGCCCCACGCCGGTCAGGGCGAGGACCACCAGCAGCTTCTGACGTTTTTCTGGATCGAGGTTCATGGCTGTCGGCCGGAGGCATCCCAACGGAAATTGAAGGTGAACTGGAGGGGGGACTTCCCCCGCAACTGATCGACCTGGACTTCGGTGACCTCCCGGGAGGCCCGCAGTTTGTCCAGCGTCCGCAACAGCGCCGTGCTGTCCCGCGCCGTTCCCTGACAGACCACGACGCCCACGTCCCGGATCTCGACGTTCTTCGCCGTTACCGCCCCATCCTCCGGGAAGGCTTCGGTCAGCGTCTTCATCACCAGGAGACTCCGGACGGACTCATCGAACCACGGCCGGAACTTCTTCAATTGCGCCTGAGTCTCCTCGACCTCGCGGACCGTCTTCGCCATCGAGTCCCACTCCGACCGCAACGTCACCAACCGGACCTGTTGCACGAGGAACGCGAGGAGCACCAACGCCGCCACCGCACCCGCCACCATTCCGACATGCGCCAGGCGGCCGGACGAATACCGCGAGGAGAACTGCTGGAAGGCCGAAACCTTCGGGGGCAGGAACTCGAACGAAGCCGGCTCTCCGGAGACGAATCGGGCCGCGATCGCCAGGGCCGGACTCAGCGCAATGCCCGGCGTCATCTTCGGCACCGCCGGTTGCCCCGGCACCAGCCGATCGATCCGTTCCACGCCCAACCGCAGATTCCCGGCCCGCGCCTGAACGGCCGTCGCCAGTTCATCCGCCAACGGCCCCGTGCCGAGCACGCGGATCGACTTCAGCGCGTCCCGCACTCCGGCGGGCAATTGACCGAGCGTGACCCGGAGTTCGCGGGCCAGAAGCTCGGGCACGACCCGGCTCACTCCGCCTTCGACCGCCACCACTCCTTCCAGGGCGCGATGGACGATCAATCCTTCTCCATCCGCCACCGTGAGCCCGACCTCGGCACCGACCGCCAGCAGGTCCACCCGCGGGCCCGCGGGCCCGGCCGCACAGTGCAGCATCTCGGGAAGCGCCGGAGCGAAGGATACCGGCTGGAGCCGCGCCAGCTTCAGGATCTGCTCCAGGCGGACGATGTTCTCGCGCGGAACCGCCACCATCGACGTGTTCGCCACGCCGTCGGGCGACGCCCAGTCCGAACGGGCGATCGAAAGCTGGTCGGGTCCGTAGGGGAAGCCGCGCTCGGCCTCCAACTCGAGGAAGCTTTCCAGGTCCTCCGGCGGAAGATCAGGAAGCGGCGTCGAAATCGCGAAGATCCACCCCGGGGGCAGCGCCACCGCCACCCGACGCTCGCGGATTCCCGCGGCATCGAGCCCTTCGCGCAGCCGTTTCGCCAGAAGCAGGATGTCGTCGCCGACGAGGTCACCTCCCAGGTCGATCACGACCGGGGCTCCCGCCTCCGCCGACCCGTTGGTACGGCGCACGGGAACGACCTCGACCTTCGACCCTTCCGGGACGAGGCCAAGGACCGCTGGCTTGCGCGAGCTCTTGAGCCGTTCGATCATCGCATGTTCCTGCTGACCAACTGTTCCTGTTGCTGCCACACCTGCCGTCCCAGGGCCCATCCCAGATGGGTCAGGTCCTGCCGATGCACGATCCGGGCACCGCCCTCCGAGCTGTCGATCACGAACCGGACGCGGCGATAACCCCGTCCCAGGTGCCCGACACCGGCGACATCCGCGGTGTAGACCGCTGACCTCCCGGTTAGGTAACGCCCAGCTTGCACGGCCCGATCCCTTTCGAGCACTTCCGAAACCCAGGCCACCGTATTGAGCCGGTTCGGATTCGAGCGGCGGTACGAAACCAGGTTCGGCGCCATGTCGGTGCCGATGCCCGGAATGCACGCCAGCAAGGCTTCCGTGGCCGAATTGACGTTCACCAGGCCGGTCGCCGGCTGCTGCGTCGTCGCCGCCGTCAATTCCCCTTCGATCTGCACAAATTCGTCGATCGTCATCCGGCTCCGGACGAAAAATTCCAGAAGACTTGCCGGCGCCTGGTTGGGGTTGCCCAACGCCCCGAGGATCTCGTTCCCGCGGGATGCGCTGAACTTCTCCGAAAGCAGGGTCGCCAGCTCCTGCCGTCCTTGGGCCCCGATCGAGATCTTCGCCGTCCCGTCCGCCCGGACCTGCGATTCCTTCGAGTAAACCGTGACGTACTCCAGCAGACCCGGATCAATCCGGCCATCCCGGTTGTCCCACGGCGCGCTGGTGTCGAGGTCATCCTCGTTCGGGTCCAGGATCCCGTTCCGGTTCGTGTCCTCGCCCGCCAGGATCAACATCGTCATCCCGGCCACCATCCGGAGTTCGTCGACCGACTCGAACGGCGCGTTCTTGCAGCGGTAAGGCGGATTGAACCGCGCGTACGTCTCCTCCTCCGCTCCGCCGTCGCTGACCTCCTCGTTGGTATCGCGCCAGTCCACGATCGCCGCGGCCAACTCCGGGGTCATCCGTGGGAGCAACGACAGCATCTCGACCGTCGCCGTGTTCAGGTTCAGCTTCGACGATTCATCCACCAGCTTGAACAACAGCGGATCGGCCGAACCCATGCCCGTCGTCTGCCGATTGGCATCCCGGCCAATGAACCAGAACTTCGCATCGCCCACGGGAACCGCCTCGGCCACGTACCGGTAGGTCGGCGCGACCTCCAGGTCGGTGATGACTCCCGGAGTGGTGAGGTTGGTCACCACGTAACAGGCGAACCGGGCCGCACCCGCGATGGCCTGCTCCGCCTCGATCGCGGCGGCCCGATGATCAGCCGACCGCAGTTCCAACGCGGTCGAATGCCCGAAATACAGGGCCAGGCTCACCAACCCGAGCGCGACCCAGAGCACGATCACGAGCGTCGATCCGCGGCTCGCTGACCGCGACAGGGGCTGCGGGATCTTCACGGCTGACCTCCGTCGGTGGCGGTGTCCGTCGTGTTCGTCGACGGCGTCACCAGGATCGGCACGATCAACTGGAACGGAACCAAGGTCCGTTTCGCCATCGTCCCCCGCGACCGTTCAGCAGGATCCGTCTCGGCGACCACGAGGTCGACCCGGACCGCCCGGGGCAAGGCCACCGTCTCATTCGTGCCGCCCCAGGACGTCCGCCAGTTGTATCCGTCGAAGAACGAAAGCTCGAACCGGTCGACATCCGTCAGCAGCAGTTGTTCCTCGTAAGTCGCATTCAACTGCGGAAGCAGGTTGCGCGTCACCACCCGCCAGAGGTCCCGGCCGATGGCCGCCGTGTTGTTGGTGGGTTCGCGCAGCGCATACGCCACCTTCTGGAGTTCACCCCAGGTCGCGTAGTCGGTCGTCGTCCCCGTCGTCGTGAACATCTGCATCCCGGTTCCCGCCGGATCCGTCGTGCCCGTCATGCCGCCGTACACCAACGCTCCTGCCAGATTGGTCTCACCCGCCGGGGCCACGAGGCCGGCCAGGTCCCGCTTCAGGATTCCCAACGCCTGTTGCCGTCCCGCCGCATCCTCCAACATCCGGGCCGTCCGGTTGCGGAGCCGCAACGCCCCGAACAAAACCGCGTTCACCGCCGCCAGGATCACCGCCGAAATCGTGATGGCGAGGAGCAGCTCGATGAGCGTGAACCCCCGGCCGCGGCGACTGGATTGGATGGCGGTAACCCTCATTGGAGGACCTGTGCGGAATCGAGGATCGTCGCGGCCCGGACCTCGTATTCCTTGCCCTGGACCTTGTAGGTCACGACGACCGTTGCCTGCCGGAGGGTCGCCCGCTCCCACGAGGTGCTTTCTGATCGCCAGCTGAACTGGTGACGCCCCTCGTCCACCGTGCCCTGGCTGCTCGTGTTCCAGCGCCCCGTCACCACCAACTCATTCAACACCCGGTCCGCCACCTGCGCCGCCACCACCTTCCGCTCCGCCACCTGCCCCGCCAGGTTGGCGATGCGAACGCCCTGCACCGCCACGGGAATCACCACGGCCAGGAACGCCAGCGCCGCCAGCGACTCCGCCAGGGTGAACCCCGACCGACCGTCAACGCCTGGGCGCCTGGATCTGGTTGGTCTGAACCTCATAACGAAGCCGCATCAAGTTCTGCCCGACGTACACCTCATCCCGCGGATCGGACTGTCCGCGGCGGATCGAACCGCCCCCGAGCGGCTTGTGACGGAACGTCAGCCCCAAGGGGCTCGTCTCGTCGATGAAACCATCCGGCGTGAACCGGAACACCACCTGCGACCGGCTTCCCGTCGCCGCACCGGTCATCGGCTGCCCGGCCGCCCAGCGGTCCTGCAACGCCAGCCTGTTTCCCTGCAGGGTGGCGAACGATCGCGTGTCCACCTCCACCTCCAGATCCGCCGCCAACTCGTACTCCCGCCGATGCGGATCCTGTCCCGACTGGGCCAGCACGTACTCGCTCGCCATCCCGTACGTCCTCAGCTCCGGGTCTACCCACAGGCGGATCGGGATCCCCTCATGCGCCGCCCGCGCCTGCGCATAGTGCGTCAGCGAGATGAACCGGCTCACCTCCGACTGCATCGAACGTCCCCGCAGGAACCCGCCCAGCGACGGCGAGACCAAGGCCATCACCACCGTGATCAACGCCATCACGAGGATCAGCTCGATCAGCGTGAAACCGCGGCGGGCGGATGGGGGGGGGAGTTTCAAAGGGCGAGATTCAAGTTTTCAGTTTTCAGTTTGAAGGAGCTGGGCAACGGCAGGCGAGCGCATCTTCACACTGCCCTCCAACGAGGGGTGGGGCGAGTGTCCTCACGAGCCGATTCGGGCCTGTTTCATTCTCTGGAGCGGCTTGACGGAGTCTCGCCCCACCAGTTTCGGGGCCAGTGTCCAGATCTACCCACAGCGGGCGGGCTTCAAACTTGAACCTTCCATCTTGAAACTCCCCCGGCCCCTACTTCTTCGTCTTGAAGTTCGTGATGTCGTCCTCGGAGCCGGCCCGGCCGTCCGGTCCCATCGAGTACAGGTCGTACGAGCTCGGGTTGTTCTTGCCCGGGCATTCGTAGACGTACTCGTTCTGCCACGGATCCTTGGGGATCTCGTTCTTGATGTAGGGCCCGCGCCAGTTCTGCGCGTCCCGCGGCTGCGTGAACAGGTCGTTCAGGCCGTTCCGACCCTTCGGATAATAGCCCACGTCGACCTCGAACGAGTCGAGCGCAGTTCCAAAGGTCGCGATCTGCGTCTGCGCCGCCGTCGCGCGCGCCTGCTCCGTACGGCCGGAGAACTTTGGCACGACGATCGCCGCCAGGATCCCGAGGATCACCAGCACCAGCAGCAGTTCGATAAGGGTGAAGCCGGAACGCTGCCCGCGCCGGATTCCAGTCCGTTGATTCGTTTTCATGGTCGGATTTGGTTCGGAAAGTTCAGTCGGTCACTTGATGTGGTCCTGCAACGAGAAGATCGGGATCACCATGCCGATGAAGATGACGCCGATGAAGCCTGCAATCAGGAAGAGCATGAGCGGCTCGGCCAGCGCCACCGCCGTCTTCAGCTGCCGGTCGAGGTCGCCCTCGGTCACGTTCGCGATCCGGACCAACTCCTGGTCCAGCCGACCGCTTTCCTCGGCCACCGAGATCATCTCCAGCGTCGCGCCGGAGAAGAGCATCCGGCAATCGCCGAGGCTCGGCCCCAGTTGCTTGCCCTCCTTCACCCGTTCGATCGAGTTGGTGACGGCATCGACCAGGATCTGGTTGCCGATCGATCGCCGCGCGACGTTCAACCCGTTCACCAGCGGCACGCCCGCGCCCAGCAGAGTCCCCAGCATCCGGCAGAACCGCGACATCGAGAACTGCGCCACCAGCGGCCCGATCACCGGCGCCTTCAGGATCAACCCTTCCCACATCCGGCGCCCTTGTTCGGAGAGGAACCACGTCCGCAGGAAGAACGCGCCGATCCCCAGTCCCAGCGCCAGCACGATGCCCCAGGACCGCAGGATCTCGCTCGTCGATACGATCAACTGCGTGAGCAACGGCAACTCCGCGCCGAAGCCGGTGAAGATCGTCTGGAAACGCGGGATGAAGAACACCAACAGGAAGATCAACACGCCCAACGCCAGGATCAGCAGGATGACCGGGTAGAGCAGCGCGGTCATGACCTTGCCCCGCATCTCCTTCTCCCGCGCCTGGAAGTCCGCGATCTGACCGAGCACAACGTCGAGGAACCCGCCGGTCTCACCCGCCTCGACCATCGCGACGTACACCCGGGGGAACGTCTTCGGCGACCGACTCATCGCCTCCGCCAGCGAAAGTCCGTCCACCACCAGGTCGTGGATCTGCTTCCACTGCGCGCCCGCCACCGGCGTGGCCGCCTCGCGCATCAGGATGACCAGCGCCCGGCTCAACGGCACGCCCGCCGAAAGCAGGCTCGAAAGCAACCGCGTGAAGTTCTCCAGGATGCGCGCCGTGATCTTCTGGCCGCCCAGGCTCAGCTTCATCCCGCCACCCGCCGGAGCCGCTGCCTCGCCCTTGGAACCTTTCGAACCCGTCGCCTTCGCGGGAACCGGACGCGGAGCCGGCTTCGCGGTCGCCTTCGCTGCCGGCATGGTCGCAATCCGGGAACCCGGTCTCGGAACGTTGCCCCGGGGCGCGGACGCAACCGCGGCACTCCCGCCCGACGCTGCCGATCCACCGCTTGCAGTCCGGGCCGACGTCGCCGCCGAAGGACGGGTCGGCGCCGGAGCGGCTGCCCCGCCATCCGAAAGCCGGATCGGCCTCAGCCCCTTCGTGCCCAGCAACCGCAGGGCCTCCTGCCGGTTCGGAGCCTCCAGGGAACCCTCGGCGATGCCGCCGTCGTTCTGGAGGGCCCGGTATTGAAAGGATGCCATGGCGGTTCCTCAGGATTCCTCGGCCTGCGCCGCCGCCGTGGTCGCCATGATCTCCGCCACCCCGGTCGTCGGACCGTCATCGGCGGATTCCTTGGTCACGCGCAGCACTTCTTCCAACGTCGTGACTCCTTCAGAGACCAACCGCCAACCGTCTTCGACCAACGGCCGCATGCCCGCGCGCCGTGCTGCTTCACGGATCTCGCCGCTCGAGGAATTCTTCAGGATCAACCGCCGGATCTCGTGGTTGGTGTCCATCCACTCGAAGATCGCCCGCCGACCATGGTAACCGGTCATCCGGCACTCGCGGCAGCCCACCGACCGATAGATCGGCTGGGTGGGGGAAAGCTTCAGTTCGTTCTTCAACGCAACTGCCGCCGGCGAATCGTCGACCTGCTTGCACTCCTTGCAGAGCACACGCACCAAGCGTTGCGCCAGCACCGCCTCCAGCGACGACGCCACGAGGTAGGGCTCCACTCCCATGTCGACCAACCGCGTCAACGCGCCCGGCGCATCGTTCGTGTGAAGCGTCGAGAAAACCAGGTGACCAGTCAGCGATGCCTGCACCGCGATCTGCGCCGTCTCCTGGTCGCGGATTTCGCCGATGAGCAGCACGTCCGGGTCGTGGCGCAGGATCGCCCGAAGCCCCCGCGCAAAGGTCAGTCCCGCCTTCTCCGAAACCTGGATCTGGTTGATCCCCTTCAGCTGGTACTCGATCGGGTCCTCGATCGTGATGATCTTGGTGTCCGCGTCGTTGATCGCATTGAGCGCCGTGTACAGCGTCGAGGTCTTGCCCGAGCCCGTCGGCCCCGTCACCAGGATGATCCCGTGCGGCAAACCCAGCACGCGCTTGAAGCTCTTCAGTTCCTTCGCGCTCAACCCCAGCTCCGCCATCCCCCGCAGCGTCGAGTTCTGCCGCAGCAGACGCATGACGACCGCCTCGCCGTGCAGCATCGGGATCACCGACACGCGGATGTCGACCTCCGCATCGTCGATCCGGATCTTGATCCGGCCGTCCTGCGGCAGCCGTTTCTCGGCGATGTTCAGGTGGGATAGGATCTTGACGCGGGAAACAATCGCCGGCTGGAACCGCTTGATCTGCGCCGGAACCGGAACTTCCTGGAGCACACCGTCGATGCGGTACCGGATCCGCAGCTCGGTCTCGAAGGGTTCGAGGTGGATGTCCGAGGCCCGGAGTTCGATGGCATCCCGGAGCACCTGGTTGACGAAGCGGATGATCGACGCGTCCTCGGCCGCATTATCGAGGTCGGTTCCTTCCGTTCCGTCCTCATCGACGACCTGAAACGACGCCTCCTCACCGAGCGTGCCGAGCGTGTCCGCGCCGACGCCCAGCCGCTTCTTCATCTCGCGCTGGATCGCCTCGCGGGTCGCCAGGATCGGCTGGAGCCGGAGGCCCGTCAGCGACTTGAGCGCATCCAGGCCCTGCGTCGCGAACAGACGCGCCGTCGCGACCTGCACGTGCCCGTTCTCCCGCCGCAACGGAAGCAACTCTTCCTTGAGGAGGATCCGGGCCGGGAACCGCGCCAGCAGGTCCTTGTCCGGATCAATGTCCTCCAGGGTCTCGAACCCCACGGCATACTCCCCCGCCAACCAGCGGAGGACATCCGCCTCGTTCGAAGCATTGGCCGCCCCTCCCAACCCCTGTCGCAGGAGGCTGGCATCGGCTGCGGACAGCTGGCGCTCGGCCACCATCTGTTCCAGCAGGGAATCGGTTGTCGGTTCGCCAGCCATGGGAAGAGTCGGAAAAGGGGCGCCGTGGCGCCCCGGGAATCAGAATCGAGGCGGAAGGGCAGCCTACTTGAGGAGCCCGAGCAGGACCGCCGTGGCTTCCTGCTTCACCGTGAGGACCTGACGCAGGTCATCCTGGGCCTTCGCCAGCTTGGCTTCCTTGTCCTTCTGCGAGGCCCGGTACTTGGCCAGCTTGGTCTTGATCTCATCGGCCGGCGCATTCGACTCGATGGCCTTCTGCAGGGCATCCTGCTCCGCATTCACCTGGCCGCCTCCGGGTCCACCCTGGCCGCCAGGACCACCGCCACGGCCGCCACCCCACATCATTCCCAGTCCGCCGCGGCCACCCATGTCGCGCCGGGCGTCACTGACCTTCTCGATGCGCTCGGAGATCAGCTTCCACTCGGTGTCGTCCTTCACCCCGAACTGCTCGCGCATGCGCTCAGCCATCCGCTGCCGCATCTGGGCCGGATCAAAGTTCCCGCCAGGACCACCGCCACCAGGCCCGCCCTGGCCACCCCCACGGTTCCGACGGCCGCCGCCGCCGCCACCGTTGTTGTCACCGTTCGCGTCCTGGGCGGACGCCGAAAGACTGCTGAACACCACCGCGGCACCAAGCGCCGCGACCGACAGGATGCGAGACAGGGATTTCATCGAATGATTCTCCGAACAGGTTGTGCTTTGACGACTTTGAGTATGTACCACGGCTGACCTGATCCGCAGCCCCGCGGTTACAGGAATTTCTTCCCCTCACACTGCCCCGGGTCAACCAGTGGGGCGAGTGTCCTCACGAGCCGGGGGGGAGTCCCAAGTTTCAAGATTCAAGTTTCAAGGCCGGTCGGGTGCTTCAAACTTGAAACGGAAAACTTCAAACTCCCTCCTCACCCCGGCCCGCCATCCGGATGGAACCGCGTCTTCTCCCAGAACCGCAGCTCCGAGGTCAGCGC
Organism: uncultured Verrucomicrobiota bacterium; assembly: GCA_903842505.1. Lineage (GTDB taxonomy): Bacteria > Verrucomicrobiota > Verrucomicrobiia > Limisphaerales > UBA9464 > UBA6176. The sequence goes on along the minus strand of CAIMMI010000351.1, from coordinate 19,436 downwards.
CGAACCCACGCACGAAAACCCCATTGGGATGTCCTCGCACGCTCCGAAGTAGGTGACCACCCGCGTCCCCAGCGGCGCCAGCGCCAGTTCCCGCGCCACATGGGACGTGAACTCCGCGTAGTGGGCCGTCGACAGGCTCACCGTCTCGTCGATGGGCGGCGCCATTCCGAGGTTTTCGGCGAACGGATTGAACAGGTAGAAGGCATCAAAGCCTGCGAAGGAGAGTTCCGTGACGTTGGCATGGCGGAACTCCACGTTCGAAACCTCCGCCCGCGTCGCCAGCGCTCGCCCCACCTCGCACAACCGCCCCCGCCGATCCACGCCCGTGAAGTGCCCGCCCGTCGCCAATGCTCCCGCAATGCAGAACTTCCCCGGCCCGCATCCGATGTCCAACACCCGGGTCTCCGGCCCGCGCACCAGAAACTCCGCCGCCCGGACCGCCACCTTCAGCGGCGTCCAGTGCGTACCCGACACCGCCCGCACCGACTTCGGATACGCGAGGTCAAAGCGTCGGTCATCCAATGTCCGGACCGCCTCCCGAATGTCCTCCCGCTTCGTTGTCATGCGAGGTTCGCCTTTTCCGTGAACGGCACCCGATCATGATGGGCTGGCCACACCCGGCCAGTTTGTCGAAATCGGGGTTGCAGGCAAACGCCGTTCCCAAAACCAAGCTTGCCAACCCAATGCCCTTGGATAGCGTCGCCGTTCCGATTCCGGCTCAGGGCCGCTCAAATTTTCAGGTTCCAGTTCAATTTTTCACGCTTATGGCAGTCAACGCGAATGACCTCCGCAAGGGGATGGCGATCCTTCACAACACCGACGTCTGCGTCGTCCTGGAGGTCACCCACCGCACCCCCGGCAACCTCCGCGCCTTCGTCCAGGCCATCCTCCGCTCCATCAAGACCGGCAAGTCCATGGACGTCCGCTTCGCCTCCACCGAAAAGGTCGAGACCGTCCCGCTGAACTCCGAGAAGATGGAGTTCTCCTACAAGACCGGGGACGACTACGTCTTCGTCAATCCGGAGAGCTATGAGGAAGTCACGGTCAACCCCGAGATGATCGGTGATGCCAAGAACTTCCTCGTCGAGAACGGCACCGTCACCATGACCTTCGTCGAAGAGAAGGTCGTTCAGATCGAAATGCCGGCCTCCGTCGTCCTCACGGTGACCGACGCCCCCGAGGGCCTCAAGGGCGACTCCGCCAACAACGTCCAGAAGCTCATCACCCTCGAGACCGGCGTCCAGATCTCCGCCCCGCTCTTCATCAAGACCGGCGAGAAGATCAAGGTCGACACCCGCTCCGGGAAGTACATGGAACGCGCCTGATCCCGCGCTCCCCCGCGAAACGCCCCCGGCTCATCCCCGGGGGCGTTTTGCTGTGGCTGCATCCCGACGCTGCCAACCGAGGCCTCGTGGCCATCCTCTGCCCAAGGCTTCAAACTTGAATCTCCAGCCTTCAATCTCCCTCGCCATGCCCCGCATCACGCACCTGTCGGTCCGCGACATCCGGTTCCCCACTTCCTCCCAGAAGGATGGCTCCGACGCCATGAACCCGGATCCGGACTACTCCTCCGCCTATGTGGTCCTGCACACGGACACCGGACTCGAAGGCCATGGCTCGACCTTCACCATCGGACGCGGCAATGACGTGGTCTGTGCTGCCATCCGCGCCCACACCCACCTGGTGGTCGGACGGAACCTCGAGGAGTTCATCGCCGCACCCGGCGCCTTCTGGCGTCACCTCACGGGAGATTCCCAACTCCGTTGGATCGGACCCGACAAGGGCGCCGTCCACCTCGCCCTCGCTGCCATCGTCAACGCCCTCTGGGATCTCTGGGGCAAGCAGGCCGGAATGCCCGTCTGGAAACTGGTCTCCAGCTTCACCCCGGAACAGTTCGTCGATTGCATCGACTTCCGTTACCTCACCGACGCCCTCACCCGCGATGAAGCCCTCGGCATCCTTCACCGCCAACTGGCCGGTCGCGCTGACCGGATCGCCGAACTCGAACGGGACGGTTACCCCGCCTATACGACCAGCGCCGGCTGGCTCGGCTACCCGGACGACAAGATCCGCCGCCTCTGCCGCGAGGCCGTCGCCGAAGGCTGGACTCACATCAAGATCAAGGTCGGCCGCGACCTGGCCGACGACCTCCGCCGCCTCGCCATCATCCGCGAGGAAATCGGGTGGGACCGGAAGCTCATGGTCGACGCGAATCAGGTCTGGGATGTGCCTACCGCCATCGAATGGACGAAGGCCCTCGCGCCCTTCCAGCCTTGGTGGATCGAGGAACCCACTTCCCCCGACGACATCCTCGGTCACGCGGCCATCGCCCGCGCCGTCGAACCCCTCGGCATCGGCGTCGCCACCGGCGAACACGGAATGAACCGCGTCCTCTTCAAGCAACTGCTCCAGGCGAAGGCCATTTCCTTCTGTCAGATCGACTCCTGCCGGCTCGGCGGCGTGAACGAAAACCTCGCCGTGCTCCTCCTCGCCGCAAAGTTCAACGTTCCCGTCTGCCCCCACGCCGGCGGCGTCGGCCTTTGCGAGTTCGTCCAGCACATCTCGATGATCGACTACACTTGCGTCAGCGGTTCCCTCGAAAACCGCGTCTGCGAATTCGTCGACCACCTCCACGAACACTTCGTCGAACCCTGCCGCATCCGGAACGCCCGCTATCAGGTCCCCACCCAGCCCGGCTATTCCACCGAGATGCTCGCCCGCAGTCTCGACGAACACGAATTCCCCACCGGCAAGGCCTGGCTCGCCTCCTGAGGGGCGAGGGAGTTTCAAGATTCAGGTTTCAAGCCCACAGCCAGCGGTGGAGCGAGTGTCCTCACGAGCCGCGTCGAACTCCCGAGTTTCAAGATTCAGGTTTCAAGCAGGCTCGACGGAGTCCCGCCCGGAAGTCGGCGGGCTCCAGTCCATAGTCCCGAATCATCGGCCCGGGATCCCCGACGTTGTCCTCGCGCAACATCAGGAGTTGGTCCCGGTTCAAGGGCGGGGTCCGCCCCAGCATCTTCGCAAACAGGATCTCCGCCATCCGGGCCTGGACGCCCGCAACCACCCACGGCACCGGCAAGAGCAAACGCCGACGCCCCGTGACCTCGAGCACCTGTCGAAAGATGTCCCGCAGTGTGAAGCGTTCCCGACCGCACAGGTCGTAGGTCTTCCCCACCGTCGAAGTCCGACCCAACGCACCCACGAAGCACGTCGCGACATCCTCCACCGCGATCGGCTGGAACTGCATGCCGCCCCCGCCAATCAGGGGCAGCACCGGCGACCACCGACTCATCCGGGCAAAGAACCCCACAAATCCGTCCCCTGGCCCGAACACGATCGACGGGCGGTGGATCGTCCACTCCAACCCACTCGCCCGTACCATCTCCTCGGCTTCCCACTTGGTCCGATGATACTCCGCCGCGGCGCCGGCCCGTGCTCCCAGCGCGCTCATCTGCACCCAGCGACGGATCCCCGCCACCCGGGCCGCTGCCAGCAGATTCTGCGTTCCTTCCGAATGGACCCGCCGATACGTCTGCGCGCCGACCTCCGCGATGATGCCCACCAGGTGGATCACCGCGTCACAGCCCCGGCACGCCGCCTCCAGCCCCTGCCCGTCCACCACCGAACCCCGAACGGTCTCCACCCCTTCGACCAGTTCCCGGGTGCCCCGCGCCAGGATCCGGACGCCGAAGCCCTGTGCACGCAACCCAGCGACGACCGTCCGGCCCACGAACCCGCTCCCGCCCGTTACAAGCACGCGCATGCTGAAAGTCTACATCACTTCCCGCATCCGGCATCTCCCCTCTGGTCCCCCAACCGGGGTCGCAGACAGACCGGCGATCAACCGCGGATGAACCTCAACCCCATCTGGAACAACGCACCCACCACCACCCCTACCACGGTTCCCACCCCAATCTCCGCCCGCGTGTGTCGCCCCAACTTCAACCGCGACCACGCCACCGCACCCGTCAATCCCACGAGGGCCAGAGCCGCGCCCACCGATGGCAGCACCGCCAGCGCTGCGAAGAGGTTGAAGGCCACGTGCTGCGAGAGCTTCAACCGCCGACGCAGGACGATCGCCGCGAGCACCACGGCCCCCGAACACGCCGGCCACAGGTAGAGATCCGGGCTTCCACCCGGCGACAGGAAACCCGCCGCCGCCGCCCCGAACAACAGCACCGCCGTGAACCCGTTCAACTGGTTGCGCTCCGCCGGTTGGCTCGCATCGACGTGCTTCCAATGCCCCAACCGCACCCGCACCGCACTGAACACCAGCACCACCAACCCGATTCCCACCGTCACCCCGATCGTCGTCGACCGCGTCGACGCCGGTACTCCACGCGCTCCCCCCGACACCACCACCGCCACCGGCAGCACCACCACAGGATGGCCGATCACGGAAAGCACACGGGCAAGGGGTAAGCGGAACATGAGTCAGGAACCAGCGCTCCCGCCTTGGTAACCCAGAGAGCACCTCCCCTTCAATGCATCGCTCCAGATCAGACGGATCGGACCGATCGGACGGATCCGTCCTATCGGACCGATCTCTTCTACCCTATTCCCCCTAGCCAGCGGACCGCGTTCCGCGGTCTCATGGGTCCATGTCCCCAGTCTCCAACTGCCACGGGACGGCCACATCTGTGAATCCGCCGTTCCGCTCTGCCCTGGTCTCCGTCGCCCTCGTCGCCACGCTCGCTTCCCGCGCGGTGGCCGCCGAGGACGTCGTGCTCGCGGACTTTGAAGCCACGACCTACGGAAGTTGGACCGTCACCGGCGATGCCTTCGGGCCCGGACCGGCGCGCGGGTCGCTTCCAGGGCAGATGGCCGTGAACGGGTTCAAGGGCCAAGGCCTCGTGAACTCGTTCTTCAAGGGTGACGACTCCACCGGCACGCTCACTTCCCCCGAGTTCCGCATCGAACGGAAGTTCCTCTCCTTCCTGATCGGCGGCGGCAGCAACCCCGAGAAGCTCGCCCTTCAACTCCTCGTCGACGGCAAGGTCGTACGAACAGCCACCGGCCCGAACAGCCAGTCTGGCGGCAGCGAAGCGCTCGCGCCGGAATCGTGGGACGTCTCCGAGTTCGCCGGCCGCAACGCGATCCTCCGGATCGTCGACGACGCCAAGGGCGGCTGGGGCCACCTCAACGTCGATCACCTGGCCCAGACCGACACACGGTCCCCCGGCCTCGCCAGCAACGTGAAGCGCGACCTCACGCCGCGCCGCCGCTACCTCCACATCCCGATCCAGAACGGCGCCCCAAAGCGCGTTGTGACGCTGTTCGTCGATGGCAAGCAGGAGGTACGCAACGACGTCGAACTCGCCACCGGCAAGCCGGACTGGTGGGCGGTCATGGACGTCAGCGCCTGGAAGGGCCGCAAGCTCACCCTCCAGGTCGACAAATTCCCCGAGGACGGGTCCGGCCTCGCCGCCATCGCCGAATCCGATTCCCTCCCCGACGCCGCCACGCTCTACCGCGAACCCCTCCGCGGCCAGTTCCACTTCTCGCCCCAGCGCGGCTGGAACAACGACCCGAACGGCATGGTGTTCTTCAACGGCGAATACCACCTGTTCTTCCAGCACAACCCCTATGGCTGGGCCTGGGGCAACATGCACTGGGGCCACGCCGTCAGCCGCGACCTCCTCCACTGGCAGGAACTCGGCGACAAGCTCGCCCCCGATCCCTTCGGCCCCATGTTCAGCGGCAGCGCCGTCGTCGACTGGAACAACACCAGCGGCTTCGGCAAACCCGGCAAGCCTCCCCTCGTCCTCATCTACACCGCCGCCGGAAACCCCACCGTCCAGTGCATCGCGCACAGCACCGACGGACGGAACTTCACCAAGTACTCCGGCAACCCCGTCATCCCGCAGGTCACCGGCGGCAACCGCGATCCCAAGGTGATGTGGCATGAACCCTCGAAGAAGTGGGTCCTCGTCCTCTACGTCGAACTCCCCAACCGCGGCCACACCGTCCACTTCTATACCTCGCCCAACCTGAAGGAATGGACGCTCGCTTCGGTCACCGAGGGCATCCGCGGCAGCAACTACCTCTTCGAGTGCCCCGACTTCTTCGAACTGCCCGTCGACGGCGATCCCAAGAACCGACGCTGGGTCCTCCTCGGCGCCAATTCCGAGTACGGCGTCGGCACCTTCGACGGCACCCGCTTCACCCCGGAACATTCCCGACTCCCCGGCCATCGCGGCCAGGGCTTCTATGCCCCGCAGACGTTCAGTGACGTTCCGTCCACCGACGGACGCCGCATCCAGATCGGCTGGTACCAGACCGAGACCAAGGGAATGTCCTTCAACCAGGCGATGACCATCCCGCTCGAACTCCGGCTCACCGCCACGCCCGAGGGTCCCCGCATGACGTTCAACCCCGTGCGCGAACTGGAATCGCTCCGCAACGGCAAGTTCCAGTTCGACGGCAAGGTCGTCAGCCCGGGCGAGCCCAACCCGCTCGCCAAGGCCCGCACCGAACTCGTCGAACTCCGCGCCGAATTCGAGCCCGGCAACGCCGAAGTCACCTTCACCGTCCGTGGCGCCACGATCACCTACGACCCGCAGAAGCAGGAAATCGTCGTCAACGGCCATCGCGCTCCAGCCCCGCTCCGCAACGGCCGCCAACGCCTGACGATCTATGCCGACCGCACCGGACTCGAGGTCTTCGCCAGCGGCGGCCTGACCTACGTGCCGAAGCCCTTCCAACCAAAAGCCACCGACCTCGGCGTGTCCGTCGAATCCAAGGGTGCCCCGGTGAAGTTCACCTCCCTGCGCGCCTATCCGTTGAAGTCGATCTGGAACCCGAAACGCTGAACCATGAAGCACCCATTCCGCCAGCTGTGGTCAGCCCTGCTGTTGCTGGGCGTGGGCTTGTGCGTGCTCCATGCCGCAGAATCCGTTGCTCCCGCGTTCGAGGCCGAGATCCGTGCCTTCGTCGAAACAGACCGCCGACAGCCTCCCAAGGGCTCCGGAATCCTGTTCGTCGGCAGCAGCATCTTCCGCGAATGGACCAACGTGACGGAGATGATGGCACCGCTGCCCGTACTCAACCGGGCCTTCGGCGGATCGCGAACCACCCATCAACTCGAGCGCTTCGATCAGGTCGTCACCCCGCACGCACCCCGCGTGATCGTCTATTACTGCGGCAGCAACGACCTCAAATCCGGCGATGAACCCGCCGCCATCTTCGACCGGTTCCGCGAGTTCTCCGAACGCGTCCGTCGCACCCTGCCGACCACCCACCTCATCTATGTCACGGCCACCCGCTCCCCCGATCGGGTCGCACGATGGGGTCGCGTCGATCACTACAATGGCCTCGTCAGGTCCCTCTGTGAATCCACGCCGCGACACACGTTCATCGACATCAACCCTGCCCTGGTCGACACCAACGGTACCCCACGACTCGACCTCTATCGTTCCGACAAACTCCACTTCCATCCGCACGCCTACGTCGAGTTCGCCCGCGTCATCCGCCCCGTGCTGGAGGACGTCTGGAAGCAGGCCGGCGGACCACCCGCGGCTTCCGGCCCAAAACTGCTCCCCATCAAGTCCCGGTCCAGTGTTCCGTCCCCATGATCCATGGCCTCAAGGACAAGGCCCTCGGTGCCGCCGCACTCAACGACAACTGGCAGTACACCACCCGCGACTTCACCCTCGTCACCGTCCCCGGCGCAGACCACTGGGTCCAAGAGGACGCCTCCCCGATCGTCACCCGCGCCATGCAGGACTGGCTCCGACGTCCGCTGCCCTGACCCAACCACCCTGGATGCCCAGGATGTCTACGCCGGCATCGGCTTCCAGATCGCCGACGTCCAGGGCCGCAGGATGGTCCGCCGACGGAACCGGCCTAGCTGAGTCCTGGTGCCGGAGCCTTCTGCGTGAGCCATGAGCTCAGCAAGGGAAGACTGATCCACAGATTGCACCGATTCCACGGATTGGCAGGCAAGCGGGGGAGTTGGATGCGCGACATCGAAGAGCCGTTTTGTTTTGGCCCATTTGTGCAATCCGTGAAATCTGTGGAAACCCAAACGCTGCTCGCAGGAAGTCTCCATGGATAATCTCGCCGCCCATCTCCGGCTCACTTACCTGGCCCGACGATGCAGAACAGGTGCTTGTCCCCGCGCAGGAACAGACGGTCGGCCGCCGGTACCGGCGTCGCGATGATCCGCTCACCCATCGGGTTCTCCGAAAGCAGCTCGAACTTTTCACCCACCCGCGCCGCGAACACCACGCCATCCTCCCGCGCCGCATACAGGATTCCGTTCGCTACCACCGGCGACGAATAGAACGGCGCCGTGGCCTTGGGCAGCGTCCCGGTCCACACGGTCTCACCCGTGGCCGGATCGAGGCACACGACCTCACCCTTGTGCCGCAGGAGATACGCACGCCCACCCGCCACCACCGGCGCGGCCACGAACACGCCGACGTCCTGCCGCTTCCACGCCCGATGACTCGTCGACACATCGCCAGAACCACCCAGCTTCACCCCGAACATCCGGGACTGCCCCGCGCGATCATCGCGCCCAACCGGCACGATCGCCATTTCCCCCTGCACCACCGGGGTCGCAATCGCCGGCCAGAACCCGGTTCCGTCCGGATTGAACCCACCCGCCGTCCAGAGGACGTGCCCATCCGAGACCGCATGCGCCGTCAGGCGGTCCGCACCCCAGATCAGCACCGCCGGTTGGCCGCCCTGATCGACCACGACCGGCGTGGCATAGCCGTTGTTGTTCTCGGTCGGCGCCGTGAAGTTCCGCTTCTCCTGCCAACGCACCTCACCCGTCTTCCGATCAAACGCCGCGACCCAGGAATCGCCCTCGTGCAACCGGCTCAGGATCACGACGTCCCCCACCACGACCGGCGACGTCCCGGAGTCCCAGAACAGCTTCTCGACCCCGAACTTCTCCGTGAGGTTCACCTTCCACCGGATCCGTCCATCGGTCTCCACGGCCGCCAGGTTGCCGCTCTTGAAGTGCACATAAACCGCCGTTCCATCCGTCACCGGCGATGCATTGCAACTCGACGCCAGGGTCCGGTGCTTGGGATCGCTCTTCGACCCGACCCGCGCTTCCCAGGCCTTCTTCCCGTCCAGATCAAACGCCAGCACCGCATCTTCGCCATCCAACGGCGAGGTCAGATACACCCGCCCGCCCGAGACGATCGGCGTCGACGTTCCCTTCCCCGGCAATTCCACCTTCCAAGTCACCGTCTCCGCCGTCCATCGCTCCGGATAGCGCCCGCCCACCACGCTGCCTTGTCCATTCGCACCCCGCCACGAAGGCCAGTCCCCCGTCGCCGCCAGTCCCGCCACCGACATCGACACCCACGCACCCAACGCCAACCCAACCGCCGCGCGAATTCCGAAAGGACGATTCATCCCTGAAGCATGACCCCGCCGCGAAGCCTCTGTCCACAGCAGCAATCTGCGGATAGATGAACTGCCGGTTCTAGGTTCAGGGCTCCTCGTCGATACGATCCCACTTCCCGGGACGATGCCCTGGGCCGGATTGATTCGCCCTTTCAGGGCTGAGCCCGCCCCGCCCAAAAGCCCCAACGGGGCGTCCCAAGACAGCCCAGGGCACCGCCCTGGGATTGCACCACCCCAACAATTCACCCAGCCCTGAAAGGGCGTTCCAGCCCGCCGGCGCTCCACTATCGCTCGGTCTCACAGGCCCAAAAAGCCAGCCCGCCTCGCGGAACGTCCCCCAGTCCCATCGAGGGCATCTTCGCCCCCCCTGCGCCTCCGCGCCTCTGCGGGAAACCATCCCCCTTCCGCACCTCCGCGCCCCCCTCTTCAAACTTGAATCTTGAACCTCGAAACTCCCCGCCCCTCACCCCATCCCCAGCGCGCCCGCAATCAGATGCGTCACCCAAGCCAACCCCCAAGCCAACGCGGTCATGTACGCGAACTGGAACGCCGGCCACTTCCATCCGTTGGTCTCGCGTCGGACGATGGCCACGGTGCTGACGCACTGCATGGCGAAGACATAAAAGACCATCAACGTGAGCCCGAGCCGCGGCGTGTAGAGCACCGATCCATCCTCCCGACGCTCCCGTTGCATGGTCTCGACAAGGCCAGACGTCGCGCCGGAATCGCCCACGTCGACTTCGCCGACGTTGTAGACCACCGACATCGTGCTGACGAAGACCTCGCGCGCGGCAAACGACGCCACGATGCCGATGCTGATCTTCCAGTCGAAGCCCAGCGGCCGCAGCGCCGGTTCGATCGCCCGTCCCACCCGACCCGCGAAGCTGTGGCGCAATTCCTCGCCCGCCTGTTCGTGGTCGAGCACGCGGATCGCGTCGCGAAACGCGGCGAGGTTCGGAGGCTCGTTGGTCGATGCCTCGGCCCGCGCCGCGGTCAGGTGCGATTCGATCACCGCCGGAGCGTTGTCGCCGGGGAATGCCTTCTGGACCGCTTCCGCACGCCGGCCATCGAATCGCGCCGAAGTCGCCGCATCCCGCGGGAAGGTGACCAGGAACCAGAGGATGATGTTGATCCCGAGGATGACCGTCCCGGCGCGACGAAGGAACAGCTTCGAACGATCCCACATGTGGCGCAGGGTCACGGTCAGGACCGGACGCTTGTACGGCGGCAACTCCAGCAACAGCGGCGGCGGCTCACCCTTCAGCAGCGTCCGCTTGAACAACCACGCCATGCCGAGCGCACCCACCACACCCAGCACGTACATGCCGGTCAGGGTGAGTCCCTTCCTCAGCGCATTGCCCCCGATGCAGGCGGCGATCAGCACGGTGTAGACCGGAAGCCGGGCCGAACAGCTCATCAAGGGGGCCACCAGGATCGTCGCCAGACGGTCCTTCGGCGTCTCGATCGTGCGCGTCGCCATGATGCCCGGGATCGCGCAGGCGAAGGACGAGAGCATCGGGATGAAACTCTTTCCATGGAGGCCAACCCGGCTCATGAGGCGGTCCATGAGGAACGCGGCACGGGCCATGTACCCGGAGTCCTCGAGCAGGCTGATGAAGAGGAACAGCAGACAGATCTGCGGCAGGAAGACGACCACCGAACCCACGCCCGCCACGACGCCCTTCGACAGCAGGTCGTTCAGGTCGCCCGGCGGCAGCGCCCCGGAAACCCATCCGGCCAGCATCCCCACGACCCACTCGATCCAGCCCTTCGGAATCTCCGCCAACCAGAAGATGCTGACGAACAACGCCAGCAGGATCCCCACGAAGATCAGCGGTCCCCAGATCCGGTCCGTCACCACACGATCGACGCGATCCGACCACGTCTCTCCGGGTGGCGCCGTCTCGGTGGTCACGGCCATCTGGATCGCCGCCGCACGGGCATACCGGGCTTCGATGGCCGCGCTGCGCCAATCCGTGCCGGCCGCCTCCAACCGGCCGCGCGCCTCGCTGACGCGTTGCCTCAACTCGACGGGATAATGATCCGGATGCCCCTGGAGGGCCTGGTCATCGGAAAGCACCAGCAGCGCCTCGGCCGCGGCCAACCGTTCGCGCTGCGGGGACCGGGCCGCCATCCACTTCTGGAGTTCGCGGGCCTCGTGGCCAAACACCTCCGGCAATTCGCTGAATTCCCGCGGAATCGTCCGCGCCGTCCCGCGCGCCGCCTGCGCCCGGATCGCCGTCGCAAACTCCGGCACGCCCTGCCCGTTGCTCGCCACGAGCGCGTACACCGGCACGCCCAACGCCGCCGACAATCCCTTCAGGTCGATCTCGTGCCCGTTCTCGGCCGCGACATCGACCATGTTCAACGCGAGGAAGGTCGGGTAGCCCAGCTCGATCACCTGCGTCGCGTAGTACAGGTTGCGCTGCAGGTTCGAGGCATCGACCACCACCATCACCAGGTCCGGTTGCCCAACCTCCGGCAGGCGCTGGAACAGGACGTCCCGGGCGATCTGTTCGTCCGGGGACTGGGGACTGAGGCTGTACGTGCCAGGCAGGTCGAGGATCGCCACCGACTGGCCGGGAGCGGCGCCCAGCAGCGCCCCTTCCTTCCGTTCCACCGTCACGCCCGCGTAGTTGCCGACGTGCGCGCGGAGTCCCGTCAGCGCATTGAACAGGGTCGTCTTGCCGCAATTGGGATTGCCGGTCAGGACGGCCAGGAACGGACGCTGGCTCTGGGCGCTCATGCGTCGCGCACCATCACCTGTTCCGCCTCGTGACGACGCAGGGAAAGGTTGTACCCGCGGATGCGGATCTCGACCGGATCCCCCAGCGGCGCGAACCGGATCACCTCGATCGGCGTGCCGACCAGCAGGCCCATCTCGAGGAGGCGTCCGCGATGGGCAGGCGGGATCAGGATGGCCGCGACCACGCCGCGGGAGCCGGGGGTGAGGGAGCTGAGCGGCCGGGTTTCCATGACGGTTTGCCGGAGTGGGAGGGGAAAGGCCGGCGGATCAGGCCGCCATCCGGAATCCCGGACCGGCCAGCGAAGGCCGGGCGACGAGGATCAGTTCCGCCAATCGCGAACTGAGACCGAGGCGTGAATTGCAGACCTGGCAGAGCAGGTTCGCCTGCAGGGTGATGACCCGGACGCGCTGTTCTTCGCCGAAGCCCATTTCCCGGAGACGCTGGTTGGTCTCGGGCGACCCGTTCAACTGCTTCACCACCACCGTCTCGCCCGCGCGAACGCGGTTCAGTTGGCAAAGCTGTGGCGTCCGGCAGGAAGCCGGCTGGCAATCGGGCACGGGGCACGCGTCGCTCACAGTCCGAAAAAACTACGGGGCCGCCCCCCGCCCAGCAAGACGCCCCGTTGTCGCATGCTTGTCATCGTTTGTTGTCCCCTTGTTGCGGTGGAAGTTCGAAGTTTTCAGATTCAAGTTTGAAGCAGGCAGGTGGGGGCCTTGAAACTTGAAACTGAAATCTCGGAACTCCCCCCAACGATTGCAGTCCCACGAACCGCTGCTAAGGTCTGCCCACCTTCCGGCGACGCCCTCGGCGCGCCGGAGCTTTTTCATCAACATCTGATCGACGAACCAGTATGGCCCACGAACTCGCCCCGCTCCCGTACCCCAAGGAAGCCCTCGAACCCCATCTCGACACCGCCACGATGGAGATCCACCACGGCCGCCACCACAAGGCCTACGTGGACAACCTCAACAAGGCCATCGCCGGCAACGCCGAACTCGAAGCCAAGTCCATCGAGGCCCTGATCGCCGACCTTCCCTCCGTTCCCGACAACATCCGCGGCCCCGTCCGCAACAACGGCGGCGGCCACTGGAACCACACCTTCTTCTGGAACCTCCTCGCCCCCGGCAAGGGCGGCACCCCCACGGGTGAACTCGCCGCGGCCATCGCCGCCACGTTCGGTTCCTTCGACACCTTCAAGGAGAAGTTCGAAGCCGGTGGCATCGGTCGCTTCGGCTCCGGATGGGTCTGGCTGGTCGTCAACGGCGGCAAGCTCGAGATCGTCTCCACCCCCAATCAGGACAATCCGCTGATGGGCAAGACCCTCTCCGGTGTCGAAGGCAAGCCCATCCTCGGCGTCGACGTCTGGGAGCACGCCTACTACCTCAAGTACCAGAACAAGCGCGCCGACTACCTCAAGGCCCTCTGGAACCTGGTGAACTGGGACAAGGTCGCCGCCCTCTACGCCGCCGCCAAGTAAGGCCAAGGTCCTCCGGATCCGGTGGGGCGAATGTCCTCACGAGCCGCCCTCCAAACAGCTCGACTGAGTCTCGCCCCACCCGCGCTTCCCAAACCGCCGCTCCACGCCCACAAGGCTGGAGCGGCGGTTGCGTTGGAAGGCGGGAAAGGTTCAAGCTCGATACGACGTCAGGAGGCGGATCGAGGACCCGCCTCGTCACCTCGTCGGCTACCCCATCCGTAGCTGTCGACGTCAGGAGGCGGATCGAGCTTGTAGACCTGGTGCCCTCACCCGGCGTGGAAGATCCTTCCCCTTGTAGGCCGGGTGCCCTCACCCGGCGTGGAAGATCCTTCCCCTTGTAGGCCGGGTGCCCTCACCCGGCGGTGATCATGATGCGCCGCGTGGGGGCACGCAGCCTACAGACCGGAGTTGAACCCGTCAGGATTGGATCCGCACCTTGAAAGGGTGCCACAACCTCGGCATCGACCGCTTCCCACGCCGACGGCGGAACCACCCCGCTTCAAACTTGAATCTTCAAACCTGAAACTCCCCCCCTCCCCAAGAACTCCAATCTGGTAACTGGAAACCGGGAACAGGAAGCTGACCTCAGTGCGCGAACGGTGGCAAAAATTCCTCGAAGACGCTGAGACCTACTTTCTCGACGTCATCTTCCAGCAACGTCCCGGCAAGAAGGCCGCGGCGCTGCGCGGCACCCTGCAGGTGCTCTCCCACGTGTTCGCCGGGGCCGTGAAGCTCCGCCGGGTCCTCTACAACGCCCGCATCTTCCGCGATGCCACCCTCGGCGTGCAGGTCATCGCCGTTGGCAACCTCACCGTCGGCGGCACCGGCAAGACTCCCGTCGTCGAGAAGTTCGCCCGCGCCCTCCAGGACGCCGGCCGCAAGGTCGCCATCCTCTCGCGGGGTTACCGGTCCAAGCCCAAGCCCCTCATCCAGCGCCTCCGCGACCGCATCCTCCTCAAGAACGACACCACCCCGCCCCGCATCGTCAGCGACGGCCAATCCCTGCTCCTCGACTCGTTCTCCTCCGGCGACGAACCCTACATGCTCGCGTCGAACCTCCGGGACGTGGTCGTCCTGGTCGACAAGGACCGCGTGAAGGCCGGGCGCTACGCCGTCGAGAAGTTCGGTTGCGACACGCTGCTCCTCGACGACGGATTCCAGTACTGGCGGCTGCGCGGGCGCCGGACCGACGTCGTCCTGGTCGACTCGCAGCAACCGTTCTCGAACGGATACATGCTGCCGCGCGGAACGCTCCGCGAACCACCTTCCCACCTGCGTCGCGCCAACGTGGTGTTCCTGACCAAGGTCGACCGTTCCACCCGGGAACAGTCCGCGAAGATCGACGAACTCCGTGTCCGCGTCGCCAAGCTCAACCCGAATGCGGACATCATCGAGTGCGTCCATCATCCGCTCTACTTCGAGAACGTCTTCGGCGATGATCGGCACGGTTTGGACCTCCTCAAGGGCCGGAAGGTCGCGTCGCTGAGCGGCATCGCCCAACCGGAGAGTTTCGAGTCCAAACTCGTCGAACTCGGCGCCGAGATCGTCCTCGCCCGTCGGTTCGCCGATCATCACCGCTTCAATCAGCAGGAGGTCCTGCACGCCATCAACCGCGCCAAGAAACGCGGCGCGGAAATGCTCATCACCACGCAGAAGGACGCCGTCCGATTCCCGAAGCTCGATCGACGCGACATCCCGGTCTATTTCATGCGCGTCGAGATCAAGATCGTGGCCGGCGCCGAGGGCTTCGAGGAATGCGTCAGCCGGATCTGCTTCCGCTGACGCGCGCGTACCCTTCACGGAAACTGCGGTAGGCCGGTGCCCACCCGGTCGCCTCCCGCAGGCGGCGATGGTCGACACGCTTGTGGGTCAGGCCCCGTTTCCGCGCCGCGTTTTCCTCCTCCGTCGCCGACGGCGGGATCGGCAATCCGTACTCCCGCGCCAGCCAAGTCACGAACTCGCCCTGCTGCACGGGTTCATCGTCGACGACATTGAAAACCTTTCCACCCACCGTCTCCACCGACGCCCCGGCCACCGCCCGGATCGCCGACGCAACATCATCGCGATGCACCATGTTCACCCAACGCGTGCCGTCGCCCTGGATCCGCGCCTCCCCCTTGAGCAACTGTTGCAACGCGTGTCCCCGACCCGGCCCGTAGATCCCGGCCACGCGCAGGATCGTGGGCGCAAGGTCACCCGTCGCCTCGCCAAGGATCCACCGCTCCGTCGCCGCCAGGACCTGCCCCGTCTCTGGCAAGGGATCGGCTGGCGAATCCTCGGTCACCCAACCGCCATCCGTCTGTCCGTACACACTCGTGCTGCTCAGGTGAACGTACCGGCGCACGCCAGCCTCCCGCATCCATCCGACCAGATTCCGCGTCCCGACCCCATACACCTGCCGGTACACGTCCACGCCACCCCGCGACGACGACACGGCATTCACGACGATATCCCACTCCCGTCCCCACGCCGTCATGCTCTCCGGTTGGGTCACATCGCCGACCACAACCCGGATTCCCGATTCCAGCAACTCGGCCGCGCCCACCTCCGAACGTCGCACGCCGGACACACTGACTCCCTGAGTTACCCACTGTCGGCCCAGTTCGAGTCCCACGTATCCACATCCCACGATCAACGCGCGCACCCCGCCAACCAACGTCGCAACAGTTGCCGGGTCAAGTTTCGGGAGTCCTGAGTTTCAAGATTCAAGGTTCAAGCAGGATGCCCCGGAGTCGAACGGGGTTGATCTGGGGGCGGTCTGAGGATGCTTCCGTTCCAAGCCCCTTCCCCGCTCCGCGTCCTCCGCGCCTCTGCGCGAACCACCCCACCCGCGAGCAATCCCATGTCGCATATGGGACATCCGTTTGCTCATGGCTCCTTGCCCGGTCGACGGGATCGCCCCACCATTCTCGGATGTTCCCCCGTTTGGTGATTCCAACGCTCGCGGCCTGGGTTGTAGGCGGTGCCTTGCTCCCGGCCCAACAGGCCAATCCGACCACCCCCACCGCCCCCGCGAATCGCCTCCCCCTTCCCGCCCCGTTGGCCATCCCACAACCCGGCCCGACCAACAACGCGCCGTACGCCCCGCAATCGATCCTTCCCGGCGGCATCGTCCTGCCCCTCTACCCGCCCGGTTCACCGCAACTGCGGGCCGCACGCGTCCACGAAGCCGAGCAATACAACCTCAGCAAGTCCGTCCCGGGCCGGATCAACAGCATCGTCAACATCCACAATCCCTCGATCGAAGTGCACACGGTCGACGGCGGCGTCAGCACCGGAGCCGCGATCATCCTCGCCGCCGGCGGCGGTCACAACACGCTCAACGTCGGGACCGAGGCCGCCGACTTCGTGCCGTTCTTCTACAACTACGGCGTCACCACCGTGATCCTCCGCAACCGTCTCCGGAAGGACGGCTACGAACCCACCACCGACGCCGTCCAAGATGCCCTCCAGGCCATCCGACTCGTCCGCGCCCATGCCCAGGAACTCCGGATCGATCCCTCCCGCATCGGTATCCTGGGGTTTTCGGCCGGAGCCGAACTCTCCGCTCCCGCCGCCCTCTTCTATTCCGGCTTCGATTCCACCAACAACGCTCCCTCGGATCCGCTCGCGGGAATCTCCTCACGCCCGGACTTCGTCGGGATCGTCTATCCCGGTCCAACGCCGTTCAGGCGCGGTGCGAACCCGCCCATCCCGGCCGACGTCCCGCCGGCCTTCATCACGTCGCCCGGTGCCGGTGACCGCGTCCACGCGATCTGGGCCGCCGAGTACTTCAACGCCATGCTCAACTCGGGCGTGCCCAACGTGGAGATGCACATCTACGGCAACGGCCGCCACCCGGGCGACCCGTTGCCCGATGGCTCGCGCATGACGGGTGGGCTCACCCACCGCAACGGGATTCCCTTCGGCACCTGGCAGGACCGCTTCATCGACTGGTTCCGCGACCTCGGATTCCTGCAGAAGTCCGGCACCGAAACCAAGGCCGCCCGCGACGTCGCTGAATTCGTGAAGAGCCCTCCGCGCCCCGCCAACCGCCAACCTTGAGCCCAGCCATCTCCCCGGAGCCCACGCGCACCCGCCCGCTCGTACTCGTACTCAGCCCGCAGGGCAGTACTCGTACTCGACCCGCAGCGATTCCCGTCCCTCCACCAATCCATCCCACCGAGTACGAGTAGGAGTACGAGTTCGAGTACGACCCGCTCCCACCCCCTGCGCCTCTGCGGGAGTCACCGTCCCAATTCCACACACCACCAACTGCCCCCGCTCTTCAATCCATCCCTCAAGTACAACCGCCCGCCTGCCACGGCCGGATTGCACCAGTTCGCGCCGCACACCTGAACCCGCCCCAACTCCCGGCATCCGGCCGGATCCGCCGCGAAGAGGATCAACTCTCCGGCGTCCGTCAGCATCAGCACCGACTTCCCGCCCACCACGACGAAACCGGCGTGCGCCTTGTCGGCGGCCGACGACATCCAACCCGCCTTCTTCCATCGCGTCGCGCCCGTCGCGACCTCCACGCACACCACGTCCCGATCCGCACCCAACGCGTAGACGTGTCCGTCCACCAACACCGGACACGAGAAGTTCGGAGCCGCCTCCTTGTTGGTCCACGCCACCGTCACCTGCCATGCGCCGCCGTGCGGGGCAACATCGAGGCCGAGCAATCCGGTCTGGTGCGATCCGATCACCACACGGTTCCCAGCGACGATCGGCGTCATCACGTGCCGGGCAAACGCCGTCTTCATCGGGTGCCGCCAGAGGACCTTTCCATCGGCAGCGTCGAGACCGACGACGGCATCGGCCATGAAGTTAACCACCTGACGCGTCCCGGCGATCGTGCTGACGACGGGCGCCGCATACGCCGCAACCTCGCTGCCCCCCTTCCACTTCACGCTCCCGGTCGCCGCATCCAATGCGACCACGGCGGCTCCGTTCGTCGATCCCGCCGACGCCACCACCACGCCTCCGGTCACCCAAGGCGCGCCGTTGTTGCCGTGTCGGGTGGCCCCGGGTGCGTTCCCCTTCTCGCCGATGAACACCGCACCGAAATCGCGCGTGTAATTCACCGACCAGACCGGCTTCCCATCCGTTGCCGCGAAGCATTTCAACTCCCCGCGGCACGACTGCGCATAGACGCGTCCATCCGCCACCACGGCCGTGCAGCGGGGCGCCGCCGGCCCTTGGGAATCCTTGAACGTCTCATCCACCACCGCCTTCCAGAGCTCGTGTCCGTCCTTCGCGTCCAGCGCCCGCAGGACCTCCTTGCCCTCGGCGGCTTCCAGGACGAATACGCGTCCCTCCGACACCACCGGCGACGCGTACCCTTCCGCAGCCGGGACTTTCCACACCGTCCGCAGGGCTTCGGGCAAGGCGGTGAGTGGCCGTTCGTCGGCCGCCGCATGACCGGTCCGCTCCGGTCCCCGCCACTGCGGCCAATCGCCAGCCCACGAGATTCCGCCCGCGCTGAACAGCAGGGAGCCCAAGACGATCGATCGGATGACAACGGGAACGCGCATCCCGGAATCCTCGCGAACCACGGCCCGACCCTACAATCCTTTTACAAACCGCTGACCGCCGACGCGGTCGCTACCCCCTCGCACGTCCACGACGAAGGAACCCGCAGGGAAGGCCACGGGGGAAGGCCATGGGGTCAGACCCATATTTTCAATTTTTGTCCGGAATCCCAACGACCCCGTCGCCCTCTTTCGCCCCGTCCGGGGCTCTTTCCCATTTCATGAATCCCATCCCACGGCTCACGCCGTGGGCTATCGTCTGCCGGTGCTCCGCACCTCAGCGCCTCCATCCGCTCCGTGTCCTCTGTCGCTTTCGTACTCGTACTCAGCCCG
>CAIMMI010000350.1 GCA_903842505.1 uncultured Verrucomicrobiota bacterium | reverse complement strand
GGGAGGAGGTTTGTGAGGGGATAGTTTCAAGTTTGAAGTTTCAAGTTTGAAGCAGGCTGAGGCAGGAAAGTTCCCAGTTTCCAGAGGCCAGTTCCCACGTCTGTGCGTTCCCTCGGCAGCTACAGGAAAACTGGCGACTGGGGACTGGGGCCAGGAACTGTCCATTGAAGGCCGGGTGCCCTCACCCGGCGTGGCTCATGGTTCCGCCGCGTGAGGGCACGCGGCCTACAAACCCGCCCTGCCTCGTTACCTGGCTACCTGCCCCTTTGTCAGGGCGTGAGCATTTGATTTCAGGAAGTCGACAGCGGATGCTGGAGCGGGTACTCCAGAAGCAAGATGTCCAAGCGAGCCCTTCGAATTGCCGTGGCCCTGGCGGGAGCGGTGCTGTTGCAGATGCCCGGCGCGCAGGCGCTGGATGCGGTTGTGCCGGGGGTGTCTACAGCGGACCGGGCGGAAGTGGCCCGGGCCAATGCGCGGGCGGTGAAGGCGGCGGACGCGTTCCTGGCGACGCTATCGGAGTCCGAGCGGGCGGCGGTGCTGTTCGAGTTCACGGATGAAGCGCAGCGGGCCCGGTGGTCGAATCTGCCGACACCGATGTTCAAGCGGAAGGGGCTGAAGGTCGGCGACCTGAAGCCGGAGCAGCGGAAGGCGGCGATGGCGGTGCTGGAGGCGGCGACGAGCCCGATGGGTTACCGGAAGGCGACGGAGATCGTGACGGCGGAGGAGGTCTTGAAGCAGGGCGGGGGAAATCCGCCGAACCTGATCTTCGGCGAGGACGAGTATTACTTTTCGTTCGTGGGGAAGCCATCGGAGAAGACGCCGTGGCTGCTCCAGTTCGGCGGACATCACCTCGCGTTGAACCTGACCTTCGGGGCGGATCAGGCCGTGCTGACGCCGAGTCACACGGCGGCGCAGCCGGCCAAGTACACGCTCAACGGAAAGACAGTCCGCCCCCTGGGCGCGGAGAACGACAAGGCTTTTGAGTTGATCAACGCCCTGGATGCCAGCCAGCGCGAGGCCGCGATCATCGGGTCGGTGTTCCGGGACGTTGTCCTGGGGCCGGGCCGGGATGGGAAGCAGCTGGCGCCCGAAGGCGTGAAGGTCTCGACCTTCAACGCGGCGCAGAAGGCGCAGTTGCTCGCGGTGATCCGCGAATGGGTGGGCATCACGAGCGATGCAGCAGCCAAGGTGAAGATGGCGGAGATCGAGGCCAACCTCGGGGATACGTGGTTTGCGTGGAGCGGTCCGACGACCCCGGGCAGCGCGGCCTACTTCCGGATCCAGGGACCCACGGTTCACATCGAGTACGCGCCCCAGAACCTTGGCGGTTCCGCGCTGAACCACACGCACACCATCTACCGGGATCCGACCAACGACTACGGCCGGAAGTTCGCGAAGCCGTGAGATCATCGGGGCGATTCCGTGCTGGTTGGCTTGCCTGCCTGACCTTTGGGTTGGGCGTGCTGACGCTCTCGGCGCACCGGCAGGACGAGTGCCTCCAGGCCGCGTTGATCGACGTCGGCGAGCACCAGGTGAGGGTGTTCCTCTCGATCACGCCCGGGACCGAGGTGGCTGCACGGTTCGAGAAGGTGGTGGATGCCGATGGGAATGGGAGCGTCAGCGAACTTGAATCGGCTACCTACGCGACGAACGCGGTGAAGCAATTGAGCCTTCAGACCGATGGCGTCGAACGGAGGTTGGAATTGAAGGCCTTCCGGTTTCCCGAGTGGGACGGCCTTCGGTTGGGCACGGCCACGATCCAGGTGGAGGCGGAAGCGAGCGTTCCGGTTTGGTTGGACGGGGTTCACCGGGTGCGGTTCGAGAACCGGCATCTGACCAACCTGAGCGTGTACGTGACGGCGGCGCTCCAGCCGGAAACCAACCGGATCAGCATCGGACGGCAGCAGCGGAACGACAGTCAGTCGACGGTCGAACTCCGGGTGGTGGTGGGAGTTCCATGACCGGCCGGCGATGGGTTCAGAAGGGGCGGATGTTGCGCGGGTAGGGGCGGGGAATCTGAAAGGTGGGCCTGTTGGGAGGGGTATAGGCCTCGGAACGGCCGGCCTCGATGGCCTGAAGTGTTTCGGCGTCGAGGCCGGATTTGGCCAGCCATTCAGCAGCCTGGGTGGGGTATTTATAGATCCAGCCGAGGGTGAGTCGGACTGTTTCCTGACGTCGGGCCTCGGCGTCCTGGATGGCTCCGGCCCATTGGAGGGCGGAGGCGGGTTCGAACTGGGCAAGACTGCCGGCGAGGGCGGAGATGGCTTCGTCCGACCGGGCTTCGGCCGGTTGATCGGCGAGCCAACGCGCCGCGGCGACGGGGTCATTGGAGGCCCAGTTGTTGACGAGGAAATTGGCGGCTTCGGCGCGGAGTTCCGGGTTGGGGAGTTGGGCGAGCCATTTGGCCGCCTCTTCGGGATTGCTGGTGGACCAGGAGTTCATGACGGCCAGAACGGCACCCTTCTGGGACTCGGGATCGGTCAGGGTGCGGGCGAATTCCATGGCCTCCTTGGGAGAATCCTCCGCCCACTGGGTGACCACGCTGTCCATGGCGGAGCGGGCGGCCTCGGGGGATTCGAGTCGTTGGGCCCAGGCGAGGGCAGCCTTGGGATCCTGTTCTGCCCAGGAACTGGCGACATTCGAGAGGAAGGAGTTGGCTTCGTCGCCGGGCGCGAGCGTGGCAGCGAACTCCGCGGCAGCGACCGGATCGGCGGAGGCCCAGGGAAGGGCAATGGAACCGAGGGCGGCGTCGCGCGCAGGACCGGCTTCGATGGCCTTGAGCCATTGGACGGCACCGTCGAGGTCCTGTTCCACCCAGCCGCTGGCGAGGCTTCCGTAGAGTTGGTTTCGGGCGGGGCCCACCGGGAGGCTTTCGATGAGGGCGAGGCCACGGGTCGGGTCGGATTGGGAGAACTCCCAGATCATGGATTGGGTGGCATTGGCCTTTTCCTGGGGCGAGCCGAGGGACTGAACCCAGGCAATGGCGGTCGATGGATCGCCGGAGGCGAGGACGGAGGCAACGCTGGAGATGGCCGTGGTGCGCCGATTGCCCGGAGGCAGGTTGGTCGCGAGGGCCGCCGCAGCCGTAGGATTCTGCTCCGCGAGCTTTTGGATGAAACCTCCGAAGGCCGAGGATCGCGCCGTTGCGGTGGGCAGCGAGTCAATCCACTGGATTGCGTCGTTGGGACGGTTGGCGAAGTCACCGGCGAGGGTGCCGTAAACGTCGTCGGACAGCTTGAGTTGGAGGCGTGAGGCGAGTTCGAGAGCCGCACGGGCATCCATCTCGGCGGCCTGATTGAAGGCTGCGTCGAGAGCCAGTTTGCGCAGCGAGGAGTCGTTCAGGGTTGCAGCCCACTGGATGGCGGCCGCGGCATCGAGCGAGGCCCAGTTGTAAGCGACGCTTTCAACGAGGCGGGATCGGATGGCCGGGGACTGCCCGCGCAGGGCGAGTCCGGCGGCCACTTTGGGATTCTGTCCGGCGAGGGTGGTGACAAGGCCGATCCAGATCCCGGATGAACGCGAGTCCAACGGAAGCTTCTCGAGGAAGGCAACGGCGTCGTCGGGGGCGCGCCGGGCCCAGATTCCCAGCAGATTACCCAGTACTTCCGCATGGCGCGGAGAGGTGAGCAACGGGAAGGCCGCCTGGGCGGCAGCAGGTGGATTGAACTCCACCCAAGCCGAGAAGAAATTGTTCGCGAACTCGACGGTCTGGCTGTTGCGGGGGAGCCGTCGGTAAAGTTCGAGTCCCAATTGGGGCGCGCGCCTGCCCAGTGCGGAGGCGATCGGGGATTCGGCCCGGGTCCGGGTGATTCCAGGGGGCAACGCCTCGAACCACCGGATGGCGGCCGCCGCATCGTGCCCGGCCCAGGAATCGAAGATCGTCTGACGAACCGCCCATTCGTGCTCGGTGTTCGTGTATCGATCCAGCCAGCGGAGGGCGTCGAGCGGTTGGCTCTGGGCGGCGCGATGGAACAACCGCTCCAGAAAGGCGGAGTGGGTGTCGCCGATGAGGAGTTGGTCGACCCGTTCCAGCAATCGGGGAAGTTGGGAAAGGGGAACCGTGTCGGCCAGGGCGCGCGCCGCTTCGGCGCTGGCGAGGGGATCCGTGATGGCGGCGATGGCGGAGAGATCCCGCGACCAGTCGCCGGAGAATGCCCGGACGCTGGCAGAGGCGTGAGCGGGTTGATCCGCTGGGGTGATTTGGGTGGATTGTGAGGCTGTCGGGATCGCGGACTGGGTCCCGGATGTCGGGGTGGCGGGCGCCGGACGGTCGAGACGCGAGATGCCCCAGCCGGAAGCCGTTCCGAGAAGGAAGATGCCCACCGCGATGATCCAACGCCCCGTTTGCATAGTCGTTTGCGAACCGAGCCCTATCCCTCGGGGCAAGTGGGGGACGAGTCAATGCTGGAGGCGGGGGAGTGAGGTAGAGCCCGCCGGCTACAACCCCTACCGGGGTTGCTTCGCACCCCGGGCTACCGGCTGCAACGCCGTTTTGTAGGCTGCGTGCCCCCACGCAGCGGTTCACGATCCACGCCGGGTGAGGGCACCCGGCCTTCAACCAAGGGGCGGCTCAGGCCTTGTCCTGGATCAGTTCGCGACGGGCACCGCTGAGGAGGCGTTCGACGAAGTTGGTGCTGTAGTGGCCTCGACGGAAGTCTGGGTCCTGAAGGATCGCCTGAGCGAACGGGATCGTGGTCTTGACCCCGGTAATCATGTACTCGCTGAGGGCCCGGTTCATGCGATTCAGGGCCTCCGTGCGGTCCTTGCCCCACGTGATCAGCTTTCCGATCATCGAGTCGTAGTAAGGCGGGATCGTGTAGCCAGCGTAGGCGTGCGAGTCCAGTCGGACACCACCACCGCCCGGGGCGTAGTACATCTCGATGCGGCCGGGGCTGGGGCGGAAATCCTGGAAGGGGTCCTCGGCATTGATGCGGACCTCGACGGAATGGCCGCGGACCTGAACGTCGCCCTGGGAGATGGAGAGCTTTTCGCCGGCGGCGATGAGGATCTGCTGCTTGACGAGGTCAACCCCGGTGACTTCCTCCGTGATGGGATGTTCGACCTGGATGCGCTTGTTGACCTCGAGGAAGTAAAAGTTGGCCTGGTCGTCGACGATGAATTCGACGGTGCCCGCGTTGGTGTAATGGGCGACCTCGGCGATGCGC
Source organism: uncultured Verrucomicrobiota bacterium (assembly GCA_903842505.1). Classification (GTDB taxonomy): domain Bacteria; phylum Verrucomicrobiota; class Verrucomicrobiia; order Limisphaerales; family UBA9464; genus UBA6176. Next base: position 56,636 of record CAIMMI010000350.1, on the reverse strand, counting down.
AGGGCGGCCTTGCCCATCTTCTTCCGCAGATCCTTGAACTCCTTGCGGGCCAGAAGTGGGGAGGGAGTCTCCTCGATGAGCTTCTGGTTGCGGCGCTGGATCGAGCAGTCGCGTTCGCCGAGGTGGATGATGTTTCCACGGGTATCGGCGAGGATCTGGAACTCGATGTGATGCGGGTTCTCGATGAACTTCTCGATGTAGACGCCGCTGTTGCCGAAGGCCTTTTCAGCCTCGGTTCGGGCGGTGTGGTAGCCCTTCACCAGCGACACGTCGTTGTGGGCGACCCGCATTCCGCGTCCGCCGCCGCCGGCGACGGCCTTGATCATGACCGGGTAGCCGATGCGCTTGGCGATCGAGAGGGCCTCCTGCTCGGTCTCGACGATGCCTTCGGAGCCGGGAGGGGTGGGGACGTCGGCCCTCTTGGCGAGGTTCCGGCTGAGCGCCTTGTCATGCAGGGCGTTCATCGCGGCCGAGCGCGGTCCGATGAAGCGGATGTTGCAGGACTCGCAGACGTCGGCGAAGTGGGCGTTCTCGGACAGGAAACCGTAGCCAGGATGAATGGCGTCGACGTCGGTGATCTCCGCGGCGCTGATCAACCGATCGATGCGGAGATAACTCTCGGACGACGGGCTGTCGCCGATGCAGATGGCTTCGTCGGCCACCTGGACGTGCATCGAGTTCGCGTCGGCCTTCGAGTAGACGGCGACGGTCTTGATATTGAGTTCCCGGCATGCGCGGATGATGCGCATGGCGATTTCGCCGCGGTTGGCGACGAGGATCTTCTCGAACATGGTGGGAGAGGGATGGACGCGACGAGCTGGGGACTTCGAGAAGGGGCGGATCAAAGTGGGCGGATCCTGAAGAGGGCCTGACCGAATTCCACGGGCTTCGCACCCTCAGCCAGGATGGCGGTGATGACACCGCGGCACTCGGCCTTGATTTCGTTCATGACCTTCATGGCTTCGATGATGCAGACCACGGTGTCCGGGCCGACTTCGACGCCGACGTCGACGTAGGGAGCGGCATCGGGAGCCGGGGAACGGTAGAAGGTCCCGATCATGGGGGACTTCACCTCGGTCTCATTGACGGGAGCGCTGGGAGCGGCCGGGGCGGGCGCCGCTGTCAGGGCCGCATGAGCCATGGGCACGGCCATGGCAGGTCTGGCATAGTAGGAAGGATCCTCGCCGTCGTGAGGCACACCGGTGCCACGCTTCAGTTTGATTTTGAATTCCTTCTGCTCCAGTTCGAACTCCGAGAGGGAGTTCTTTTTCATCAAGTCGATGATCGCCTTGATCTCTTTCAGGTCCACAGCGCTACTCCAAGGAACCCGCGCAAAGGCACGCGGGAGTTAATGTCACTCAACCCGAGGCGAACCGGACAGCACCATCAAAGATTGCTTCCGCGGCCCGACTTCAGGTGGGCGCAACCTAGGGATGCGGGCGGGTGGGCGTCAAGGTTCCACTCTGGGAAGGTGTGTGAAATCTTGCGTCAACCCGGGGTTTTTATTGGCTTTACGACGGCTCTTTACTGGTAACGGCTGCTTGCAGTCCCAGCAAATAGCTCTGGATTCCGAAGCCAGAGATTTGTCCGCGGCAGACGGCGGCGATGAGGGACCGGTGCCTGAATTCCTCCCGGGCGTGGATGTTGGAGAGGTGGATTTCGATGGTGGGAATGGCCACGGCTGAGAGGGCGTCCCGGAGCGCGACGCTGGTGTGGGTGTAGGCGGCGGCGTTGAGGACAATGGCGTCGAAGCGGCCGCGGGCGTCCTGGATCCAGGAGACGAGTTCGCCCTCGTGATTGGACTGGCGGAAGTCGACTTCGGCGTGGAGTTCGGCTGCGCGGGCCCGGACGAGGCGTTCGATGTCCGCGAGCGTGTGGCGTCCGTAGACTTCGGGTTGGCGGGTACCGAGGAGATTGAGGTTCGGTCCGTTCAGGAAGAGTACCTTCATGGTCGGTTGGGAAAGTTGGGCTGGGGAGAGGGGGGAGTCGACGGAGAAAGCCGGGGAAGGCCCAGGCTGACGCCGAGGAGTGTGAACGCGGTCCAGGCGAGGGGCGGGACGTAGAGGCTGAACTCGCTGAGTCCCTGGACGAGCCAGGCGGAGACGCCGAGCAGCAGCGCAGTGGTCAGGACGGGGTGCGAAGTGGAGCGGAGGCGACCCCACGCGAGGCCCAGGCTGCCGAGCACCCAGACCAGATAGGCGAGTCCCCCGGGGACGCCGGAGTCGGTGAACTGCTGGAGGTAGTCGTTGTGGACGAGTCGGGCCATCTCGGCCTCGGGAGCTTTCAGGCGGGCATACGGGCGCATGAAGGTTCCGGGGCCTGATCCGAGGATGGGATGGTTGGCCGTGTTCTGGAGCGCGGCCTTCCAATAGTCGAATCGGGCGGACACGGACGTCGCGCCCTTTTTGAAGTAGTCTCGGTTGCGCAGGCCGAAGGCACCGGCACCGAGGACCAGGACGGAGAGGGCGATGGGGAGTCGGAATCGGCGGAGGCTGGGGTGAAGGAGGACGGCGGTTGCAGCCATCGCGACGGCGATGATCCAGCCGGATCGGGATCCGGACCAGACCAGGCTGGCCAGGCCGAGAGCGCCGAGGAGGAGAAGGATTCCGTAGAAGAGGATAGGGCGTAGGCGGGAGCGGGTGGACCCGAGGTCGACGGCCAGGACCGGGAGCACGAGGAGGACGAGACCGGCGAGAGCGTTGGGGTAGACGAGGGAACCGTGGACGCGGGCTCGTTGGAGTTTGTCGAGGATGGCCGGGTTGGCGATGTCGAGTCCGTTGGTCTGGATGACAAGCCCCGAGATGCGGAGTTCGGAGAGTTCCGCGGGGGAGATGTTCGTCCAACCGGACTGCTGCCCGAAGACGAGGGCTTCGCGGGCGTTGCGGAATTCGAAGGTGCGCTGATTGAAGGCCTGTAGCCAGCAGAGGCAGGCGCCGGCGCCGATTCCGAGGAGGAGGGGTTTCCAGTGGCCGGCTCCCAGGATGACACCGCCGGTGAAGCAGACGGCGATGCTGAGCAGGTGAGGGAGCGTGAGTTGGGTCAGCTTCGGATCGACGGACTGAGCGGAGCTCAGGACCTGCCAGCCGAGCCACCCGGCCAAGGCAATCCAGATCCAGGCGGGCAGACGGGCGGATGTCAGGCGTTGGCGCCAAGGGGTGAGGAAGAGGATCGAGGCGGCGACGAGGGGAAGGAGGAATAGGCCGGTGCGGGTAGGCCAGGGTCGGGAGAGCCACTCGGAAAGTCCGGTGGGTTGACCGATCTGCTCCTCAAGGATTATCGGATTGCCGAGCTTGAGGATGGATAGTCCGAGGAGACTGCCCAGAAAGAGCGCGGGCAGCGGGGAGCCGGACGGGTTTTCGAGTCGGGCTGGGGGGGGCGGCGTCACAGGCGGAGCTTCAGGAGGCCGACTTCGAGTGCGAGCGCTTCCTGAACATTGGTGTGGAGGAGTCGCTGGGTGGATTCCCAGGCTTCGAGGTTGAGGCGGGCGTCCTGAGGGGTCAGACGCGCAGCGATCTCGGCGGATGCGGGCTGCAGATCGGGAAGGAAGAGTTCGCCCGGCGAGCCGAGTTGGACGAGCCAGACGTCGCGAAGCCAGGTGTGGAGGCCGATGAGGTATTCGGAGCGGTGGCGACGGTATTCGGCTTCGATGGCGGCGGTGAGTTCGCGTTCCCAGTGGTCTTTCTGTTCCGGGGACGCATCGCCGTAGCGTGCCAGGGGGGAATCGGCTGAGAGGGTGGATTCGATGTTGGCGCGGGCTTCGGCGAGGGTCTGGAGCAATTGTCCCAGGAGTCGGTAGCGGGCCAGAAGCGTCCCGGACTTGCCGCGGGCTGCCTCGGCAAAGGTGCGAAGCCAGGCGCGGACGGGTTCCGCGATCCGGATGCCCGAAGTGCCGAAGCTGAGGCGGAGACAGCGCGACAGGATTGTTTCCAGGACGCGGCCTGGCTCGGTTGTGAGGAGCAGGATGATGGAACCGGCGGGCGGTTCCTCCAGGGTCTTGAGGAAGGCGTTGGACGCGCCGGAATTGAGGCGGTCCGCCCCGACGAACACGGCAATCTTGCGGGGGGCTTCCGAGGGGCGGAGGCCCAGGATGCGGGTGACCTCTCGAGCCTGGGTGGCAACGATCTGCCGCATCTTGGATTCCGGATGCACCCAGGTGACGTCCGGGTGGGTTCGATGCAGGACGCGCCGGCACTGGCTGCACTGGCCGCAGGGGCGGAGCGATTGTCCTTCGTGGCCCCGTTCGAGCGGGGATTCGCACAGGAGCGTCTGCGCAAGGTCTGTGGCGGCGCCCTCCAGGCTGTCGAGGTCATCGCCCTGGAACAGATAGGCATGCCCGAGGCGACCTCGGGCGAGGCTTCGGCGGAGGAGTTCCGCGGCGCTGGAGCTGGGAGCGGTATCGGTCACGACTGAAGTGCCTTTCCTACGGGGCCGGGAGCTGAGTCACAAGGCGAATGACGGGGGCATGGAAGGATAGCGTCCTGACGTCCGCTGTTATGGGGAAGGATGGGGAAGGGAGTTGGTGGTGCGGGTGGATGGGAGCGGAGGATCGAGGGTGATTGCCTGGAGCTTGAACCGGGCGGCGAGGGCATTGCGGCGGTTGAGCCACACGCGCCAGTCGGCATCCCATTTCGGATCCGCGAGTCGCAGGCGGTTGGCGGGCCAGTCCCGGTCCAGGGCGTCGAGTTGTTCGCGTGCGGCAGGCCGTTCGCGCCATGCCAGAAGGGCTTCGGCCAGGGCGAGGCGGTTGCCGGGGTGGAGGGGGGCGAGTTCGACGGCGCGGAGCAGGTGTTTGCGGGCCTTGGTGCGGTTGCCGACGCTGGTGGGCCAACCGGGAGCCTCGAAGTAGAGGAGTCCGAGGCCTCGATCGGGGCCGGCGTTGTCCACGGAGGGGTCGGAGGCGAGGGCGTTGAGGAAGGCCTGTTCGATGCGGGGGACGATTCGGAGGGCGCCCAGGGTCTTGGTCTGGGCCACTTGACCGAGGTTGAGGGCGAGGAAGTAGTGGGCCTCGGCGCCATTGGTCTGGAGAGCCAGGGCGGCGTGACAGGCGTCGATGCCGATCTGGGCGATGCGGGCGCGATCGCGGTCGTTGGTCTGGGAATCGGCCCAATCGAAGGCGGCGAGGGCGAGTTGCCAGGCGGGTGGGTATTGGTGGGTGGCGGCGAGGTGGTTGGTCTGGGCCAGGAGGAAGGCGGATTCGAAGCGGGAACGCTCGGCTGGGGTGAAATCGGCGAAGGCAAAGCGCAGCCAGAAGAGGGAGGTGAGGAGGATCGCCAAGGGGCCGCGGAGCGCTGGGATCATGAAATGGCCAGTTTTCACTTGCGGTTTCGGACGCGGGAACACTATACCGTCCTCCGTCTGTAAGAGTAAGTAAGTGTTTTGTATTCCCGCATGATTCACCCCCAACCGGAGGCGGTCGCTTGAGCCGCCCGTTCAGTCGCCATCAGCCTCAGCAGCCCCTGCACCGGGTCAACGGCAAGATACGAGCCCGGGAGGTTCGGGTTATTGGACAGGATGGGGAGCAGGCCGGGGTGATGGATTTGCCTTCGGCCCTGAACCTCGCACGTGCTCAGGGAATCGACTTGGTGGAGATCGCTCCGAATGCGGTTCCGCCTGTTTGCCGGTTGGTGGACTACGGCAAGTTCAAGTACGAGTTGGCGAAGAAAGAGCGCGACTCCAAGAAGCACCAGCATGCGAACCTCGTGAAGGAGGTGCAGCTTTCGGCGCGGATTGATCCGCACGATCTGGGGATCAAGCTTGAGCATTCGATCGGGTTCCTGTGCGAGGACATGAAGCTCAAGGTCACCTTGCGGTTCCGTGGTCGTGAGATGGCTCACACGGAAATCGGCAAGCAGGTGGTGAACAAGTTTCTGCAGGATCTTGAGCCTTGGGGGCACCCGGATTCGCCGCCGAAGCTGATTGGGCGTTCGATCAACGTCATGATCAGCCCGCACCCGAAGCACAAGAGGGCCAAGAATCCGAAGGAAGTCGTCGAGGCTCCTCCGACGCCTTCGAAGAGTGCCGTGGAGCGCCCGGCCGTCGTGGTTGCTGAGGCCCCGGCGGATCCGGCCCCGGTTCGGGTGGCGACCAACGCTGCCGAGAACGAGAACGGCTTGGGACAAAACCCGTTCGCGACCCTTTCGATTCCCACCGAGGGTTCGGTCTGAGTTGTCGGGCGGACCGCCCACCGGAACAGCCCGGGTCAGAATCCGGGTCGAACCCAGTTCAGGTGCTGGATCCGACCGTTCGACAACCCAGAAGCCGACAAGGCCAGGCAGGAACATCACCGCCTTCCTCGGACAGGATGAACAGGATTTACAGGATGGTTCCGATCATGGGGAGCGACAGGATCAGTCCTGTCCATCCTGGTCATCCTGTCCAAAACCCCGAGTCCTTCTTCTCGTCGGGAGCCGTGTGTCAGGACTGGCTTGCGGGTTCGCTCCCTCCTGAGGTGCCCATGAGTTCAGTTCAACCAGACTGTCCAGCGAACGGGAGCCAGCCATCACGCTGTGTGGCGATGCGGACGTCGCGGGTGGCTGGCTCCCGTCGCTGACCTTTGCGAATTGCCTGCAGGCGACCTTCCATGAGCTTGGCGACCCGTCCATCGATGGTAACTGCTCCGGGGGCGGCTGAGCCGGGAAACGGGGATCCCCGGCGTCCTTCGCTCGACGGCGTTGTTGACGTTCCGAGGGCGTCGGCACTCGGCTTGTTGGGACAGGTTCTGCGCCATGGGGGACCTGCCTACCTCCAGTTCGCGATCACCAATCTCTGCAACGCGGATTGTGGTTTCTGCGGTTTTGCCCGTTCGAAGTTCGACCCGAAAAAGCGTCGTTCGGTTACCTTGGGCGAGGCGTTGGACGTCATCGACATCGCGCGTCGGAATCACGTCGGTTACCTCCTGTTTGTGGGCGGCGAACCCTTGGTCCACCGCGAACTCCGTTCGATGGTCCGGTACGCGGCGCGGTCGGGGATCCGGCCGATGATCTGCACGAACGGCGCATTGTGGACCGAGGAGAACATGGCGGCCCTGGCCAGTGACGGACTGGCGAGTGTCATCATGTCGATCGACGCCCACGAGGTGGCGCGACACGAGGCGAACCGGGGCTTGGAGGGTGTTTGCCGGAAGATTCGCCGGGCGAACGAGTTCTTCCGTGGGGTGGGAATCCAGACGACGGCGAGCGTCACGGCGAGTCGGTTGATCGAGGACTACGGTGCCTTGCCGGAGTTTCTGGAATCGCTGGGTTTTGCGAGTTGCACGTTCAGTTATCCGCTCACGAACCTGCAGAGCAGTTACCTCAGCTTTTCGGAGGGAGGCTTGGTGACCTTCAGTCGGGATGAACTCTGGGAGTTGTTCGGACGAATCCGGCAATTGAAGCGGGAGAGCCGATTTCCGGTGATGAACCCGGACGCGTCGTTGGCGGACATGCAACGGCACGTGAAGGGCGAGGCCGAGCGGTTCGGCTGTCTGGGCGGAGACAAGTACTTCTATCTCGATTGGCACCTGAACCTTTACCGCTGCCACTTCTGGGAAAGCCCGATGTGCACGGTGTACGAGTGGGATGACTCGAAACGGATCCGGGACGGTTGCACGCGGTGCATGATCGACTGCTATCGGGATCCGTCGGTGCTCCAGAATCTGGCCGTGAACCTGAGCGAGGCCTGGCACGCGGCGGGTTCAGGCCGGTTGCTGAAGGCGGCCGGACACCTGCTGGACCGCAGGAACCTGGGTTCCCTCGGGGCCATCTGGGAGGAACGGAAGTGGATCGGAAAAGTGTGAGGCGGGGTAAGCGGGGTTAGCGACGTTCCCCTCGGACATATCCATTCTTGCGGAACCAGTCGACGGCGTCGGCGAGCGCCTGGCGGGGTGGGGTCTGGGGAAGACCGAGTTCGCGGATGGCCTTCGATGGATTGAAGTACATCTTGTAGCGGGCCATTCGCACGCCGCCGACGGGAGCCTTGGGGGACTTGCCGGTGATGCGGGAGATCCACTCGGAAACATGCGCGGCGGCGAGGGCCACCCGCCATGGGACCTGCCGACGGACCGGGGGAAGGCCGGTGATCTCGGACAGGACCTCGAAGGCGTGTTGCATCGACCAGTTCCCTTCGGCATGACCGAGGATGTAGCGTTCTCCGATACGACCCTTTTCGGCGGCGAGGATGTGGCCGATGGCGACGTCGCGGACATGGACCCAGTTCAAACCGGTATCGAGGAACGCGGGCATGGAACGGTTGAGGTAGTCCACGATCACCTGGCCGGTGGGGGTTGGCTTGACGTCCCGTGGGCCGACGGGCGCTGCAGGATTGACGATGACGACCGGAACCCCTTCGCGGGCGGCTTCGCGGGCGGCGACCTCGGCCTGCCACTTGGAGCGCTTGTAGTGATTGGTCATCTGGACCTCCGAGACCGGCGTGTTTTCGTCGGTCGGGATCAGGATGCCATTGGCGGATGGCTTGGGTAGGCCGATGCAGCCGACGGTGGAGGTGTAGACAATGCGGCGGACGCCGGCAGCGGCGGCGGCCTTGAGGATCTTCTGGGTACCGATGAGGTTGGTTCGGTACATCGGACGGTAGTCGGGCAGCCAGAGTGCGTAACTGGCGGCGGCGTGGAAGACCCAGTCGCAGCCGTCCATGTGGCGGGCGAGGGTGTCGGATTTGTCGGTGATATCGCCTTCGATGGCCTGGCAGGAGGTCCCTTCGAGTCCGCGTTGGTCGGCTCCCGGGCGGAACAGGGCGCGGACCGAGTGGCCGCGCGCGACCAGTTCGTGGACGAGGTTGGCACCAATGAAACCGGAGGCGCCGGTGACGAAGCACTTCATGGGGTGGGTGAGCGGAGGGTCAGGATTCCGGTGAGAGGGAGGAGGCGACGTCGACGTCGTAGGCCTTGAAGGCCGGGACGGTACCGGCGGCGGCGGCGAGACCGATGAGGGCAGCGGGAGCCCAGAGCCAGACCCAGCCGGGTTGGAAGGGTTCAATGACGACGCCGGTCTGGGCGCGAACGAGGGCCGCGGCACCGAAGAGCAGGGCGAAGTGGACGAGGAATCCGAGCGCGGCGCCGATGGCGGCAATCGTGGATGCCTCGGCGACAATGGCCGTAAAGATGATGCGTCGTCGGGCGCCGAGGGCACGAAGGATGGCGAGGTCCCGGCGCCGGGCGCTCATGGAATTGTAGATCGAGGCGAGGACGGAACCGGCAGCGACGAGAGCGACGAGCCAGGCGACCAGGGTGAGGACGTTGTCGAACCAGCCGATCTTGTCGAAGAGTTGGGCCATCACGGTGCCGATGGGCCAGGCGAAGGTGAGTTTGTCTCCCTGCTTGTTGTAGAGTTGGTCGAGGCGGAACCCGGCGGCGGGGTCGAGGAGTTGGACAAGGGCGGCGCTGACGTCGGTGGCGGTCGCGGGGTCATGCCCGGCCATATTCTGAATGCCGGCGATGGGAATCCAGACGACCCGGTCGGCGGGCGTGTTGGACGGTTCGAGGATCCCGACGACGACGTAGACCTCGTCGTGCTGGACGTTGTCGGAGGCTTTGGAGGCGTAGTTCAGGCCGTGGTAGGGCTTGAACTCGGTACCGACCTTGAAGCCGAGTTTTTCGGCGGCGAACGCACCGATGAGGGCTTCGCGGTAGCCATCCTCGAACAGGCGGCCTTCGCGGAGCTTGAAGCGCCGGCCCTCGGCGAACTGGTGGTCGGTGAAGTGGTTGGTGGTGGTGCCAACGATGCGGAAGCCCTGGTAGTTGTCGCCCATGGCGATGGGGACGACTGCCTTGACGGCGGGGTTGGCGGCGAGGGTGGCGAGGTCGGCTGGCCGGATGTTCCCGGGGGACGCTTCCAGGTGGAAGACGGCGTTGAGGACGAGTTGGAGCTTGGAGCTGCGGGCGCCGAGAACGGCATCCCATCCGCCGTCCATCCGCTCGAACGTCTGGCGGGCCTGGGTCTTCAGGGACCAGACCGTCATGAGGAGTCCGCCGGCCAGCGAGAGGGAAAGGGCCGTGACGATGGTGGACAGCAGATGCTGTCGCAGGCTGCGGCGGACCAGGAGGGCGAGGGTCATGGGCGGGAAAGGGCTGCGGGCCGGGAGGCCTTGTTGAGGTCGGCGAGCGACGGCACCTGGTCGAAGGCACCCAGGATTTCGCGGTCGTGCGAGACAAGGAGGAGAGCAGATCCGTTTTCGGTGCAGGTCTCGCGGATGAGGGCGAGGGCCTCGCGGGCGTTGGCTGGGTCGAGGTTGCCGGTGGGTTCGTCGGCGAGGACCAGTTGGGGTTTACCCGCCATGGCGCGGGCGACCGCCACCCGCTGCTGCTGTCCCGTCGAGAGTTGGCGTGGGAAATGATGGAAACGGTCGCCGAGTCCGACGCGCCGGAGCAGGGCCTCGGCGCGGGACTGGTTGGCTCCGGCCCCGAAGCTCATGCCGAGCAGGACATTTTCGAGGCAGGTGAAGCCCTGGAGCAGGTTGAACGATTGGAAGATGTACCCGATGCGGAGGGCTCGGATGCGGTCCCGGCCGTGTTCGGTGAGTCCGACGATCTCATCGCCACCAATGCGGATGCTGCCGGAATCCGGGGTCAGGATGCCGGCGATGAGGTGGAGGAAGGTGGTCTTCCCGGTGCCGCTGGGACCGGCAAGGGCGACGGCCTGTCCGGCGGCGAGGTCGAACGACGGAATGTCGATCACCGGATGGAGCTGACCATCGGGTGACCGGAAGCTCTTCTTCAGTCCGCGGATCTCGAGCAGGGCCATGGGCATCAGGATAGGGCAGGTGTCGGTGGGCTGGAAGCCCGCGTCCAACGAGGTTCAAGCGTCTCGAGGGGTGGGGCGAGACGTCGGGCTGTTCCGGAGTTCGAAGTTTTCAGTTTCAAGGTTCCTGGCCTTGAAACTTGAATCTTGAAACTTGGAACTTGGAACTTGGAACTTGGAACTCCTTCGTCCGGCTCGTGGGGACACTCGTCCCACCGGATTTGACGCGCACGGCCGGATCCCCGGTGGGGGCAAAAACCTTCGATTCCGGCAGGAGTTCTGCTTTGTTGGCGTCACACGCATGGAATTCTTGAACTCGACGGCCGCGGAGTGCTCCGCGGAGGCCCCGTTGTCCCGAAGGCTCGCCCGATTCCTGACGACCGGGGGCTTCGCGGCGGTGATCGCCTGGCTGCTTCTTGTGGTTCCAAACCGGGCACTGGCCCAACCGGCAAACGGGCTGCTGCGGGAAGTCTATCGCGAGATCGGGGGCGGGTCGGTTTCGGATCTTCTCGCGGCACCCTCCTATCCCAATTCGCCAGCGGAGACCGGTTACGTGACCGACTTCGAGGCACCGACGGATGTCTATGAGAACTACGGGCAGCGGTTGCGTGGGTATCTGACCCCTCCGGTAACGGGCAACTACACGTTCTGGATTGCGACGGATGACGGAGGTGCGTTGTACCTGAGCACGGACGACACCGTGTCCAACCGGCGGGAGATTGCGACGGTCAACGGTTGGACGCCCTCGCGGGACTGGGGACGCGAGCCGAACCAGCAGTCCGCGCCGATCCGTCTGGAGGCAGGGCGGATCTACTATGTCGATGCGCTGATGAAGGAGGGTGGGGGTGGGGACAACCTCGCGGTGCGGTGGTTGCGTCCGGACGGCGTGGACCAGGGGCCGATCCCGTCGCAGTTCCTGATTCCGTGGGGCGCGCAGTTCAAGAAACCGACGATCGTGCGGGGGCCTCAGAACGCGACGGTGGTGGAGGGTGGGATCGCCTCGTTCGATATGCAGATGGATCCTCTGGGTCCGGGTCGTTTCCAGTGGCGGCGGAACGGGGTGGATCTGGTGGGCGGGACGAATTCGACATTGCTGTACGGTCCGGTGAAGTTGGCCGACGACAACGCACGATTCCGGGCCTTCGTGACGAACGGGTTGGGGACGGCGTTGTCGACGGAGGCACTGCTTCAGGTGACGCCCGACGTGACGCGTCCAGCCCTGGTACGCGTCATCAATGTGGGAGCCGGTTCGCTGGTGTTGACCTTCAGCGAGGCGGTGAGCCTGCCGGCATCCCCCGCAACGGCGTTCGTCCTCAATGGTGGGGTCACGGCAACGGGAGTGGGAGCGGGAGCTACGACGAGCAACCTGGTCGTGACGGTGACGCCGATGACCTTCGGGCAGGTCTACACGTTGCAGATCACCGGCGTGACGGATCGGGCGGGAACGCCGAACCCGATCCTTCCTGGGACGAACGTGTCCTTCACCGCCCAGGAATTCACGGCGGAGGGTGTGGGCTCGGGCGTGGCTGGCGGTACGGTCGAGCGGGTGGGATCGGGTGCGTTCAACCTGACGGGGCCGGGGGCCCAGATCGGTTCGACTTCCGACCAGTTCCAGTTCGGATGGGAACAGCGGACGGGAGATTTCGACGTGCAGGTGCGGGTGGAGTCGATCCGCGTGACGGATCCCTTCGCGCAGGCAGGTTTGATGGCGCGGGACGGGTTGGGGACGAATGCGCGTTTCGCCGGAGTCTTTGCGGCGTCGCCCCAGGTTGGCAGCCTGTTCAAGTCGCGGGGGACCGTGGGTGGTGCGGCGGTGACGACCTCGGCCGCGGCTGGATTTCCGGTGAACTATCCACAGACGTGGCTTCGGTTGCGACGGACGGCCAACGTGTTCACGGGATTTGGCAGCTTCGACGGGCTGGGATGGGTGCAGTTGGGAACCGTGACCATCGCGGGGATGCCGGCGACGTTGCAGTTCGGACTGGCGGTGGCCAGCCAGGATCCGGGTGCCTCGACGGCGGCGCGATTCCGGGACCTGGGTCCGACCGCTCAGACGACCGTCGTGACCTACGTGCCGGACCGCGAATTGCCGGGGCCGTTCGTGCGTTCGACGGGGCTGGTGCTTTCGGAGATCCACTACCATCCCTTGGTCGGCGGGGTGGAGTTCGTGGAATTATATAATGGCGGAACCCATTTCGAGGACCTGGACGGCATGCGGTTGACCGGGGAGATCGGGTTCGAGTTTCCGGCGGGGACGCGGCTGCATGCGGGGGATGTGCTCGTGGTCGCCCAGGATCCGGCCGCGTTGCGGGCGTCGTCGGGTGCCACGAACGTCCTGGGTCCTTACTCCGGGCGACTGGGCAATGATGGCGGCAGGATCCGCTTGCGGGGGAGACGGGATGACGTGCTGTTCGAGGTTGAGTACGGCACGCGTCCTCCATGGCCAGTTGCCGCGGACGGAGCGGGACCGACGCTCGTTTTGGCACGGCCGAGTTATGGGCCTTCCGATTCCCGGGCTTGGGCGGCCAGCGAGGCAGTCGGGGGTTCTCCCGGGAGGCTTGAAAATCGGGTCGCCAATCCCTGGCGGGACGTGGTGTTCAACGAATGGCTCGCGCATACCGATGAACCGCAGTTGGACTTCGTCGAGTTGTACAACCGATCGGCCGTCGCGGTGGACCTGTCAGGTTGTCTCCTGACCGATGATCCCAGCACGAACCGGTTCCGGTTTCCGGCGGGTACGACCCTGCCGGCGCGTGGCTTTCTGGCCTTGGACCAAAACCAGCTGGGGTTCCGGCTCAGTGCGGCCGGTGAGGCGTTGTACCTCTACTCGCCCGATGGGCGGCGGGTGATCGATTCCGTGCGGTTTGAAGCGCAGGAGAATGGCGTGAGCAGCGGGCGGCAGCCGGACGGTGCGTCCGAGCAACGTCGGTTGGCGACGCTGACGCCGGGCGCGGCCAATGCCACCTGGAGGCCGGAGCCGGTGGTGATCAGTGAGATCCTCTACAACCCGATCTCGGGTGAGGACGACGATGAGTACGTGGAGCTCTCCAATCGTTCGGGCGCGGCGCTGGATCTTTCGGGCTGGCGATTCACTTCCGGGATCGACCTGACGATCCCGCAGGGGGTGAGCGTTCCCGCCGGTGGCCGGTTGGTCGTCGCACGGAACGTCGCGCGCCTGCGCACCCGGCATCCGCACCTCAACGCCTCCAACAGCGTGGGGAATTACGATGGAACCCTGTCGAACGGGGGGGAACGTCTGGCTTTCGCCATGCCCGATACGATCGCGTCGACGAATGAGTTGGGGCTCGTGACTTCGGAGACCGTGTGGATCGATGTCGCCGAGGTGACGTGGGAAGACGGTGGACGTTGGGGACGATGGGCGGACGGGGGTGGATCGAGCCTGGAGTTGATCGACCTCAATGCCGATCCGCGCAGGGCTTCGAACTGGGCGGACTCGGACGAGACGGGGAAGGGGACCTGGACGACGGTGGAGTTCACGGGGTCGCTGGACAACGGCAACGGTGGGTTTCCGCCCAATCAACTCCAGATCACGATCCAGGGCGGAGGGGAGGCATTGGTCGATGACGTGCAGGTGATCAAGGTCGGTTCGACCGTCAACCTGGTCTCCAACGGAGGCTTTGAGTCGGGTGCCTTGCCGGGTGCGACCGGATGGACGTTGCAGGGCAATCACACCGAGTCGTTCGTCCAGGCGACCGGGGCGGCGGTCGGCGCGCGATGCCTGCACGTGAAGTCGCAGGGACGGGGCGATACGGGCATCAACCGCATCCGGACGCCGTTGGCCGCCGGTTTGGTGGAAGGGGACCGCGCCACGATCCGTGCGCGGGTGCGTTGGGTGGTGGGGTGGCCGGAGGTGCTGTTCCGCATCCGCGGGAATTGGCTGGAACTGCCGGCCCGCCTCGCGGTGCCGACGAATCTCGGAACACCGGGCCTGGCCAACAGTCGGGCGGTGCCGAACGCAGGCCCCGCGATCTGGGATGTGACGCACTCGCCGGTCCTGCCCCGGGCCAGTCAGGCGGTGATCGTCACAGCGCGGGTGTCGGATCCCGATGGCATCGCGGACGTGCGGGCCATCGGTCGCGTCGATGGGGTGGGAACGGCCGTGAATGTGGTGCTTCGCGACGATGGTGGATTCCCGGATTCCGTCGCGGGCGACGGCGTGTTCAGCGGCAGCCTCAGCGGTCGGACCGCTTCCACGCAGGTGGCGTTCCGGGTCGAGGCGCGCGACAGCGCTGGGACGGCCGTGACCGCGAAGTTTCCGTCGGATGCGCCCGTCCGCGAGTGCCTGATTCGATGGGGTGAACCGGTGCCGATCGGCAGCCTGGGTCACTATCACATGTGGACGACAGCCGCGACCGAAGCGGCCCGCGCTCAGACGACGCCGCTGAACAATACGTTCCGGGACCTGACGCTCGTGTACGGCGACCAGCGCGTGATCTACAACGCGTCGTTCAAGGACAAGGGCAGTCCGTTCCACGGTGGCGCTGGTGACTTCTACATTGTGACACCGGATGACGACGAGTTGCTGGGGACCTCGGACCTCGCCATCGGTTCAACGGGCAATGGTGGGAACGAAGACAGCAACCTGCGCGAACAGATGAGCTTCTGGATCGCGCGGGAGATGGGATCGGCGTACCTGAACCGACGCTACGTGCGGTTGTACCGTGGTGGAAACCTCTACCGGGAGGTGATGGAGGATACCGAGGAGCCGAACGGGGCCTATGCGGATCGTTTCTACAGCGAGGGGATTGAGCCGGACCTGTACAAGATCGAGGACTGGTTCGAGTTCCAGGATGATGGCACCAGCTTCTCGAATGTGGACGCGACACTGCAGCCGTTTTACTCGCCCGTGGCGTCGACGAACCTGAAGGCGGCCCGTTATCGGTGGGCCTGGCGCAAGCGCGCGGTGGAACGTTCGGCGAATGAGTTTACGAATCTCCTCGAACTCGTGACGGTGGCGAATGCGGCTCCGGCAACCTACGAGGCCGGGGTCAGCCAGTTGGTGGACGTGGACCAATGGATGCGGGTGTTCGCCTTCGAGCGGATCGCGGGCAACTGGGATTCGTATGGCATGGGGCGCGGCAAGAACATGTACGCGTTCAAGCAGACCGGGGCTCCGTGGCGACTGTTCCCGTGGGACGTGGACTTCACGCTGGGCGGCGGGAGCAACGGCGCGAACGACGGTCTCTGGGGGGCGAATGATCCGACGATCAACCGCATGTACGACACCCCGGCGTTCCGACGGTTGTTGTGGCAGGCCTATATCGACGCGATCAACGGTCCGTTGAGGGCTGGACCGGCGGGCGATCAGATTGACGCGCGCAACCGGGTCCTGCTGAACAATGGCATTCCTTCGGCCAACGCCTCGGCGGTGAAGCAGTACATCGAGGCGCGTCGGGCTCACATCGAAGGCCAGATCAACGCGAACAGCGTCGCCGCGCTGGAGATCACCTCCAACAACGGCGCGAACCTGACGGTGAACACGCCGTCGGTAACCCTGACGGGTCGGGCTCCGCTGGGCGTGCGGACCATCGAGATCAACGGCGTTGCCTATCCCGTCCGTTGGACCGGGTTCACGGATTGGTCAATGCTGGTGCCGCTGGGACAGGCGACGAACAACCTGTCCTTGGTCGGGCTCGATCCCTACGGACGCCCAGTGGCCGGGGCGACGGATACAATCCGGGTGGTGACAACCGGCACGATCCTGCGCCTGCAGGATTTCGTCGTTCTGAACGAAATCCACTATGACCCGGTCCAGCCGGGGGCCGGGTTCATCGAGTTGTTCAACCAGTCCACGACGACGCCGTTTGACCTCTCGGGCCTCCGCATCGACGGTGTTGGCTACACGTTCTCGGACGGATCGGTCATCGCTCCCGGTGCGTATCTGGTGCTGGCCGCGGACACCGCGGTCTTCGCCGACACGTACGGAACGACGATCCCCGTGTTCGGCGAATTTCCTGGGGCGCTCGACAACGATGGCGAGCGGATTTCGTTGGTCCGACCGGATCCCGCGAGTGGGAATGCGGGGACGATCCTGGGGACCGTTCGGTACAGTGACCGGTTGCCTTGGCCGACGAACGCGGCCGGATTCGGACCGTCCCTGCAGCTCGTGGATCCCCGTCGTTCGGTGCACCGGTTGGCGAACTGGGCGGCCGCAGCGACGAATGACGTGAATCGCGTGACCCCGGGCCGCGCGAATTCCGTGCGCCGCGACCTCGCAGAAATTCCGGAGCTGTGGCTGAACGAAGTGTTGCCCAACAGCCTCGCGGGACCGCTCGACAACTTCGGTGACCGGGATCCCTTCATCGAGTTGTACAACTCGGGCACGAACACGGCTGATCTCTCGAACGTGTTCCTGTCGGCCTCCTACACGAACCTGATCCAGTGGCGGTTCCCGACGGGAACCACCTTGTCCCCGGGGGCCTTCCTCAGGGTCTGGGCGGATGGTGAACCCGGCGAGACCGCGATCGGGCACCTGCACGCCGGATTCCGCCTGGAAGCGGCAGTGGGCGTGGTGACGCTGTCCCGCTCCCAGACCGGCGGGATGGGCGTGCTCGACTTTGTCGAGTATTCGGGACTGCTCCCCGACCGGAGCATCGGTCTCTCCCCGGACGGAAATCCGTTCAACCGCCGGGTCTTCTTCCGGCCGACGCCGGGCAGGACAAATGATCCGGCAGTGCCCGCGATCCGGGTGACCGTGAATGAGTTCATGGCGTCCAACAACGCCGGGTTGCGGGATCCGGTGGACAACGACTTGGATGACTGGATCGAGTTGTACAACGCCGGGACCCAATCGGTGGATCTGGCGAGCTACCGGTTGACGGACAACCTCACCAACAGCACGCAGTTCGTGATTCCGCCCGGGTACGTGATTCCTGCGGGGGGATTCCTCCTCGTCTGGGCGGACAACGAACCCGCTCAGAACTCGGCGACGAATGCCGACCTTCACGTGAACTTCCGGCTGGGCGCGGATGGCGAGCAGATCGGACTGTTCGATCCGAGCGGGGCGCTCGTGGATGGACTCACGTTCGGTCCGCAGGTTGCAAACGTGAGCATGGGCCGGTTTCCAGATGGTGCGGAGGGCGCCTTCTCGGCGTTTCCCGTGCCCACGCCTCGCGGCCCGAACTTCATCCGCACGGCCAATCGTCCGCCGGTCTTCGTCCCGGTTCCAACGCTCTCCGCAGCGGTGGGTAGTCGGTTGGTGCGGAACCTCGAAGCAACGGATCCGGACCTGCCCGCACAGACGTTGACGTTCTCCCGGGTCAGCGGTCCAACGGGAGCGACCCTCTCGCCCACTGGCGTTCTGGAGTGGAGTCCAACCCCGATTCAGGTCGGGCGCCACGTCGTCCGGGCCGAGGTCCGTGATTCCGGTGTTCCGCCTGCCTCGGCGTTCGTGGATATCCCGATTGAGGTGGTCAGCGCATCCACGTTGTCGCTGGAGGTGGTTCAAGGACCGTCAGGAATCACCCTGTCCTGGGGTGCCACATCGGGGACCCGCTACCGACTGGAATCGAGCACCGCGTTGGGCGGCGTCTGGACGACCGTCCGCGAGGCGGTTGCGACCGGTTCAACGGACTCAGCGGTGGTGGTCCCGGGCGCGGAAACCGTCCGCCTCTACCGGGTGCTGGTGCTGCCGTAAGGGGCAGCATCGGCGGGTGGGGGCGAGTGTCTGGTGGGGCGAGTGTCCTCACGAGCCGCGAAGGAATCCCAAGTCTCGCCCCACCCCGCCCACTACTTCGCGCCCTGCGAGATCCACTTTTCCACGAGCGCCAGTTGCTTGGGAGGCAGCTTGTGTTTCTCGGGCAGGGGCAGGTCCTCGTCCTTGCCTGCCAGGATCGTCAGGAGCGAACTCTTCGCAAGGTTCCCCGGTGTGACGACCTTGCCGTAGGTGGTGCCGCCCTTGAGCACGGATTCCGCCGTGTCGACCGCGAACGCCCCCTTTGCCCCGGCGCCCGTGTGGCAGGAGGCACATGCCTGTGCGAACATCGGTTGGATCTCTCCAGCGAAGGTGACGGGCTTGACCACCTCCTGGATCGGGCCGTCGGGCCAGACCGCACCCTGGTCGATCCAGGCCCGCAGGATCCCGATCTGGTCCCGGGTGAGTTTCTCCGACTGCCCGGGCTTGTCCGATGGCGGCGGCATCCGCATTTCTTCGATCATATCGCACACCATGTGGATGATCGCGCTCTCCTCGCTCTTGCCGGCCTTGATCGCCGGGCCGTAGTCGTCCGTGACCTTGAAGGCCCCTTCCCGCGTGTCCATCCGGTACTTGCCCTTCTGTTTCTCCGGGCCGTGGCAGGAGAAGCAGGACTCCTTGAAGATGGGGTACACCTCGCGGGTGAAGTCGACCTTCCGGGCCACGGGGAGAGGCATCTTCGAAACGTCGATCCTGGCCTTTTCCGCCGCCAGGACGGCCGGGGCCGCCACCACGAGCAACAGCAACGCTTTCATGTTGGAATGACTTGAGCCTACCAGAACGCCGCCGCTTGTCTGCCCTCGTTTCAGGAGCGCACACGGCCAGCGCGCTTCTCGACCTTCGCGTCATCGAGGCTTCGCGCGAACTCCCTCCGCTCCTTGGGTTGTGGCTTGGCCGAACTTCATTCTCCCGCAAGGCTCCCCCCATGATCCGCCCCGTCCTTCAGGAGGATGCGTTCGTTGCTGACGTCGAAGCCGCCCGTCAATCCGGTCCCGGACCCCATGTCTGGTGGCTGGGACAGTCCGGTTATCTCGTTCACGCCGGCGGAATCACGGTCCTTTTCGATCCTTACCTTTCCGACTCCCTTACCCGAAAGTACGCCAGTACGGACAAGCCTCATGTCCGGATGACCGAGTTGGTGGTGTCCCCTGGCCGCTTGACCGACGTGAGCCTCGTGACCTCGAGCCACCTGCACACGGACCATCTGGATGCTGAAACGCTCCAACCGTTGGTAGCCGCCAATCCCGGGATCCGGTTGGTCTGCCCGGAATCCCAGCGGAAACTGAGCCGCGAAAGATCCGGACTGCCGGATGAACGGATCCTTGGACTCGACGTTCCCGAGGAATCGATCACCCGGAACCTGTCGGGTTCCTCGGTGGTGGACGTGGGTGGCATCCGGATCGAGGCCATCCCGGCGGCCCATGAGTCGCTCGACCGGGATCGGGAGGGGCGGCTTCTGTATCTGGGCTTCATCATCCAGTGGGCCGGGTGGACCTTCTACCACTCCGGCGACACCGTGCTGTACCCCGGGATGGAGGATCGGTTGAGGGGGAAGGGAATCGACGTCGCTTTCCTGCCGATCAACGGCCGCGCTCCGGAACGACGCGTGTCGGGCAACCTCTGGGGTCGCGAGGCCGCGCAGTTGGCCAAGGCGATCGGCGCCCGGGTGGTCGTCCCCGGCCACTACGAGTTGTTCGGGTTCAACACGGCCAGCCCAGCGGAATTCCAGACGGAATGCGAAGCGCTGGGGCAGGCGTATCGGATCCTGCGGGCCGGGGAACGGTGGGAAGTGGGGTGACTCTTCGTCGGTTGGAGCGGTTTCCGGTCGTTGCGTGGTTCCTCCCAGGGCCACGAACGGGTGCAGTTCGCCCATTTTCCGGCTGAATCCCATGGAATCTCCGCCTTCAAAGGCCCTGGTCCTGCTCCATTCGTGCTGGTGGGGCAGCGTCGGAGTTGTGGGTGTATGCAGGGCGCTTGAGGATCGATGTGCGGGTTTTACCTACCCATCGTTCCGTGTTCCTACACTTCCCTAGCGGGTGGGTATTCAGGTTAATCTCAACCACTGGGCGGCCATAGACCGCGTTTTGCCATTTGAACCATGGCGGAACGCGGGGACTCAGGGAAAAAGGAAGTCCAAAGGCTGTCTGGTGACTCGGCAACGCGAGTTGACTGAGTGGGAGTTGGGTCCGTTTCACTCCAGGTTTGGACGGGGGAAAACCGTCCGGGCTTCTATCAGCGTTCGGGGGAAAGCTGTGGAGTGGTGCAGGCCTGCTTCAAGGGAACCCGGGAATTCTATGACAACAGGAAAATTGCGGAACTGGGGGAGACGTATCTCCTCCACCATGCGGAGATCTGCTCTGCTGGCTGCCGCTTCAGCGGCGATGCTCGGCAGCGTCGCACAGGCGGATTTTGTGACGAACACGGCCGTGGTGCCGAAGACGCCCACCGACTGGACCAGGGTCATTACGCTTCCGAAATTCGACGGAAGTCTTGGGACGCTGCTTTCCGTTGAATTCAGCCTGACCGGAACAAACCAGACGGTCACAAAGGTTGAGAACCGGGATAATGTCCGGTGGACAATCACCACCGGGTCGGACGTGGCGCTCAGAGCTACCAGCCCAACCCTGAACCTCGTGGTTGTCGCGCCCAGCGTCCGTTTCCTCAACCAGTTCCAAATCTTCGACGGTACCGTTGATTTCGCTGGTACGTCGGGCACCGTGAATCCCGAGCAGAGCGGTTCGGCCTCCGTGTCGGCCACTTATGTCGTCGGTGTTGATAATGTGTCCGACTTTGTGGGTCTGGGCACAGTTCCCATTACCGTCAGCGCGGTCGCAACCAGCTACTATTCCGGACCGGGCGACTACGCCTTCGAGGCCGTTACTTCGGCGTGTGCCGAGGCCACGGTCATCTACGAGTACCAGCCGCCGACGCAGGATCCCCTGGGTTCGATCGGTGACCGCGTGTGGCTCGACGAAGACGCGCAGGGCGATCAAGACGTAACCGAACCCGGTCTGGTGGGTTGGAACGTGGTCCTCGAGGTGCTCAACGGGCCCAGCTACGTGTTCGTGAATCAACAGGATACCGGTGCCGATGGCGCCTACCTGTTCAGCGCGCTCCCGGCCGGCAGGTACCGAGTGACGGTGACCCCGCGCCCGCAGTACAATCAGACCTTTGACCTGGACGGCATCGCCACGGCACATGTCGCGGTTGCGGACCTTGCTCCCGGTCAAAATCGACGCGATGTGGACTTCGGCTATGTCTACGTTCCCCTTGGGTCCATTGGTGATCGCGTCTGGCACGACAGCAATCGGGATGGCGTTCAGGATAACAGTGAAGTGGGTCTCGAAGGCTGGACCGTCACGCTGTTCAATTCCGCAGGGGCCCAGATTGGCCAACCCCAGCGGACCGGGGTGGATGGCATCTACCTCTTCGACGGACTCCCGGCGGGCAGTTACCGCGTGGTCGTGACGCCGGAGCCGAACTACACCCAGACCTACGATCTCGATGGCCTTGCATCCGCCCATGTGGCGACCGCCACGCTGACCGTGGGTCAGAACCGCCGCGATGTGGACTTTGGATACGTCTACAGCCCGCCCGCTACGGGTTCGATCGGTGACCGGGTCTGGTTCGACAAGAACCGGAATGGAATTCAGAACGTGGGCGAACCCGGCCTCGTGGGTTGGACGGTGACGCTTTTCAATGCCACGACGGGCCTGCAGATCGACTCGCAGCCGACCGGCGCTGACGGTTTGTACCTTTTCACCGGGCTCAATGCGGGCAGTTACCGCGTGACGGTCACTCCGGAACCCGACTACCTCCAGACGTTCGACCTCGATGGTCTGGCCACGGCTCACACCGCCGTCGCGAACCTGACCCAAGGTCAGAATCGTCGCGATGTCGACTTCGGCTATTGGTACTGCCCGATCGGAATCATCGGTTCCGTGGGTGACCGCGTCTGGCTCGACTGCGACAGTGATGGTGGCAAGGACAGCAACGAGCCTGGTCTCCCGGGTGTCGTTGTGAAGCTCTTGAGTTCGACCGGCGCCGAGATCCGCTCAACCACCACGGACAGCGAGGGCAAGTACCTGTTCCCGAACCTTCGGGCCGGCACCTATACCGTCCGCGTCTCTCCCACCTCCGGCTTTGATGCCAC
Organism: uncultured Verrucomicrobiota bacterium; assembly: GCA_903842505.1. GTDB lineage: Bacteria > Verrucomicrobiota > Verrucomicrobiia > Limisphaerales > UBA9464 > UBA6176. The sequence continues at coordinate 34,039 of CAIMMI010000350.1, read as the reverse complement.
CTACGATCTGGATGGTCTGATCTCTTTGAACCAGACCACGTTCACCCTCGCTGCCGGCCAGAACCGCCGCGACATCGACTTCGGTTACCGCAAGGACGGCGTTGACGGCTGCGATTGCGTGAAGCCTCCGGGTGACTCCGACAAGGACAAGGACTCCGACAAGGATAAGGACAAGGACTCCGACAAGGACAAGGACAAGGACTCCGACAAGGACAAGGACTCCGACAAGGACAAGGACAAGGACTCCGACAAGGATAAGGACAAGGACTCCGACAAGGATAAGGACAAGGACTCCGACAAGGATAAGGACAAGGACACCTATGTGGAGTGCCCCACGGAAGACCACGACAAGGACAAGGACGACTGCAGCCCGAACCATGGTTGCGACGGCAGGTATTGGGGCAACTACTGCGACAAGACCAAGCCTCGGGATCACGCGGAACTGAGCAAGTGCAAGCTCGTGGACCGGAATGGTCGGGATGTTGATTTTACCGATTCCGACACCAACAACTACGGTGGCAAGGGTTGCCGGAACTACCGTGAGGCTTGCGAGAAGTTGTCCCGATTCTGCCGGGACGGTGACACCTACAACATGGGGTCGTGTCTGTCCCGCGAGTTGGCTTGTCTCCGGTTGAACGTGGCCTGCGGCAAGATCAGCAAGTCTGCCAAGTGCAAGCTCGGCAATATCACCTACACGGTCGACGAGATCTGCAAACGCGCGGACGACTCGATCAAGAGCAGTCCCTTCACGCCGAACGGGCACTCCCAGCGCGCCACGCAGGATGGGCTCCGCAAGTGCCTGAACAAGGTCAACATGGGCTGCCGGTAACCGGTAGCTGGAATTGACCCAAGCAGAGGGCGCCCGGGACGAAAGTTCCGGGCGCCCTTTTCGCGTGTGCGCATGCGGTCAGGGACTGGGAGGGACGCGGGTTCAGTCGTCGCCTCCGGCTTTGAACGAGGCCAGGTGCGCAAGCCGGGTCTCTTGATTCGAGGTCGCGTGGGTCTTGCTGATCGGTGAGTCGGTTGAAGGGGTGGGTATCCATCCAAGAGAGGCGTGGTTTCGATCATTTGTTTACCGGTTCGTTGCCAACATAGTTCTTGGATTTTCTACCTCACCTTTGGTATTACAGGCATATGAGATTCGGGAGTTCTGTACTGTTGGGTTCGACGTTGCTCGCTGCCGGTGGGCAAGTCTTCGCTCAAGGTGAGACACGGACGCTTTGGTATGATGTGCCAAACACGGCGCCGTCCTACCCGAACAGCACGCCTCCAACCTTCCCGCCATCCAACGCTGCGCTGGCTGGGCTCAATGCCAGTTGGGACACCTACGACCCCGCGACCATGACCCCGCGGAACGTCGATACTTCCCTTTCGGCGGGGCTTCGGGTTCCCAACCTGGGGCAGTTGTTCAATGACATGAACGTCTCGATCCTGAGTCAGGGCAACCTGACCCAGATCAGCCTGACGGTGGTTGCGTATTCGCGCACGATTTTCACCTTCACCAACACGACCGGTGCGGAGCAACCTGGGCTTGGGGCATCCGTCTCAGCCTATCTGGACGTTGCCAATTTCGTCAGTCCTGCTCCTCCCAATACCGCTTTCAATCCCACTGGAGCGCTGGGAAGCGGAGCCATTGTTGGAATTCTCCAAACGCCCACCGTGTCTGGCGTCACCCTCCCCGCGGGTATCGGGCAACAGATCAGCGCCGAGAACACGCGGTTGACGACCAACACTTTTACCTTCACTTCGGGAGCCAACTTTGACGCTCTCGCCTCTCAGGTTGACGCCTTTACGGCCCTTCCAATGCTGTTCCGTCCAACGGCGACGACTTCCGGCAGTGGCAACTACAGTGTTGCGGCAGTGACCTTCGGAGCGGCTGCGGTGGGCATTACCTACTCCTTCGTTCCCGAGTCTGACCTGGCCTGGGCTGGGTTGCCCTTGGTGGTGGGCGGATGGTGGATCCGCCGCCGGATGGTGGCGGCCAAGAAGGCCTGACGCGGCAATTGTTGCGGATCAAAAGGGCGCGATTCCTGAGGGAATCGCGCCCTTTGTGCTTGGGTGGGGCAACTGGCCGGTGGCTAGGCGAGGATTCCCCGGATGACCTCCGGTTCGATGACGCCGGTCAGCTTGTTTTCGAGTCCGCCGTAGAAGTAGGTGAGGCGCGTGGGGTCGAGTCCCATGAGGTGCAGGATGGTGGCGTGGAGATCCCGCAAGTGGTGGGGATTGCGGGCGGCCTGTTGGCCGAGTTCGTCGGTTTCGCCGTAGCTGATCCCACCGCGGATGCCGCCGCCGGCGAGCCAGTAGGTGAAGCCCTTGGGGTTGTGGTCGCGTCCGCCGGGTTTGCCGCCGGTATTGAAGGTTTCGGAGACAGGTTGGCGGCCGAATTCGCCGCCCCAGACGACCAGGGTTTCGTCGAGAAGCCCGCGTTGTTCGAGGTCGGCGAGGAGTCCGGCGATGGGTTGGTCGACTTCGGGGGCATGGATCTGAAGGTTTTCCTCGATGCCATGGTGGCCGTCCCAGGTGTTCTGGCCTCCGGCACCACCGCCGCCGGAATAGATCTGGATGAAGCGCACGCCGCGTTCGACGAGGCGGCGCGCGATCAGGCATTGGCGTCCGAAGGGAGCAGGTCCCACGGTGAGCGGATGGCTGCCCTTGGGCGTGTTGATTCCGTAAAGCGTCCGAGTGGCTTCGGATTCGGAGGCAATGTCGAGGGCCTCGGGTGCGGTGGCTTGGAGTTGGAAGGCGAGTTCGTAGCTGGCGATGCGGGCCTGGAGTTCGCTGTGGCCGGGGCGATCGCGCAGGTGTTCCTCATTGAGCGACTGGATCAGGTCGATCTGCGAGCGCTGCATGCCCCGGGTAAGGTCCGCGGGAGGGTGGAGGTTGAGGATTGGATCTCCGGCGGAGCGCAGGACGGTGCCTTGGTAGGCGGCGGGCATATAGCCGCTCGACCAGTTGGGAGCGCCAGTGGTGGGTCCGCCGCGGGGATCGAGCATCACGATGTGGGCGGGCAGGTTCCGATTGGGGGTGCCGAGACCATAGCTGAGCCAGGCACCGACCGATGGGTGGCCCTGGATGATGCGCCCGGTGTTCATCTGGAGGACGGCCGAGCCGTGCGCGAAGGAATCGCTGTAGAGCGACTTCACGACGGCGAGTTTGTCCATTTGGCGGGCGATGTGCGGGAAGGCGTCCGAGCACCAGAGACCGGATTGGCCATGTTGTGCGAATGATCGGCGGCTTGCCTGGAGGACGGCCTTGGTCTTGGTGTTTCGGCGGAACTCGTTGTCGATGGACTGGCCATCGCGCTTCTGGAGCTCCGGCTTGTAATCGAAGAGATCGACCTGCGAAGGCCCGCCGAACATGAACAGGAAGATGCAGGACTTGGCCTGGACGCGCCGGTGGGGCGGGCGTTGGGCGAAGGGATTCGCGGCTTCAGGTCGGGACGCGGTGGCGCGGCCGAGTGGGAAACCGTCGGCTTCGAGCATCCCGCTGAGGGCAAGCCCAGTGAATCCCGCTCCGGCCTGCCAGAGGAACTGGCGCCGGGACCCGGCGCACTGCGGATGGGGGCGTTCAGTCGACATGGAGCAGTTCGTTGAGGTTGAAGAGGGCGGCGCAGAAATGGATCCGGGCCAGTCGGGCGCGTTCGGCATCGGAGCCAGATGGGGCAAGACGGCGTTGTTCCGAGAGCATCCGGAGGGCCGCGTGGGATTCGGTTGGCGTTGGGGAGCGTTGGAGAACGATCTGGAAAGCGCGCCCGATCTGGCGTGAGTCATCGTGGTCGCCGACCTCTCGAACAACGCGATCGGCGAGGCGAGTGGCCTGTTTCCGGACGAAGCCATCGTTGAGCAGCATGAGCGACTGCGGGGCGACCGTGGTGACGCTGCGGGTACCGATTGGGACGGTGGATGCCGGGCAGTCGAAGGTGTCGAGCAGGGGCAAGGAAAGGGCGCGCTTCGCGAAGATGTACAGGCTGCGACGGTCCTGTTCGGCGGGCGGGCTCTCGCCCCAGCCCTTGCCGGCGGAGTCCTGGGTGCCGTGCACCTCCTGGGCAAGGGCCGGGTAGAAGCTCGGGCCACCCGACTTGGCATTCAGCGCGCCGGCGAGGACCAGAAGCGTATCGCGCAGGGGTTCGCCCTCCAGTCGACGCGGGTTCTGGCGCCAGAGCTGGGAGTTGCCTTCGTCGATGGTCAGAGCTTCCGGTCGGTTGGCGCGCGACGACATCTGGTAGGCCTCGCTGGTGAGGATCAGCCGATGCAGGCGCTTGATCCGCCAACCACCCTGGACGAACTCATCGGCAAGCCAATCGAGCAGTGCGGGGTGGGTTGGGCGAAGACCGGTCCGTCCAAAATCGTTGGGCGTGGGAACCAGCCCGACACCGAAATGATGCTGCCAGATCCGGTTCACGAGGACGCGGGCCGTGAGCGGATGCCGCGGATGGGTCATCCATCGGGCGAACGCGAGGCGCCGCCCTGAGGTTGCCGGCCGGTTGTCCGGAGGGACGATGGCCGGCGATGGCAGCCCCAGGATGGCTGGGAGCGATGGTTGGACTTCAGGACCCGGCGTCAGGACGTCGCCTCGGCGAAGGAGGTGGGTGGGCTTGATTGGATCCTCGTGGATGGCGAGGGCGACCGGAAACGGGTGCGACTGGGACTCGGTCCGGCGGATCTCGTCGGTGAGTTGCCGGCGGGGTTCATCGCCCGTGGTCAAGGCGAGTCGGTCGCGCAGGGCTTTCAGCTTGTCGACCCGGGCCAGTTCCCAACGACCGAATTCCTCGTGGGGCACCAACGGTCGGGTGATGCGCCCGGTGCCGCGGCCGCCTCCGCCCGTGTGGTGCTGACCGTAGGGGTTGATGCTCCGGAAGTAGGCGAGCATCTGGTAGTAGTCCGCCTGGCTGAAGGGATCGAACTTGTGATCGTGGCAGCGGGCGCAGCCCAGGGTCAGTCCCAGGAAGGTGGCGCTGGTCGTGACCAGGATGTCGTCCAGGTCATCGAACTCGGCGACCCAGGTGCTGTCCGGTTCGTCATCCCAGACGTGCAGTCGGTAGAATCCCGTCGCAACGATCGCCTCGGCCGAGAAGCCTGGCAGTTCGTCGCCGGCGATCTGCTCGAGCAGGAACTGGTCGTACGGCTTGTCGCGGTTGAGCGACTGGACCACGTAATCGCGGTAACGCCATGCCTCGGGCTTGGGACCGTCGCGTTCGTATCCATTGCTCTCGGCGTAGCGCACGAGGTCCAGCCAGTGGCGGGCCCAACGTTCGCCGTATTCGGGGCGGGCAAGGAGTTGGTCAACGAGGCGGGACCACGCATCCGGTGACGAATCCCTTTCGAAAGCGGCCACATCCTCGGCAGCAGGCGGAAGGCCGATCAGGTCGAAGTACAGGCGGCGGATCCGTTCGCGCGGAGCTGCTGGTGGGCTGGACAACAGGCCAAGCGCCGACCATTGCTGGCGGAGCAGGGCGTCGATCGGATGGCCAGCCTGGGGCGGCAGGGACGGGCGTTGGACCGGTTGAAAGGCCCACCACCCTGTGTCGGTGGCATCGATGGAGAACGGGGAGCGCCGCAAGGTTGGAGCGCTGTCGGGCGAAGGAATGGAAGGCGACTCCCCCGACGCGGGAACCGCCCCGGCGACCCACAGCAGCGCCGAAATTGCAGTGAGGAAAAAGCGACGCGCGTTCATGGGGAGCTGCGAAACAATACCTTGGGCATGGGGAGGCAAACAATCCCCGGGAGCAACGACCCGGAATTGGTGTCCGCGGCCGGACTTTCAGAGGCATTGCCATCAGGTGGGGATCCGCGATGCTCGCGGTCATGACTCCCGGTAGCGAGACGATGACAGGACGGCTTCGGGCTGTCTGGGTGGCTTTGCTGTTGGTTTGGGCGCTGATTCCGATGGTCAGTCCCGTTCGGGCGCAGCGCGGTGGAGTGGACCTGATCGGTACCCAGTTTGGATGGAAGGGGTGGAAGGGAACGAATGAGCCGCTGCCGGCCGGAACGGATTGGCGGACGTTGGAACACGATGCCCTGGAGTGGCCCTCGCTGCGGATGCCGGTGGGTCTGGACAACTTTTCGATCGGGTTGAACCGGACGTTGCGCGACATGCGTGGCCGCTACTCGCAGTTGTTCCTGCGGCGGACGTTCGTGGTCGGGTCGGGGCAGAAGTTGGATGATGTACGGTTGGAAGGTTACGTCGGTGGCGGATGCGTGATCTGGGTGAATGGCCAGGAAGTGGTCCGGATGCTTGCCCCGGCGGATCCCATTGCGTTGACGGACGTCGCCCGTCCGCCGTCGGACATCGAGTGGGGTTCGATCTCGGCGGTGATTCCGGCGGGTTGGGTGAAGCCGGGAACGAACCTTGTGGCGGTGCGCTTGCTGAACCGGGCCTTGGACTCGGACGAACTGTTCCTGAGCCTGGGCGTGTTCGGGTACATGGATCAGGATCCGCCGGTGGTGGAGCGGGTGGTGCCGGAGGTGGACTCCTTCGTGAATTCGTTGCGGCAGGTGGAGTTGGTCTTCTCAGAGGGGGTGGCAGGGGTCGAGGCGGCGGACCTGCTGGTGAACGGCCTGTCGGCAACGAACGTGACCGAGGTCTCGGAGGGGGATTTCGTCTTTGACCTGCCGGCGTTGAGCGCTGGACCCGTATCGGTTCGGCTGCGTCCGGACCACGGGATCACGGATCGGTCGTCGTCGTCGAACGCGCTGAAGACGCCGCCGGTCTGGGGCTTTCAGCTGGATCCGAATGCGCGACTGGAGCAGGTGCGCGTTACCGAGTTTCTGGCCGACAATGAAAAGGGGCTCCGGGATGAGGACGGCAGCCGCGAGGATTGGCTCGAGCTCCGGAACTTCGGCAGGGACGCCATTTCGCTGAAGGGGTGGGGCCTGGGATCGGATCCTCGGGGGACGGGGCGTTGGATCTTCCCGGACCGGGTGTTGGCCGGTGGGGGATACCTGACGGTGTTCGCGAGCGGGAAGAATCGCACGAACGTGGCGGGCACGCTGCACACGGGCTTCAAGATCCCGAAGGGGGGCGGCAGCCTCCTGTTGTTCAAGCCGGATGGGACGGTGGCGGGTGGGTTCACCAATTATCCGGTGCAGACCGCAGACAAGTCCTACGGCGAAGTGCCGGGCATCACGGGTGCCGCGGGGTTCTTCGTGACGCCAACGCCGGGCGGGAAAAACTCGGAGGGCGGGGCGGGGTTCTCGTCGGAGATCGAATTCAGCGAGACGAGTCGGACATTCGAGGGATCCATGGGTTTGGTCCTCGCGACCGCCGACCCGGGAGCGGAGATCCGCTACACGACGAACCAGGCCGAACCGACCCTCACGTCGGCCAAGTACACGGGACCGATGTTGCTGAAGGGCATGTCGATCATCCGGGCGCGGGCGTTCACGCCCGGGTTGCTTCCGGGGCCGGTGCGGACCGAGGCGTTCTTCGCCGTATCACCGAACCTCGGAGCGTTCACGTCGACGCTGCCAGTGGTCGTGATCAATGACTTCGATGGCGGGCGTCCACCGCTGGGAACGCGGATCCCGGCGTATGTCCAGGTGTTCGAACCGGGGGAGTCGGGTGTGACGCGATTGCAGGACGCGCCCGTGCTGACGAGTCGTGCGGCCATCGCCAGTCGGGGTTCGAGCACGTCGGGCAATCCCAAGGTCAACCTGCGGGTCGAGTTCCAGGACGAGGTCGGTGAAGATCGGAAACTCGGCTTTGCGGGGCTACCGCCGGACGGCGACTGGGTTCTGTACGGTCCGAGCAACTTTGATCCCGCGCTCATCAACAATGCGTTCGCCCACCAGTTGAGCCGAGACATCGGGCGCTACTCGCCCCGGACGCGGTTCGTGGAGGTCTATCTGGTGACGCGTGGATCGGCTCCCCTGGAAAACGCCAGCTACATGGGCGTGTACATCCTCGAGGAGCGGATCGAGTTGGGAAAGGACCGGGTGGACATCGATCGGGTGGCACCGGGGGCGACGGTGCCGCCGGAGGTGACGGGAGGGTACCTGTTCAAGATCGATCGCGCAGGCGGCAATGACGGGTTCGTCTGGACGGGGCAGCAACAGGTGCTGGTGCTGGAACCGCAGGGGTCCGAACTGACGGTCAGTCAGCAGTCGTGGTTGCAGGATCATTTCGGGAAGTTCGAGGGGGCATTGTACGGGCCTGAGTACCGGGATCCGGTAAAGGGTTATCGGCCGTACATCGATGTTCCGTCGTGGATCGACCATCACCTGCTGAATGTCCTCCTGTTCAATGTCGATGCCCTGCGGTTGAGCGCGTACTTCCACAAGCCGAAGGACGGGCCAATCGTGTTCGGACCGGTGTGGGACTTCGATCGCGCACTCCGTTCGACCGACGGTCGGGACCTCGACCCGAGGGTCTGGCGTAGCCGGTTCCAGGATCTTGGCACGGACTTCTTCAACTACACGTGGTGGGGACAGTTGTTCACGGATCCTGACTTCTTCCAGGAATACATCGACCGGTATGAGGAGTTGCGGCGGGGAGCATTCAGCATCCCGTCACTGCACCGGTTGGTGGACTTCGAGGTAGGGCAGGTGATCGAGGCGCAACCGCGGGAGGCGCGTCGCTGGGGCAACCGGGCGCGGGGCGGGTACGCGAAGGAGATCCTCGACATCAAGGGCTGGCTGTCGAACCGGGTGACGTTCATCGATGGCCAGTTCGTGCGGCCGCCGGCACCCATGCCGGAATACCTCGTGCGGGCGTTGCGACTGAGCTTCACGCCCACGAACGGCGCGACCACCTACTACACGCTGGATGGCACGGACCCACGGGCTCAGGGCGGCGGGGTGGCGAGGGGCGCACAGGTGTGGAGCGGATCGATGACCTTCGGGACCAACGCGCTCCTGACGATGCGGACATTCTTCGCGAATCACCGTGGGCTGACCGGACCGAACAATCCGCCGATCCGGAGCCTTTGGTCCGGGATCGTGCGGTTGCCGGTGGAGGTGGTCCGGCCGCCGGTGCAGTTGACGGAAGTGCACTTCAATCCGGCGCCGGCGAATGGCGTGGTCGAGGAGCAGGAACTCGAGTTCGTCGAACTGGCGAATACGTCGGCGTTCGAGTTCGACCTTTCCGGTTTCCAGTTGGCCGGGGGAATCCAGTTTCAATGTCCAACCGGAGCGGTTTCCCGGATCCCGGCGGGCGGGCGGGTGGTTGTCGCGAAGAATCCGGCGCTGCTCCAGGCGCGGCACCCGGGCGTGGGACCCGTATTCGGGCCGTACGAGGGACAGTTGGCGAATGCGGGCGATGTCATTGAACTGCGGGGGCGCTACGGGGAACCCGTGCAGCGACTCGAGTACGACGACGCGTGGTCGGACGACGCCGACGGCAACGGCTACAGCCTCGTGCCCGTCTATGAAGGTGCGCCGGACCGTGTGCTTGTTTCGAGGGATGGATGGCGGCGGAGCGCTTTCCGGGGTGGATCGCCGGGTGCCCTGGATCCGTTGTCGATCCCCGACATGGCACCCTCGGTCATCCCGGCAGCGGACGGGATCCGCCTCCGGTTCATCGGGGCGCTGGGGCGAAGCTATTCGATCTGGAGCACCGAGGATCCGACCCAGGCCACCGGTTGGCGGAAGTTGGGATCGATCGCAGCACCGGTTGGAACCGGCCCGGTCGAATGGCTCGATCTGGATGCAGTCGGTGCACGGTTCTATCGGGTGACGACGCAATAGAGCGAGGGTGGGGCCAGTGGCCCTGGGGAAGGCGTTGGAAGGGCAACGAGGACGTTGCTACCCCGTTTGACGCGGGTGCATGGGCCGGATGCGCCCGTCGCAGGTGGAACCAAAACGCCGCTTTACTCACAGCCCAACCTTGCGGTAGGAAAAGGGCCTCAGGTGGAGTTGCCGGCGTGGCGAAATGGCAGACGCGATAGACTCAAAATCTGTTGCCCGAAAGGGCGTGGGGGTTCAAGTCCCTCCGCCGGCACCATCTTGAAAAACCGCGAGAAATCGCGGTTTTTTCGTTTTCAGGCTCCTCCCAGGCCGAAAGTAACAACGAAAGTAACAACTTGTCCGCCGACATCCGGCGACGTCTGACGAGGTCAGGGCGGCCTGGGATCGAGGGTACCGGTACCGATCGATGCTCGCGGTGCCCAGATGCCGGGGGCCGGTTTTCAACCGAGAAATTGCCGCACCCATTGCTTGCCCTTTCCAAAGCTGGAACCAGCCTCCCTACCAAGCGGGTTCCTGTCTGGGGACGCCCCAGGCTCCCATGCTCCGAACGTCAAAGGCAAAACCACACCACTCATGAACCGATCACTGAACCGGCCTCGATCCATTCCTCCCTTCGTTGCCGGATTGGCCTACCTCGGCTTGGCGGTTTTCCTGCTTTGGATGGGGTTTCAGCCCCCGGACGCGGTTGCTCCGCAGGACCTGAGGGCATTGCGGGCACGCTCCGCCCTCGATCTGCAAAGGGCCGAGGCCATGATGAAGCTTGCCGAAGAGAACGGCAGGCTCAGCAAGCTCTTGCTCAGTGCGACGACCGAAGGGAACGCCCACTCTCTTGGACAGATCCAGCAGTCCCTCAAAACGAATGGCGAAGCCCTCGGGAAACTGGCGGCAGATTCGCAGCGACAGGCGGACGAGGTAAATCGCCTCGCCGAAGAGCGTGCGAAAAATCAGGCATCCAAAATCAACTGGCAGCGTTGGTTTACGGGGATCGCAGTATTTCTGCTGATGTTTCTGGCTTATCAGACGTGCAAGGTTGGCGATGCCCAGTTCAACAGGGCTCAGCGTTAGGGACCTGGAGCGGTTGCGCTTCCTGGCGGGTGGCAAACGCCGTGCCGCTTCGTGAGCGCATTGAGAGGCTCAACGTCTACCGCCTCCTTCCAGTGAAACTGGATCGGATCAGACATCCCGACCAGGCGATGGCAAGGCGATGGCCCACCCATTGCGGGCGGACCGTGCTCATGGAGTCCGGGCTGAGTGTCGATCAACGGAGCGGTTGGGAGGCACCCTTCCGATACCGTCTCCATGTCGTGATTCCGGTCAGCGCGAGCAGTCCGAAGCCAGGGATCCAGGTGGGTGCCTCCGGCACGGCGTGCACGCCGGCATCGACGGACACGGTGTTGTCACCGATCAAAGTCAGGCTCCAATGGACGAGTTGCATGGTGCCTCCGCTGGAGAGGTCACCGACGTTGAACCACCAATCCCCGTTGCCAGTCCCGCCGATGAAGAGGTTGAGCAACGAGGGGCGCAGCACATCGGTGGGGTCGATGCGGCCATCGGGCTGATAAAGGCCGGTCAGGATGCCGCTGGCCTGATAGGCGAGGTGGATGTCGCCGCTGGCGGTGTCACTGAGCGTCACACGCCAACCGTCGTAGGCATGGCCAAGCGGGTTGTCCAAGCTGACGCCGACGCGGTTCAAAAGAACGGCTGAGGGATCCCCGGTCGTCGGTGTGGTGTTGACGGGGCTCTTCAACAAGGAGGCGAACATGTCGCTCGCGAAACCGCTGCCAACGGTGGTGCCAGTCAACTCGAAGGAGATCATTACCTCGGTGAGGGATTGAATGTCCGACGTCGTGATCCGGTGGAGAAATGAGGTCAACACCGCTTGATTGTCGGGAATCTCGAAGCCGACGGAATGCGGTCCATAATTCTCGACGATGATGGCGGCGCGGCCGGTGGCAGCCGTGACGAGCAGGACTGAGAGGGCGGTGGCAGCCTGGGGGACGAGGGTTTTCATGATGAGGCAATTCCTTGAGAGGTGATTTGAGGAATAGGTTTCGAGCTTCACTCAGGGATTCGACACGGCGCGGTAGAACCGCACGGGGTCTGTAGGGTGGACATCCCGGTGGCTGAAGACACCGTTGGTGGCGGCGCTGTGGATGGCCGGGGAGGCGAACTCGTGCCAGGTATAGGGGCCGCTGTCGGTCGTGTATTGGACCCGATAACGGCCTCCGGGCACGCACATGAACGTGACGAGGATGTCGTTGCCGCTCCTGCTGATCGCCAGGGGATTGGGTGCGGCGGTGGGGGAATTCGGGCTCGCGGTTTGCGTCACCGAGACAGTGCCTTGGACGTGATGGCCACCGTTGCCATCGCTGAGGGTATACTCAAACCCTCCGTTGCCGGCTGTGGCGGTTGGGGCGGTGTAGACGACGAAGTTGCCGATGATTTCCACGGTAGCGCCCGGAGGCGTGGCACCGCCGACGCCGGCGATCGACAATGGGAGTCCGGCGGGGCTGGAGTCGTTGGCCAGCAGGTCGGTGAGGCGGACCTTGGCGATGCGGGTGTTCTGTGGGCGACTGAGCGCATCCTCAACGGCAAGCGGAGCGGTGGGATCGGAGCCGGTGGCCTGCCCATCCAGGATCTCGATCGTCGTGACGCTCAGGGCGGGCAGGGTGACGACCCAGGTGTTGAGGCTGGCAAAGGTTTCCCCGACGAATACGGGGGTGGTCTGCGTCCCCTCCACACGATACAGCCTGGCCGCCCCCGAAATGCCGAGGCCCTTGAAGGCGACATCCTGGACTGTGATCGAGCGGTTGATGGCCACGAGGACATAACGATTCGTGCGTTGCGAGTCGTGGCTGACATAGGTGGATACCAGGGAGGGATCGCTGGAAACCGAGGAGAGGGAGATATCGCCGAAGCTGCCCAGATTGCCGTCGAAATCACGGTACATCTTGAAGCCGGCGAGAATGAACGGGTAGCTGGGGCTCGTGGGCCAGAAGGAGGCTTGAAAGACGCCCTGGGCGCCAAAGATGCCCAGATTGTCCGCCTCGGCGATGGCACCAGCGATATGATTGTCACCGCCATTGCCGTACTCCGAAATGGCCAGCTTCGTGCCGGGCCAGGTTGCATCGATCTTGGTCTGGAGGCGGTTGAGGATATGGATCGGGCCACCGAGGGCATCAGCCACCCAGCTGTCCTCGCGGTAGGTGGGATCCCACAAGCTCCGGGGGCTCTGCACAATGCCCTGGATCTGGGCATTGGAGAGCACGGCGTTGGTATAGCCCCCGATCCGTTTGCCATCGACGCGAGCCTCGGAGTACCAGTGGAAATCATAGACATCGAGCAGACGGTGTCCGGCGGCGTCGGACGCCGCCTTCATATCCCCGAGGTATTTGTCGGTGAACCAATAGCCGGCATTGAAACCGGCGGCCATCTGCCAGTTGTAGAGCCCCAGGAAGCCATAGTGCGCCGGGCCAAAGATCTGCACTGAGGGCGACACCTTCTTCAGGGCGCTGCTCAGTTCGATCGAGCGCTGGATGTAGTCGTCGGCACCTGGGGGGGCGGATTGGATCTCGGCATGGGTGTGCGGCCAGAGTTCCGGTTCGTTATCGAGCGTGACGAAGGTTGGAACGTTCGGGTCACCAAAAATGTCCGTGGCGAAGGACCTTCCGAGGTTCCAGAAGAACTCATCGACGTAGACGAACGGGTCGGTGAGATCTGGCGTCGTGCTGAACGGGGTGTCCTTGTGGTAGACGACCTGTTTGAAGCGATTGCTGAGGTGGTTGGGATCGTAGATGTCGACGAAACCATTCTTGTCCGCCGCCGCATAGCCCTGGAGTTGGAAGGTGACCAGACTGGCGTTGCTGCGGGAACGGTCGTGGTCGATGAGGCTGCGCAGGGCTTCGCCGGGTTGGAGACCGCCGCCGAGGTAGTCATCGTTGCTGTAGAACCAATCATTGCCGGCATTGGAGGCATTGTTCTCCCAGTTGTAGGCGGTCCAGCGATTGCCGCCGGCCCGGTTCAAGGTGAGATTCCGGGGCGCATCGGGAATGGCGTGGTAGAAGTTGATGCCGTAGATCCACGGTGAGATGGGACGTGTGGTCGCGGGATCGATGACGATGGAGACGGTGGAGGCACTGGAGGCAGTCGTCGTGAACGCGATCGATTGGGATGCGGAATTGCCGAAGGCGTCCGTGGCATTGACCGTGGCGACGTAGGACGTGAGCGGTTCCAACAGGTCCATGACCGCGGCGTGGTCGCTGACGAGATCCGGATAATGGCGGGTCAGGTTGGGGCCGCCGGCTTTGTGGTAGGTCAATTGGGCCGTGCAGGGACGGTTGTTGCGCCAGACCAGGGTGGCGCGGGTGCCCGCGACGGCGTCGACCGCAAGACCCGAGATCAGCGGTGCGGTGACCGGCGCCGGAGGAATCACGTAGGTTCCTTCGAGGATGCTTTGATTGGGCACGGCCGTCGGATCGTACCGATGATCCCAGGCAAGGATCCGGTACTGGACCGTTGAGCCAGGGGTCAGGCCGGCCAGGGGGATTGAGCGCAGGGTGGCCCAGTTGTTGGTCGTTCCCTCCACGTGCTTGCTGTAGTCGCTGGTGCCGTATTCGATCCGGTACAGCGTGGTTTCGTCGGTGCGGAAACCCAGGGTCAGTTGGGTGTACTGCGGGTTCAGGCTGGCCGAGGTCAGGGTAATCAACGGAGCCGTGAGATCGTCAAGCCAGCCCATCTTGATGTCGGCGAGGCGAAAGTGCGGCAGGTTCTCGCTGTTGTTGAAAAAGATGAGTCGGTCGAAGGCTGGTACGCGGGGGTGGACCTGGGGGAAGTCCACGGCGACGTGGAACCAATGTCCGAACCGCTGCGCACGGGTCAACGTGAACCAGCCTGGGATCAGGTCGACGAGCCGCAGGTTGTCGGTGGCCCCCCCATCTCCAATCACCAATCCCAGGTCCTCATTGCCGGTCGAGTCCGGGTCAAAGTAGATGTCGAACTCCAGGGTTCGGAATTCATTGAAATAAAAGGCATCGGCGCCGACGCCAAACCCGTTCCAGTGGTTTTGATTGCCAAAGCGGACTTCGATGGCCGTTCCGGTGCGACCCGGTGCGGTGGCGGCGAAATCGCTGAACAGCGTGCCGGTTTCCCAGTTCCGCAAGCCCCACCCTGAGGCCAGTGTGGAGCCATAGATCTGGAAGGTATGGGTAGTGACCGAGGCGGGAATGACCGCACGGGGGGCATTGGTGGAAACCGGTGCCGCATAGGTGCCGCTATAGGTTCCGAGGTTGGAATCCGCGTTCGGATCGGTGTGGTGGTCCGCCACCAGGATACGGTATTGGTTGACGGTCCCGGGGGTGACCTCGGTGAGCACCGCGGTGTGGTTGGTGGACCAGTCGTGGTAGTCACCCTGGACCGAGTGGGCGAAGTGGGTCACCCCGTACTCTACCCGGAAGTTCGCGGGTTCATCGGTGTTGAACCTCAGGGTGAGCTGGTCGGTGGCCGGGTCGTAGGTGGGAATGACCGTGGTGACCGTGGGAGCCACGGTGTCGGTCGTCCAGCCGAGCTTGACGTCCGCGAGGCGGAAGTGGGGGAGCATCGTGCCGTTGTTGAACCAGAGAAAGCGATTCGCGCTGGTCACGTTGGGGTGGATGTCGGCGAACGTCAGCGTGGCGTGATGCCAATGGCCAAGCTTCTGGGCGGGGGACATTGAGGCCCAGCCGGGAATGAGATCCACGACTCGAGGTTCGTCGGCGAATCCGGCGTCACCGAGGATGAAGGTGAGTTCGTCCTCACCCGTGGAGTCCGCTTCGAAGTAGATGTCGAACTCGAAGGTGCGGAATTCATTCAGATACACGTCGAGACCCCCGATGCCGAAGGCGTGGTAGCCGTTGTTCCGCGAAAAGCGGACCTCGATGGCGTTGCCGGTGCGGCCGGGTGCCGTGGCGGCGAAATCGGTGAAAAGCGGGGCGGCCTCCCAGGTCTCGCGCCGCCAAGTCCCTTGCAGCCCGGAGTCATAGGCCAGGAGGTAGTTCAGAGGACTGACGTTGACCGTGGTTTCCGCCCGGCTGGTGCCGTCGCTGTTCGAGGCGGTCAGCGTGTAGGTGACGGTTTGGGCTGGGGTGACTGACGTGCTGCTGCCACCGACGGAGCCAATGCCCTGGTCGATGCTCACGGTGTCGGCACCGGTGACGGTCCAGCTGAGAGTGGAGGATCCGCCGGGTTTCACGTTGGGCTGGGTGGCACCAAACGAAGCGATGGCCGGAGGCGCGGCTGTGGTCCGACTCGTGAGCAGGGTCAGAGCCAGAAGCAACGCGCTGGTCAGGGTCAGGCGGAAATGCGCCAGGCCTTGCCAGACGGGGATCCGGTGGAGATCCGGATGCGAGCCTGGTCCCGGTGGAGCGAGGGGAGTTTTCATGATGCAACAGCGCTTTTCTGTCGGCTGAGGCTCACCCCGTTCGTGGGCAGAGCTGCCGTACACCCCAGAAGGCGAGATTCGCCGGCAAAAAGTATGGATCTTTTTTCCGTCGTTGTGCCGGGGTGGAACCAGGCAGGGAAACCCGATGGGTGACGCGCGTTGCTGGAGTCACCCCGGGGAGGTGGCTCAGCGCGGAGGGGTGACGGAGGGCCTGGAAGCGGGCTCCGCGGCCGTACCGGGTGCCAGCAGCTCGATGCGGCGGATGTGGAAAGCCCCCTGACGGGTGCCCGTGTTGTCCTGCAACCAGAAGCCGTCAAAGGCGGAATTGCCCTGGACGTGCAGGGTTGCGAGCGATTGCACGACCTGGATCCAGGTATTCGCGGGCAGTGTCAGGGGAATGTAGGGCTGCGGAACCTGCTGTGCGGTGCCAATGAGGAGCAACTGCTTTGGGGAACCACCTCCATGGATCCAGATCGAGATGCGATCGTAGTGCGAGGAATCGAATGGGGCGTGGTGCAAGTAGAAGGCCTGCCAAGGACCGACCTTGACCGTGAGTTCATTCGTGCCCGGATGTTTCGGGTCGACGGCGGCGTAGGTTACCTCACACCAACTGTAATCTTCCCACCCGTTCCGCAGTTCCCCGTCGAAGATCACATGGGACGCCGGCGCGCCGGGGGATGGCGCCGAGGGACTCGTGGCAGCCGTCGAGGGGCCAGGCTGCCGCGTGGGGATCAGGGCCTGCCACTCCGGCCGCCCCGAGGCGAGCCGCAGCACTTCCTCCCGCCCCGAGTCGGTTCCGCCGGCGACGCGGTCCCGGATGTAGTGAGCCATCGTCAGGCCGCTGTGCGGAGAAATCGGCCGCTGTTCCGCCGGTGCGAAGAACCACCGGCCCCAGACCGCCCAATCGTCCTGTGGGGCCGCCTGAGCGAGTTGTTCCCGAACGCCCGCCATCAATGCCGCCGGGTCGCGCCGGCTGGGGACGAGGACGCCCTGTTCGTTCAGGACTTCCCCACTGATGGCTTCCGCCAAAGGCACCAGCCAGGCCGGACACCTCGAGACGCCCAACGGGAAATCCCAGAGCCAAACACCGTTCGCTGCGCTCAGGATGCGCCGGCTGTCGGGGCTGAACGTGGTTGTGACGGTCCGTCCTTCCTGTCGCAAAGCGGACGCCACCGGTTGCAGACTCTCCGGATCCAACAATCGCAGCCAACCATCCGAGCCCGCCGAGGCGATCACGTGGCCGGCGGGACTGAATCGCGGATGACTCGAAGCACCCTGGACATAGGGCTCGGCCAGCGTCTGGCCGTTCCCAAGGTTCCAGACGCGGATCCGACCATCCCTTCCGGCGGTGACCGCGCGTTGGCCGACGTCATTGAATTCGGCCGAATAGACCGCGGTTCCGTGCATCATTGGCGAGGTCAGCGGTTGGCCGCTCGCTGCCTCCCAGAGCCGGATTGATCCATCCGACGAGGCGGTGATCACCTGCCATCCATCCGGACTGAATTGCACATCATGGATGGCTTGGGGATGGCGCATGAGCGCTCCTACCCTGGTGCCGGTCCGGGCCTCCCAGACCTGCGCGGTTCCATCGTCCGAACCGGTGACGATCCGCTGACTGTCCGGGCTGAAATGGGCGGTCATCCGCGAGCCGGCCTGTCCCAGGCGATTCACCGTGTGAGTTTGCGTTTTTGTGTCCCAAACCCGCACCCCGGCGTCGTGACAAACGGTGAGGAAGAGGCGTCCATCCGGACCGAACTCCGCCGCATCCACCTGGCCTTCGTGCTGCAAGGGAACGCCGACTGGCCGGCCATCCCGGGCGTCCCACAGGCGCGCCGTGTGGTCCATCGACGCCGTCAGGATCCAGCGCCCATCCGGACTGAATTGGGCGCTGTTGACCTGGCGTTCGTGTCTCATGGGTTGTCCCACCGGCGCGCCGGTGCGGGCGTCGAAGATGCGTGCCGTGAGGTCTGATGAACCGGTGACAAAACGTTCACCGTCCGGACTGAATCGCGCCTGCACGGTGAACGCACCGTCATTGACCCGAAGCGGCAACGCGGCGGGGCCGGGTCGCGCGTGTACCCGGACTTCAGTGCCCGATGCCGTCACCCACTGGTGTCCGTCGGGGCTGATGTGCGCCGCACGGATCGGGGCGTGCCATTTCACCGGTTCCATCAACCGGCGTCCGGAGCGCACGTCCCAAATTCGGGTAAGCTGATCTTCTGAGGCAGTCAGGACCTGCTGACTGTCCGGGCTGAATTCCGCCATCAACACGGGGCCCCCATGTTCCAGGGCAGGCACCAGCGGACGGCCATTCGTCCCGTCCCAGATCCTGGCGGTCGCATCCAGGGAGGCGGTGACGATCTTCGAGCCATCCGGGCTGAAACGCACGGCCGTCACGGAGTGGGCGTGCGCCAACGGAGCGCACAAGGCCTGTCCGGTGCGGACATCCCAGAGACCCGCGCTGTGATCGGCGGACGCGGTAGCCAGGCGGAGTCCGTCGGGACTGAATCGGACTGCGTTCACCTGGCTGACGTGCCGGAGCGCCCCGGAGATCAACGCGCCGCTGCGGGCGTCCCAGATCCGGGCTGCGGAATCCTCCGAGGCCGTCGCGATCCGGCTGCCGTCGGGGCTGAACTGCACGTCCTTCACCACGCCATCGTGAGGTAGGGGGCCAACCACGAGTCGGCCGGTGTCCAACGCCCATACCCGGGCCTGGTGATCGGCGGAGCCCGTCACGAGATACCGTCCGTCCGGGCTGAAGGCGGTGCAATAAACAGCGCCTTCGTGCTTCAGCGAAACCGTTCGGGGACGTCCGGTCTTGACGTCCCAAACCCGGGCCGTCTGGTCCCAGGATCCGATCGCGAAGGCGGTTCCATCGGGACTGAACCCGGTGGTGATCACCCCGGAGCAGGGCTCCGCAGGGCTGATCAGGGGTTGGCCGTGCGCCAAATCCCAGAGCCGGACCGTGCCGTCGGCTAGACCGATGAGCAGTTGGGATCCATCCGCACTGAATCGCGCATCGAGGACGGACACTTCGTGCCTCAAGACAAGCGTGGGAGTGGCCCACGAATTATAGGCCAGCAGGGTCAGCAGGCGGATGCCGGCAGCCCGATAGGTGGGGTTTCCCTGGACGCTCCGAGCCAGATACGCCAGCGCGTCCGCGTCTTGCCCGGCTTCGGCAAGGCGGCCTGCCTGAAGGAAATCCGACCGCGCCAGGGCCGCCTTCGTTTCCTGCTGGGCCTCCACTGCGCGCCACCGGGCGCTTCGCTCCTGGTTCCAGAGCCAGGTCGAGACCCCGAGCCCGATGAGCAGGGAGGCCAGCACGGCGGCGGCCGCCGAGAAGGCCAGCTTCTGGCGCTGGACCAACCGTTGGAACCGGTAGAGTCCGCTCGGCGGTCGGGCGATCACGGGTTCGCGATCCAGAAACCGTCGCAAATCCAACGCGAGTTCATGAGCTGTTTCATAGCGTCGGCCTCGCTCCTTTTCGAGGCACCGCATCACGATCCAGTCCAGGTCTCCGGCGATCCAATTCCGCAGCTTTGGCCCCTCGGTGCCGCGTTGGGTCGCCACCGTTTTCAGGGCATCAACGGTCAGCCGTCCCAGCCGGACCGACGGTCGTGGGGGCTCCTGGAGCAGGATCGCATCGCGGACCCGGTCCACCCCTTCCGCCATGAGTGCCTGGGCATCAAATGGGAGGCATCCCGTGAGCAATTCATAGAGCAATACACCCAGGCTGTAGACGTCGGTCCGCGTATCAATATCCCGCCCGGCCATCCTCACCTGCTCCGGACTCATATAAGACGGGGTACCCAGAAACTGTCCGGGCCGGGTGACTCCCGCGTCATCCCCTGACGCGCTTTCCAGCGTTTTCGCGATGCCGAAATCAATCACCTTGGGGACGGCCCTGCCGTCCACCTCCGTGACCAGAACATTGGCCGGCTTGAGATCCCGATGGATGACGCCCTTCTGGTGGGCATGCTGAACCGCGTGGCAGACTTCGATGACGAGTTCGAGGCGACGCCCGATCGGAAGTCGGCCGCGGTCACAGGAGTGGGTGATCAGCTCGCCCCGGACCAGTTCCATGACGAAGTACGGGTGCCCGGAATCGGTGGTGCCTCCGTCGAGGACCCGGGCGATGGACGGGTGCTCCATGAGGGCCAGTACCTGGCGCTCGGCTTCAAACCGCGCCACCACCGCGCGGCTGTCCATTCCGGGCTTGAGGATCTTCAACGCCACCATCCGGTCCACCGGCTCACGCTGGCGGGCCAGATAGACGACTCCGAAGCCGCCTTCACCGAGGGTTTCGAGCAGTTCATATCGACCGATGGTGCGGCTTGTTGCGCGGCCCAGTCCGGGCATCCCCGCCAGCGGGCCCGACTCGGGTTCGAGGAAGTTGTCCGCTGTCTCATGCGCCCCCAGCAATTCCTCGATACGCTCCCGGAGGCTTGGATCGCCAGCACAGGCAATGGCCAGGTACGCTTCACGGGTTGGCCCGGCCGCCAGTCGGACGGCCTCGCGGAAAACGCCTTCCTCCTGGTCACCCCGGGTGTTCATGGGAGGTGGGGACGAGATGGCTTGGAATCACGCATTGGGCCGGGTGGCGCGGCGTATTTCCACGCGCAGCCAGGAACGGGAATAGGCCCACCATTCCTTCGCCGTGGGAACCGCGATTCCCAGGATGCCGGAGGCTTCATCGAAGGACATGCCCGCAAAGTACCGCAGTTTCACCAACTCGGCCTTGCGCGGGTGCACGGCGGCGAACTTCTCGAGGGCGTCGTTCACGGCCAGGACCTGATCGCCGTCCATGGCCTCTTCCGCGAGTTCAATCTGGTTGAGGTCCAGGTGTTCAACCCCCTCGCCCCGTTTCAGCGTCTGGCGACGGCGGGCCCGATCCACGAGGATCCGGCGCATCGCCTCGGCGGCGGAAGCCAGAAACAGGCCGCGGTTCTTCCACGCCGGTTGTTGGTCACCCCCGAGACGCAGCCAAGCCTCGTGTACCAGTGCCGTGGGCTGCAACGTCTGTCCCGCGGCTTCGCTGGCCAGTTTGCCCGTCGCGAGCCGCCGCAATTCGTCATAGACGACCGGCAGCAATTCCTCGGCCGGCGCGAGTTCGCCCTTCTCCACCCGTTCGAGAATGCACGAGATCGAGCCCATGCCGGAAGCGTGCGAGGGGTGGCCTCGAAAGCAAATTCAAACCGTTACCACGGGGTGACGGGATGATTGAATGTGGAGCCGTTCAACAAAACACGGTGTACGACTCGACGTGATCCGGGTACTTTGCTCGCGTCAGACGATGATCTCCACTTGCTCCCAGTTGCACCTGATATGACCCCCTCCAGGGGTTCCCCGGGTATTCCCGTGGGGGTGTAGCTCAAGTGGTCAGAGCAGTCTCTTTATAAGGGTCAGGTTGTGGGTTCGAGCCCCACCACCCCTACCAACTCCTTCCGTTTCTCTCCAATCCACCATGGGCAGGCCTTGGACGTGCAGGGCGTATCGCTCCACCGTCTGGGCTTCGCCGAGGAACGTGGCCCCCTCCAGTTCACGGTGATTCCCGTGGCCCCGTTTCAGGGTGCCGTAGACGAAGACGGGGATGGTGTTCACTCCGGGCGGTGTTGGATGGGCGGGTACAAGGGGATCCATGAGTGCTGCTGGCGGGTCAGTTTACGTCCGCGGAACTTCAAACGCGACTGGATGCTTGGGGGTGATGTTTGCCGCCTACTCGACCGTCAGTCCCGCCATGAACGGGGCCGAATTCTGCATCGTGGATTCAAATTCCACGCGGGCGACGGGCCGTTCGGGATGCGGGTTGTCCCAGCTTCGGAGGTACAGGGCGAGGCTCCATTGGTCGCCGGGCAGCGCGGCATTGCTCCCTGTGGCCACGCGCTTGGCTCTGGGCAAATCCCCATGGGGTTGGTTCCAACCAACCCACCAGGCCATCACGTCCCGCTCAAACTCGACGGGCAGTTCTGCGGTGGAGCCGTCGGTGTAGTGAAGCCGGTATTTCGCCACCACCGTCCCGACGGGATCCCCCCATTGGACGGCATGCAGGATGTGGAGGCGTTGAAGCGGACGATCGAGGGGGATGTGGACCGACCGAGGAATCAGTCCGGCGATACGGGCCTCTGTGTTTCGCCCGTTCAATTGGATCACGCCACGGATGTCGAAGGGAACCCCACCCAAGGTGACGTTCCCGGCGGGCAGCGTGCCCCAATTGTTTTCAATGGCCTCCCGGGGATTGAGGGTGAGGAAGAGCGACTGGCTGAGCCCTCCGTTGTAAAGCCGGGTCAGGTCGATTTGGCGTGGATTCGTACCTTTCGGACGCGCGGGTATGAAATGCCGCCGCCAGGAGTCTGCGTGCTCCGGACGGTAGGCCCGGTTCACCCGTTCCACGGGCGACGAAGTCCTCCAAAAGCGCGACTCCTGTTCCTGCCGCCACCACCCCATCCCCAATCCCCCAACCCCGCCCACGATCAGCAGGGCAACCAGTCCCCGCCGGATCCACTGCTGCCGATACAAGGAGACGCCGGATTGAAGCAGCAGCAGATCCCGTCGAAACCTGCCTGCGTTGGGATACCGCCGGTCCGGGTTGGCGGCACAGGCCTTGGCAAACACGGGATTCAACCCGAGCAGTTCCCTGGAATCCGCGAACGTGGGAAAGTCCGGCGGCAGTTCCGGGAAATCCTGCCGGTCACAACCCGTCGCCATCTCGTACAGGACTTTGCCGAGGCTGAAGAGGTCCGCCTTGGGGCCCCGGGTCCCCTCCGGGGCATGATAACCCTGGGTGCCGACCGATGAGGTGGAGTCGCTTTCACCGCTGATCAATCCCAGATCGGCCAGCTTGGGCTGACCATGGACAAAGATGACATTGGCGGGCTTCACGTCGCGGTGCACCAGCCCTTGGCGGTGCAGATGCTCCAGGGCCGCACACAGCCCGATGGCGATTTGGAGGCTTTCGCTGACGGTCAACCGGCCAGCAGTCCTGAGTCGGTGGCGCAGGGTGAGGGGGGTGTAGTCCGTCACGCCGTGGCCGTGGATGGAATCCGCCAGCTCCATCGCATAGGCAAACCCACCACAGGGCAGGTTTTCGATCAGTTCGTGGATCCGGACCAGATGTGGGTCGCTCTCCGCCACGGCGAGGAAGCGTTTGAGGCCCCCCAACTCGCGTTGGAGCATCTTGTCGGTGAGTTCAGGTCGTGGGGTGACCACCTTGAGGGCCACCCGCCGCCCGGCCGCGTCTTCCGCGAGGAACACCTCGCCATAGGCACCTCGGCCAATGGGGGTGAGCAAGACGTAACCTGGAATGGTCGGCAGGGGATCGCTCATGCAGTTCCCTGGCTGGAGCGCCCGGTCAATCGCCGTTCAATGGCTCGGCGCACCCGGCGTTCCGCAGCGCGGTCGAGATCTTTGCCTGCCGGGGCCCCGTGTTTCCAAGGAGCCTCCTGCGGGATTCGCAAGACCCAGCAGAGAATGGCCAACAACCAGTTCATGACTGACATCCTTTCGGCCAGGGTTCGCGCCGCAACTGCCGCAGGTGCTTTTTCAGATTCAGCAGCACCCTCAACTTGGTTACCCGCACCAGATTGGCCGAAATGGCGAAGGCGGCCGCCGTCTCCCCCGTGGAGCGTCCCATCCGGACCGTCCAGTCGAAGATCTGGAAATTCCTCGGGGAAACCGTCAACCGGAGCCGATCCGTCGCAGCATCCAGCAGATTGCTTTCCCACGCAGCTTCCCATGCCGCATCAAAGGGGGATTCGATCGGCGCTCCGGTGACGGGAATCTCTCCGCCGGTGTCCGCCAACGGGACCTGACGGCCACGCCGGCGCAGTTGGTCCGTCACACGACGGTGGGTGATCGTCATGAGCCATCCCTTGAAGGAGCAGA
Organism: uncultured Verrucomicrobiota bacterium; assembly: GCA_903842505.1. Lineage (GTDB taxonomy): Bacteria > Verrucomicrobiota > Verrucomicrobiia > Limisphaerales > UBA9464 > UBA6176. The sequence goes on along the minus strand of CAIMMI010000350.1, from coordinate 10,060 downwards.
GGTCGGGGTTATAGACAAAATTGGGAAGGCCCCGGGCCACCGAAACAATCGTGTCTTGCAGGACTTCCTCGGCGTCCTGCGCGCTGAGCCCCTTGCGTCGGGCAGCCTGGAAGATGAAGCGCCGGTACCGCTCGTAGAACTCCTTCCAGGACGCGTCGTCCGCCAGATCCCGGAGTCGGCGCAACAGGCTGACCCGGGTGGGCAGGGAATCTTCCGGCATGGGGGACACGAACGTCACACTTACCCCATCGCTCCGCCCGTGGCGACTGTTTCAAGAAATCAGAAAAAATCGTGTAATGGGACCCACGCCCGTGGCGAGGAGAGGGGTATGCGTCGAATCGTTGGAATCGTTCTCCGGTGCCTTTTGGTGCTCGCAGCCGCGGTGAGTCTGAAGGCGCAAACCACCAATAAGGCTCTCCTGCTCAACAAGGGTGGTTTCGTGCAGGTGGCGAGCAACTCTGGTTTGCAGAACCCTTCTGGAATCACCATTGAGGGTTGGATTTATCCAATCGAAAACGGGGTTATCAATGCGGTGTTTTTGGGTAAGGGAGATGGCCTCAACGGTTCCAGTGATCAGTCGTATTGGCTGAGTTGGTCGAAGCTTCAGGGCATTCCTGGTCGGACCCTGAGTTTTCAGCTGTTTCTTGGCGCCAACACGTGGGCCACGATTGCAGCACCGAATGTCGCCTCGAATACCTGGACGCATTTTGCCACCACCTACGATCAGGCGAGCAGCGCCTTGAAGCTCTTTACCAACGGGGTGTTGGCTGCGACTCGGACCGTCGACGCCGGGGGGAATCCGATCAACTCACAGGCAATTCGGCAATCAACCCGACCCTTGGTTTTCGGCAACCTGAACCCTGCCAATGACCCGGGCACTGCCGCGTCTGGGGCCATGGACCAACTCCGTGTCTGGAGTCGGCCTCTTTCAGCCGAGGAAATCCGCTCGGAATATCGGTGCGGGTCGGTGATGGATCCATCGCTGGCAGGCAGTTGGACTTTCGACGGGAGCACGCCAACGGATGACAGTGGCAAGGGCAATCACGGAGTCTTGGTCGGGGGGGCGAGCTTGGGAAGTTGGGTTGGAGCCGACCTCATCCATGCTGAATGCAATACTCCACGCGCTGCTTCGGCCAAGGCCACGGTCGTCAATGGGTTTGTTGTGGGCGTGGAAATCCTGGACCCCGGATTCGGCTACCAGACGCCTCCCAAAGTGCACTTTCTGGGTGGCGGTGGTTCCAATGCCGTTGGAGTGGCGACGGTGCAGAACGGAATTGTGACCGGGGTGAAGATCACGTCCGTGGGTAGTGAGTACATGTCAGTCCCGCGGGTTCTGATCGCAGGCCCGCCTGGAGTGCCTTCCCTCCGGATGATGGTGAAGCAGGTGGAGATTCAGATGCAGGTGATTCCAGGATTTACCTATAAACTCCAAAAGACCATGGACCTCCAAACCTGGACCGACGTGGGATCCTCGTTCCTGGCGACGGAGAGCACGGTTTATCAAGATGTGGAGGTTACCGATGAACCGGGAATCTTTCGGGTTCTAGAGACTCCGTAGGGTTGATGCAGTGAGCCACTCCCTCGAAGTGGTCGAGGGTAGCTTCGCAGTTTCCAGCAATTCAGCCAGGACACCGTGCCCGAGGCTAACAGTGCTCGGTTTGATGCTCGCGTAAGCGCGCATCGCCTTCCCTGAAAACGAAAAAGCCGACCTTGGTGCACCAAGGTCGGCCCGGCAGAAGGGGATTTCTGGTTTTGGTTGATCAGGCCTTCGCGGCAACCATGCGGCGGCGCAGGATCATTCCCGCACCGGCGAGGACCACGGCGCCCGCGGCGTACGTGGACGCCTCAGGCACACCCGTCGGGGTGTAGTCATAGGTAACGTCGATCTTGGCGGCGTAGAACACGTCCGGCTTGGCGTTCTGGATCGTGCCCTGAGGACCATTGATGCCGCTGGTGGCGTTCGGGGTGAACACGAACGTCACCTGGGTGATGCCGTCGCCCAAGAACGCTGCGACCGTCTGAGCCGCGGCGTTGAAGGTTTCGGTCTTGTGGTTGGTGTTGCCCGCCACGACCACCGAGTTGTTGGCGACGGCGACGGAGTCGCTCTGGAGGACGCCGGCGAACAGCTGATCCGGGTTGACGCCCGGCTCGTTCAGGGTGTTCTTGTTGAGCAAGTCGCCCAGCTGCCACGTGAACGTGTACAGGCCGGGGTTCGACGCGGTGTCGTTGGCGACAGAGTAAGCGCCGTAGCTGTAGTAGCTCAGCGTGTAGGTGACCGAGTTCAGCGAACCCAAGGAGCTGTCAAACGAGTCAACCAACAGGCTGGCCGGCGTCGTCGTCGTGTTGCCGTTCGCGCCCGGCTGATTAGCGGGAATGAATCCAGCAGGCACGAGGGCCGAGCTCTCAAGCACGGTTGCGGCGGAGGCGGACGACGCTGCAGCGGCGACCGCGAGAATGAATGATAGTTTGGTCTTGTTCATAGTAATTACCCCTACTGACTTCACCCAATATATCACTGGGCGAGTGCCTGATTCAAGGTGGATTTTGGTTACAGCTTTGGGAACGCCTTCTCCTTTGGAGTGATTGGGCTCATCGCCTCGGGTTGGTTTTTGGGGAATGACGGAAGGATGGATTCACGGCGTGGCAGGCAGCTTCTGCACCAGTTCAGCCAGACTGATCCGACCCGAGCGGCTTTCCTCGGCGGCGAGGATGGCGGCGAACTCGGCCTGGACGATGGGGCGACTGGGATCATTGGCCGTGGGGAGGTCGGATCCTTGGCCGGTCCGGAGGGCACGGAGGACGTCCCGGGTGGTGATCTGGTCGAGGGGGCGGGCTGGGGCGAAGCCGGGATGGCTGCCGGTGGTTTCGGCGATGAGTTGGGCGTTGGCGAGGCTCTGGAGGATGGACGAGGCCAGACGGGCTGGAACAGCGAGATCGGAAGCCAGGCGGGCCACGGGTGGCGGGGGAAGTTGATGGACGAAGCAGCGGCTGATCTCGGCCATGAATCGGAGGGCGATGAATTCGCGGGCCTGGTGATGGACGCGTTCGGCCATCCGTTCCTGCAGGTAGGCGCGTCGGTTCTGGAAGACATAGGCGACCTGGGACCCGAACAGCACGATCATCCAGGAGAAGTACAGGCCCAGCAGGAAGAGGGGCACGGCGCCGAGGGACCCGTAGATCTTGGAGTAGGTGACGACCTTGGTGTTGTAGAGGACGCCCAGGCGGTTGTTGAGCCACCACAGGATTCCGGCAACGAGTCCGCCCATGAGGGCTGCGGGCCATTCCACCCGGGTGTTGGGCATGACCCTGTAGAAGGCTCCGAAGGCCAGTCCGACGACAACGACGGGCAGCAGTTGCGCCTGGAGGACCGAAGCACCGGGAATCTGGTGTACCCAGCTGGTTTGGTCCGACAGGGCGTTGAGGTATCCGGAGGTCGTTGCCACCAGCAGGACAATCGGTCCGAGCGAGATGGCGGCCCAGTACAGGATGATGCTGTCGAACCACCCCCGACCCTTGGCCACGCCCCAGATATCGTTGAAGGCGGCTTCGATGGTCCGAAGAAGCGAGATGGCAACGAAGATCAGGCCGACCATGGCGGTCACGCCGATGGTGCCGAAATGGATGTTTCCGACGAAATCGAGGATGTTCTTGGCGACGTCGGCCCGGCGTGAGGCGGAGATATCGACGGTCGTGGTGCCCGGGGCCGGGGGGCCCACCGGGGCGGAGCCGTCGGCGTCGGAAAGGCCCAGGGTCGGGGCGACGTTGTCGACCAGGCGTTCAATCATGCCGGTCAGCTTCTGGCGGGAGGCGTCGCTCTTGGCGTCGAAGACGAGGGACGCCACGGTCAGCGACACGGCGAGCAATGGAACCAGGGCGAGGAGCGTGGTGTAGGCGAGGGCGGAGGCCCGGACCTGACAGCGGTTTCGCCAGAAGAAGCGGCCCACAAGTCCCCAGAAATGCAGGAATCGGCCCGCCCGATCCAACGGAACCGTCGCCTGCGTGGGGCCGCCCGTGTGGCTGTCATCCCGAAGGGACGCTGCCACATCGGCCTGGAGTCGTTTCAACTTGCCCACTGAGTCGTCGAGCATGCGGGCGAGCCTACGCCGGGCGACCGGGCAAAGGAAGGATCTGTAGGGTGGGGAGTTGCCAGAGGCCAGATCCCAGATCCCAGATGCCAGATGCCAGATGCCAGACCGGCCCCACCGGGTGAGGACGTGAAGGGGGTGGATTTCGATCCGCCGCGTGGGGCACGCAGCCTACAGCCCACGACCTGGTAGGCCGGGTGCCCTCACCCGGCGTGGATCATGAACCGCCACGTGGGGGCTAGGGGGGCCCGCCTCCTGACGTCGTCGGCTACGGTACACAGAACTGGAATCTGGCGACTGGGAACTGGGAACTTCCCATGGCCCCGCCTCGTGACCTCGGCAGTTACGGGATCAGGACAGCACCGGACGGATGACCTCGCCGTGGACGTCGGTGAGGCGGAAGTCGCGTCCGCCGAAGCGATAGGTCAGGCGTTCGTGGTCCATTCCGGCCAGATGGAGAACCGTGGCCCAGAGATCGTAGACGGTGCAGACATCCTGGACGGCGTGGTAGCCGAGTTCATCGGTGGCGCCGTGGATGGTTCCGCCGCGGACGCCGCCGCCGGCGAGCCAGACGCTGAAGCCGAAGGGATTGTGGTCGCGTCCATCGGAGGCCTGGGCGAAGGGCGTGCGGCCGAACTCGCCGGCCCAGACGATCAGGGTCTCCTCGAAGAGCCCGCGGGCCTTCAGGTCGCGGATCAATCCGGCGATCGGTTGATCGACCTGGAAGGCCATCTCGGTGTGACCGGTCTTGAGGCCGCCGTGCTGGTCCCAGGGGTTGCCGATCTGGCCGAGTTCCGCGGGGCGTGGGAGGCAGGTGAGTTCGATGAAGCGGACCCCGCGTTCGACGAGTCGGCGCGCGAGCAGGCATTGACGGGCGTACTCGGCCTTCTCGCGCACGGACGAATCCATCCCGTAGAGGCGTCGGGTGGCTTCGGACTCGCCGCTCAGGTCGGCCAGGTCCGGGACGGCCGACTGCATCCGGAAGGCGACCTCGTAATTCTGGATGGCGGCCTCGACCTGCGCGTCGCTGCCGTGGCGGACGAGATGATCGCGGTCCATGCGCCCGACGAAGTCGAGTCGTCGTCGTTGCAGCATGGAGGGTTCGCGCGGGGTGATGTTGGCGAGCGGTTCCTTCTGGGTGGGATCGATCAACGACGCCTGATGGACGGCGGGGAGGAATCCATTGCCGAAGACGTTGACGCCGCCGAGCGGGACGCCGCCGCTGGCGAGCACGACGAAGCCGGGCAGTTGGTCGCATTCGCTACCGAGGCCGTAACTCATCCACGCACCGGCGCTGGGATATCCGCCCAGCGTGAAGCCGGTGTGCAGGAAGTAATTTGCCTGGGCATGTTCGTTGCCAATGCTGGTCATCGAACGGATGACCGCGAGGTCGTCGGCGCAGGCGCCGATGTGTGGAAACAACTCACTGACGGGAAGGCCGGATTGACCGTGGCGTTGGAACTCCCAGGGCGACGCCATGATGTTGCCGTTCTGGTTGAACATCGTCGGACGCACGGGCACCGGCATTGGCTTGCCGTGGTCCTGCTTGAGCCTCGGCTTCGGATCGAAGGAGTCGACGTGCGAGACACCGCCCGACATGAAGCAGAAGATGACGCTCTTCACCTTCGGCCGGAAATGCGTGGGGCGCGGTGCGAACGGACCGGGAGCGGCGAGGGAACGTCCTGCCAACCCCGCCAGCGCGGCGAGGCCGAAGCCCGTCGAACATCGCGCGAGCATGTCGCGCCGCGTCAGCAGCGCGTGCGCCTGGCCAGCGCGGATCGGTCGTTCATTCGACATAGATGAACTCCTTCATGCAGAAGAGGGATTGGGCGAAGTCCTGCCACGTGCGGGTGTGCGACTCGATTTCCCGCACGGGAACGCGGTGCTCGGAGGCGAGGGCTTCCACGAACTCGTTGGCCGCCGAGGCTTCGTCGGGAGTGATCGGGCGTCCCATCGCACGGAGGAAGAGGGAGGCGATGCGGTGGTCCCGGGATTGTCCCTCGGCGATCGCGCGTCGCGCCCAGCGGGTTGCCATCTCGATGACGAAGGGATCGTTGAGAAGCGTGAGCGCCTGGGCTGGGACGTTGGTCGCGTCGCGGCGTCCGCGGGTGGAGGCGGGCTTGGGGGCGTCGAAGGCTTCCAGCAGCGGATTGTGGGCGTTGCGTCGGATGCGTTGGTAGAGGCTGCGACGCCGTTCGCCGTCGAGTGGCCCGGAGGGTCCGCCGCCCTCGGTCTTGCCGACGTAGTAGACGTTCACGCCGGGGCCGAACATCCGCGGATCCAGCTCACCCGAGACGGCGAGGAGGGCGTCGCGGACGGACTCCGCTTCGAGCCGCCGGATGCGCGCGTGGGAAAGCAGGTCGTTGGCAGGGTCCCGTTGACGGGCGAGTGGCGAGGCGGACGACGACTGCCGGAAAGTCTGGGACGTGACGAGGAAGCGCAGGGTGTCCTTGATCGACCAGCCTCGTTCCATGAAACGGAGCGCCAGGAAGTCGAGCAGTTCGGGATGGGTGGGTTGGTCGCCGAGGATCCCGAAGTTGTCGGTTGTCGCCACCAACCCGCGACCGAAAACGTGATGCCAGAGCCGGTTCACGAGGACCCGGGCGGTCAGCGGATTCGAGGGGCGGGTGAGGTCCTCGGCGAGTTCGAGACGGCCGCTCCGGGGGGTGCCGGAGTAATCGCGGGCGCCGAACACTTCGAGGAAGCGGCGGGGAACGATCTCGCCGGGCTTGTCCGGCGCGCCGCGCAGGAAGACCGGTTGGTTGAAGGCCAATGCCTCGTGGACGCCGGGTGCCCGGCGCGGGACTGGGATCTCCGATTCCAGACGCCGGTACTCGGCAACGAGGTTCGTGAGGCCGGGTAGGTGGGAGAGGGACGAGGGAAGCAGATCGGACCGGACGAAGGCGTCGAGGAACCCGAGTTCCGCCTCGTTCAACGTTCCGTCGGGCCAGCGTCGGACGAGGTCCTGCAGCAGGGATCCGTAGAGCAGGGCCAGGGTCCGGGGCGAATCTGGCGCCGGTTGCTGAAGCAGGAATGCGATGGGGACGTTCGTCTCCCTTGGGTTCTGGGAACCGTTATGGAAGGCGACGCTCGAGATGCCGAATTGGGCCCGGCCGTCCGAGTAGGGCCGGCCATCCGAACGCAGCCCGGGGTTCGGGAAGTCCTCCGACGTGACGAGTTCGAGGTAGGCGGTGGATCCCTTCCGGTAGGCCGTATCGAGCCGGATCCAGCCCATCGCGTCCTGGCCCAGCGTGCGGGCCGGGTAGAGCCCCCCGTTGCCGATGGCGTAGTTCTCGACGACCAGTCGCGCCGACGTGTGCTCGCCCAAGGCGCGGATGCTGATGTTGTCGGTCTCGACCTTGAACCGCGGCGAGGTGAGGACACCCGGTTGCTTGCGGGTCAGCGGATGCGAATACAGTCCGGCCGGTCGGAGGCCGTTGAGGAGGCGGGGGCCGGCCGGCTCGACCGAGAAGTCACCCGACCGGGCGGGCCTGGGTGGGCTGGAAGCATCCACCTGAAACCAGCGCGAGGCGTCGGGTCCGGTCAGGTCCCACGCGAGGGTGTGGTTGGTGGCGTTGAAGGCGTGGCGGCTGCGAACCTCCTGGGCCCAGCGGTTCGACAGTTCGAGCCAACCCTCGCGAAAGCGTGGTCCTTCCCGGTCCGCCAGCTTGATCCAGGCCTGCAGCGGAGAGGCTTCGTCCTTCGAAGCCCGGGTCAACGCGGTGGTCCATGGATCGCCATCCGGAACCCGGGCCCGGATCGCAGAGTGCGTGGCCTGCTGTTCCTTCAGTTCGCGTCGCAACCCCGCAAGGCGGGTGCGGTCTTCCGCGGTCAACAGTCCCGCCAACTCGTCGTCCGTGGGACTCTCAAATCCAGCCTGGAACGAGGCGAGTACCTCGGCGGGGGCGAGGGCGCGCGCATACAGGCGGGCCTCTTCGACTTCGCCGCGCAACGCGGTGACGCCCGCGCTGAGATGACGCCGGCCCAGGACCACGCGGGCCGATTGCGCTGCAAACGACGTGAGCTTCCCGCGGGTATAGCCCTTCCCGTACGGAAGCCCGTCCCGGTACAGGGTGATGGAGTTGTCCTCGCGATAGACGATGGCCAGGTGGATGAGTTGGTCGGGTCGGGCGTCCTCGGCCGGGCCCGCTGCGCTCTCGGTCCGGTTGAAGAAGTCGCTGCCCGCGATCCAGTGGCGGGGTTCGCGTTCACCGAAAACGATCGAATCGAAGATCGTGCTGTCGGGCGACTGGACCGTCAGGGCGCCGCCACCGCGTTGTTCGAGGTCGGCGAGCGTGACCCAGACTTCGAGCGTCTTCTCGCGAAGCTCCACCGGCAGCGCGCGGGTCACCACGTGGGCGTCACCGCCTTCGAGCACGAGTCGGCCGTTGCGGAGCGAGGCACCCGATTCGGCCTTGCCGTGCATGCCGCCGACGGAATCGCGCAGGTCGGATTCAAAGGTCCAGCGCGCGAGTGGCGTCGGGGTGCCCGTGGGCATCGGCGGGGTCCGTCGGCGTGACCACTCCGCGCGGGCGCCCGCTTCAACCCGGGCGATGGCATCGGACGTCTGAAGGATCGTCTGGTCGAGTCGGGCGAGTTCGGTGGAGCGCCGGGTGTGCGCCTGAAGCGCTTCGGGAAACTCCTGCGCCGCGACCCGCCAGCTGGCCTGGAGGCCTTGGCCGATTCGCTCTTTCAGGTGTGCGAGCTGGTCCAGGTTCCGCGTCCGCCGTTCCGGGGCATCGATCACCACCTGCCCAGGCCGGCACGACGCCAGGATTCCGTACAGCGCATAGAAGTCGCGCTGGCTGATCGGGTCGAACTTGTGGTCGTGACAGCGGGCGCAGGAGACCGTCAGGCCGAGAAAGGCCTTCGTGACGACGTCGATCTGGTTGTCGACGACCTTCACGCAGTCGTCGAGGGCGTCGACCGGAATGTAGCCGTGCTCGACCATGCGCAGGTGGGCTGGGCCGATGGCGGATTCGTTCAGGCCTTCTGCGGGGTTGAGGCGCGGGTTGGGTAACAGGTCTCCGGCGATCTGCTCTCGCACGAGTTGGTCGTACGGGACATCCGCATTGAAGGCCCGGATCAGGTAATCCCGGTAACGCCAGGCCATCGGGAGTTCCGGGTCGCCCTGGGAACCGTGCGACTCGCAATACCGGACGAGGTCCATCCAGTGACGCGCCCAGCGCTCGCCGAACTGCGGGGAATCCAGAAGCCGGTCGACGACGCGTTCGTAGGCGTCGGGCGCCGGATCATTCCCGAAGGCCGCGATCTGATCAGGGGATGGAGGCAGGCCGGTCAGGAGGAAGGTGAGCCGACGCAAAAGAACGGTTCGATCGGCTTCCGGGGACGGTTCGAGTCCCGCCTGCTGCAATCGGATCTGGATGAAGCGGTCGACCGGATGGGTGGCGTGCGTGCCGGCGGACGCGGCCGGAATCGCCTGTTTCTGAAGCGGCTGGAAGCTCCACCAGGTCGCGCGCTTTTCGAGTGTCGCTGCCCATCCAGGTGCAGCGCTGCCGGGTTGGCTGGATGCCAGTGGCTCCTCGGCCTCCACGACGGATCCACGGATCGCGACGCCCAGAACCGCCACGAAGGCGAGCCGTCGGAAGAATCTTCCCGAAGGAATGGGGAGGAGGGTGAGCAACGCGTCCTTGTACCGGCAACCACGGGTCACAGCAAGGAGCCGGGTGGGAGTTCCAAGATTCAAGTTTCAAGTTTCAAGGCCGGTTGGGTGCTTCAAACTTGAACCTGAAAACTTCGAACTCCGACACGGCTCGACGGAGTCTCGCCCCACCCCACCCCTTCGGGCGTTGCTACCGTTGCTATCGTTGTTGTGAAGGGGGTGCGCGCAGGTTCACCAAAGAGGTGGGAAGAGAGGTTTTTTAACAACAACGGTAGCGACGGTAGCGAAGGAGGCAGGCGGTTCTGGTGGGGCGAGTGTCCTCACGAGCCGTTGCAGAGTTCCAAGATTCAAG
>CAIMMI010000349.1 GCA_903842505.1 uncultured Verrucomicrobiota bacterium | reverse complement strand
CCGCCTGGGCCGGGATGAAGGGGACGAAGCCGCGCGCGGATTCAGCCATGGCTTCAGACGGTATCGGCGGGATGGTGGGCTTGGGAAGTACCCAGTTCCTCAAGCCAACGGCGACGCGGCGAAGGGATGGGGAGTGGGTTTGGGGGTGGTGGTGGGCGTTTGGGTGGAGGGGCGCCCATGCCGTTGAACCACGACGTCAGAGGCGACAGCGAAGGTCTCTGGATCCACACCCCCCACCGCAATGTCGCGCCCCTCGCTATCCTCGGGGTGCCTCCCCGAGGTGCGGAGCACCGACAGAAGGTAGCCCACGGCGTCAGCCGTGGGACCGTGCAGGCACGGGATCAAGCCCCGGACGGGGCGACAGAGGGGTGGGTGGGTTGGTGATTGGCTCACGCGGAGGCGCGGAGCCGCGGAGGGGGACGGTTTCCCGCAGGGGCGCTGAGACGCCGGGAAGACTCCACTTGGCTGACGTCGCTTTCGTTGTTGTAGACCCCATGCCTTCGCACCATCGCGGCTTCGCGCGAAGCCGAAGTGATCAAGCTGGAAGACCTCGCGCGGACAGGCAATGGGGGCAGGCAATGGGGTCAGTCCCGTAGAAGTGACAATTCAAGCTGGTATCCGAGGCATCGCCGACGTGTGCGACAGGATCGAGTCCGAGTGGTCGCGGGTAGGTCGCACAGATGCCTGGCGTCTTGGTGGGAGGGGTTGGAGGCCGTTGGCAGTCGTGAGGGGGGCGTCTGTGGTGTTGGCGAGTTATCCGGTGACGAGGTGGCGGCTGACGGGAACAGCGCCTCTTTGCGTCCTCTTGAGATTCTTGCGGCCATCTCATGGCATTGAGGCCAAAGCGTCTCACGCGCGGACGCGAAGGGGAGGAGGAGTAGCGAATCGTGCGAGGGATGGTTTCGTGTCGTTGGTGGCCTTCGTGGTTGAGCGACGGCGGAGGATTGAACCATGAGGCGCACAAATGGCACGACAGGAGGATATGGGGAGGCTCGGGCGATGGGGTTTCTGGCGCCCCTGCCGGGGCTGGCTTTTCATGGGGGAACGGAACCCAGCGCTAACGCACTGGGCTACCGTCTGGCGGCCCTCCGGGCCTGAAGTCGGGGCTTGGCAGATGAGGTGCGCTGAGGCCGAGATTTGGGGAATGAGTGTGGATCGGGTACCAGTACCGCCCTGCGGGCTGAGTAGGAGTACGAGTACGGAGGGAGCGGGTGGCGGAGATGCTGACGGGGTTAGGCCTGGTTCCTCGGCCATTCCCATCTGGGGACCCTACGGCCCTGTCTGGTAGTACCAGTCCACCTTTCCGTTGGCGCCTTTCGAGAGCTGCTTCCAGGGCATGGGTGACGTGTGGCCATCGGCCCAAGCGTAGTTGCCGCCGCCCCCGTGCCGCACGTATTGGAAGAGCGGCCCGCGAAGGCTGGGAGGATACAGGTATCCGTAGTTCCACCACTGGAGTCCCGTGCTGGGATCGAGGCCATCGCCATTGAAGATGGTTTCGGTGGGCTTGGTGATGATCGAGAGCTTCACCCGTTCGTTAGGGGTGTAGCCGAGGTAGGCGTAGTTGTGTCCGTATCCGCCGTAGCCTTGGTAGCCGGGCACGTTGGCCGGGATGACGTTGGTGCCGATCTTGGCGATCGGGCAGGCCACCACCTTGTTCTTCGCCACGAGGTTCGTGAAGTTGCGGGTATCCGTGGCAATGTAGGTGGAGATCTCGGCGTACCATCGGCTGGGGGCTACCCAACCGGACCCGACCGGAACCTCGGTCCCGGCAACCGGCAGCAGGTCATTGTGGTCGGTCGCGTAGAGGAGGTAGCCCAACCCGATCTGCTTCTCGTTGCTCGTGCACTTGATCATCTGGGCCCTGGCCTTGGCCCGGGACAGGACCGGCAGGAGCATTCCCGCCAGGATGGCGATGATGGCGATGACCACGAGCAATTCGATCAGCGTGAATGCACGCAGAAGCGTCGGGGGCAGATCGCGTTGGGGTGCTTTCATCACAGGGACACATCGCACTCGGACGCGGGTGGATGGTCAAGGGGCGTTCGTTGATTCCTGCTGGGAAGGGCGCATCGGGAGACTGGTCCCGAAACCGGTGGAGCGAGACTCCGTCGAGCCGCTCCAGAGATTGAAACAGGCCCGAATCGGCTCGTGAGGACACTCGCCCCACCTCTCGCCGGCGGCGGTGTCAGGCCAAGCCCGATCGATGAGGCCGGCAAGGCGCCCCCTTGTGCAAATCTGCAACCTGCGCATCCTGCGGGGCCACCGGGTCGGTTTCTCGGGACGGTGGATACGGATGTTGATGGACCTTATTCCAGCGCTGGCGGCGAACCTGTTGTCGCCGGCGGTGCTCTTCTTTGTCCTCGGTGTGATTGCCACGCTGGTGGGCAGCGACCTGCGTTTCCCGGAGCCTTTGTACCTGGGGCTGACGATCTACCTGCTGGTCGCGATTGGCTTCAAGGGCGGGGTGGCGTTGTCGGCGGCGGGGTTGGGACAGGTCTGGTTGCCCGGGCTGGCGGCGATGGCCTTGGGGGCGCTGATCCCGATGTGGCTGTTCCCGGTCCTACGCTTTGTTGGACGGCTTCCGGCGGTGGACGCGGCGGCGATCAGCGCCCACTACGGTTCCGTGAGCGCGGTGACGTTCATCGCGGCGACCAACTATCTGAAGGCGGTGAATGAGCCTTTCCCGGAATACGCGTCGGCCTTTCTGGCGGTGATGGAAGCGCCGGCAATTCTGGTGGGAGTGGTCCTTGGGAAGGTGGCCGGGCCACGGACGGGGCCGGTGGGGCCGGTCATCCGGCGGTCGTTGCACGAGGCGGTCACGGGTCGTTCGGTGTTGCTGCTGGTCGGTGCGTTGGTGGCGGGCTGGGCGAGTGGCAAGAAGGGGGGCGAAGCCACGGCGGGATTCTTCGTGACCCCGTTCCAGGGGGTGCTGGCGCTGTTCCTCCTGGAGATGGGTCTGGTGGCGGCACGCCGGTTCACGGACCTGAAGCGGGTGGGTCCCTTCCTGGTGGTATTCGGCATCGTGGCCCCGTTGGTCAACGGCGTCCTGGGCGTGCTGTTGGCGCGGGCGATCGGGTTCGGGCCCGGCGGGGCGACGCTGCTGGCGGTGTTGTCCGCCTCGGCGTCCTACATTGCGGCACCGGCGGCGATGCGCCTGTCCCTTCCTGAGGCGAATCCCACGCTTTACCTGACCTCCTCCCTCGCGATCACCTTTCCGTTCAACATCACGATCGGGCTGCCCTTGTACTTTGAGTTGGCCCGGAAGCTCTGCCCTGCGACGCCATGAACACGCATCCGATGAAACGGGTCACGGTGATCTGTGAAGCCCTCGCACGGGAGCCCGTGCTCCGCCTGCTGACCGAGGTGGGCATCCAGGGGTGGACGCTGTGGGAGGTGGAGGGGGCCGGCGCTTGGGGGCGACGGACCGGCGACATCCCGGAGTTCGGGAACATCCAGGTGGAAATCATCCTGCAACCGGCGGCCGCAGACCGGTTGCTGGAACGGTTGTGGGGAGATCTCTTCCCCAAATTCGCGATGGTCGCGTACGAGACCGATATCCGGGTCCTGCGGCCGGCGAAGTTCTGACTTCCGATCAGTTGTCTCCGTCGAGGAGATTGCCCAGGCCGCCGAGGATCGAGCCTTCGCCACGTCCGCCTCCGCCGGTCTGGGGGGCGGCGGCATAGATGCGGTCGGCGAGTCGGCTGAAGGGGAGGGACTGGAGCCAGACGCGACCGGGGCCGCGCAGGGTGGCGAAGAACAGGCCTTCTCCGCCGAAGAGGGCGGACTTGATCTTGCCGACGTACTGGATGTCGAACTCGACGCCACGGGTGAATCCGACGACGCAGCCGGTGTCGACGCGCAGGGTCTCGCCGGGGGCGAGGTCGCGTTGGAGCAGGGTTCCGCCGGCGTGGATGAAGGCCCAGCCGTCGCCCTGAAGACGCTGCATGATGAAGCCTTCGCCGCCGAAGAGACCGACGCCCATCTTCTTGTTGAAGGCGATCCCGACCGAAACGCCCTTGGCGGCGCACAGGAACGAGTCCTTCTGCATGATCACCTCGCCGCCCATCTGGGCGAGATGGAGGGGAACAATCTTGCCGGGGTAAGGGGCGCCGAAGGCGGCCTTCACGCGGCGGGGGGACCGGTTCTGGAAGACCGTCATGAAGAGGCTCTCGCCGGTCAGGAGGCGCTTCACGCCACCGGTCAGCATCCCCATGAGTCCGGACTGCTGCTGGGATCCGTCGCCGAAGATCGTCTCCATCTCGACGCCGTCCTCCATGTACATCATGCCGCCGGCCTCAGCGACGACCGCCTCCATGGGGTCGAGGATGATCTCGACGAACTGCATTTCGTTCCCGTGGATCTCGTACTCGATCTCGTGCATCGCGGGCATCGGATAACCTTTCGTAAACTGGACTCCGTTTTGGACGTACACTGCCCGGACGTGGGCGGTGGCAACCCGTTCACGTTCGACAGACCGCCGCTGGGTGGCAAGCGCTGGGTTGCCCGGACCGGCTCGTGAGGACACTCGCCCCACCGTCGGAAACGGGTTTGGAGGGTGGGGTGAGACTCCGTCGAGCCGTGTCGGAGTTTGAAGTTTTCAGTTTCAAGTTTGAAGCGGCCGCCGGGCTTGAATCTTGAATCTTGGGACTTCCGACCGGCTCGTGGGGACACTCGCCCTACCCAGGATTCCCGGACCGGCTGTTCAGGCCCTGCCGGCCAGCCGGGTTCGGATGAGCAGGTCGTCCAGCGCGGCGCGGGTGGCGTCGGAAGGCAGTTCCGGGAGGAAACTGGCGTCGAGTCCGACCACCCTTTCCAGCGACAGCAGGTGGCTGCCTCGGAGATCGAAGTCGGAATCCGGTGAAGGAAATCCGTAAAGGTGCGCGCCGCTGATGGTGGCGAAGACGAGCGGATGCGGCTGCGCGGCGACGATCCGGTGCAGGCGTGGATCAATGATCATGGGAAACGTCCGGCTTTGGGATCGGTTGGTCGGCCATGAACCGTCGGGCGCGGATGAGGAAACGGTTGGCGGCTTCATAGTCGGGCCGTTCAGGCAGCGGGGATTCAACGAGTGCCCGATCGAAGTCAGCGTGCAGTTCGCGACGCCAGGCGTTGATGTCGTCCCAGGGAACGAGCCCGGCCTTCACTTCGAGGAGTCGTTCGCGAAGCGGCCCGACGCGGACGGGGACGCGTCCTTCACGGAGTGCGGCAGCGCCGGAGATCAGGAGCCGGAGCAGGTGCATGGCGTGCTTCCATCGGACCTGCCCGTGGTTGCGGAGGTCCTGTTCGATCTTCTTGAACTGGGACATCGCGTAGCCGTTGAAGGTCTGGTAGATCATGCGGGACAGGAATGAGTCCCGCAGCGCGATGAGCTCAGCCCCAAGTTCGGTCTGCTTCCCGACCAAGGGCGAGTACAGGCATTCGAGGATGTTGGGGTTGGCCTTGAGCGCCATCCCGAGGAACTTCTGCAGCTCCCAGTAGCAACTCTGCGAGGCGTCGTCCTCGAACTGTTCGGGTGCCCCAAAAAGCGACCACTGCATCTCGGCTGGCGCGAGGTAGACGCCGCGGACGTCCGTGTCCGAATCCTCGCCATCGAGGCCGTAGGCGCGTGATCCAACCGTGCAGCGGTAGATGACGTAGTCTTCGAGGTCGAAGCCCGGCTGGGCTGGTGCGGAAGGCAGGCGATCCTTGAAATGCTTCAGGACTTCCACCTCCGCCCGGTCGAGCGAAGCCTCGAATCCATCCGGGAAGCGCACGAGGAAGCGCGATTCCGTGCCGGTGGGCGTGCGGGTGACGACACCCACGGCACCGCGAGGATGGACGAGGGAGTGGTTGGTGCCTCGGACCTCGACGAGGGAGACGACCTGGG
>CAIMMI010000348.1 GCA_903842505.1 uncultured Verrucomicrobiota bacterium | reverse complement strand
TCCTTCGCACCCTCGCGGCTTCGCGCGAAACCCTCTCGGTGGCGTGAATGCCTCGCGCGAAGCCGCGAGGACGCGAGGGGGGGCCTCGGAAATCGGCGACAATCGTGCCACCGGGTTCGTGCGCCCATCCACGGCAGGGAAAGACCGTTTTCCAGCGGCCACGCGGCGAAGACTCCCGCAGAGAACGCTGGGGCGCTGGGTAAGGCACCCGATCCGCACCGGCGGGGAGTCACCTTTTGGTGAGCGTTTCCAGAACGCCCTTCGCTCGTGATCCAGCCCTGTCTCAGCGCGCTCCGCCTCTCTGCGGGAGTTTCCTTGCTGCATCGTTGCGGCTCAGGGTCCAGCGAGGTCGGCGGAGGGGCAGAGGGCGGCGATCTCGCAGGAGTCGCAGTCGGGTTTGCGGGCGGAGCAGCGGCGGCGGCCGTGCCAGATGAGCCAGTGGCTGGCCATGGCCCAGTTGGCGGTGGCGAAGAGCTTCATGAGGTCCTGCTCGATCTTCTCGGGTGTGCTGGCGGAGGAGAGTGCGAGGCGTTCGCTCAGGCGGGCGACATGGGTGTCGACGACGAAGCCAACGTTGATGCCGTATCCGTTTCCGAGGACGACGTTGGCGGTCTTGCGGCCGACGCCGTCGAGGGCGGTGAGTTCGTCCATGGTCCGCGGCACGTCGCCTCCGTATTGGTCGACGAGGGTTCGGCAGCAGGACTGAATGTTCTTCGCCTTGTTCCGATAGAGGCCGATGCGCCGGACGTCGGCTTCGAGTTGTTCGAGCGGTGCGTTCGCGTAGTCGGCGGCGGACCGGTACTTCTGGAAGAGGTCGGCGGTGACGACGTTGACCTGACGGTCGGTGCACTGCGCCGAGAGGATCGTGGCGATGAGGAGTTCGAGCGGATTCGAGTGGTTCAGCTCGCAGTGGGCGTCGGGATAGGTCTCGCGAAGGATCTTCGAGAGCTGGGCGACGCGTTCGGCGCGGCGTGCGGTGGATTCACGGGGCACGTGGGGAAGGGTGCCGCCTCCTGACGTCGGCGTCTACGGATGGGTAGCAGACGACGTGAGGAGGCTGTGGAGAGGGGCGGAGGTGACGCCTCCTGACGTCGGCGTCTACGGATGGGTAGCAGACGACGTGAGGAGGCTGTGGAGAGGGGCGGAGGTGACGCCTCCTGACGTCGGCGGCTCCGGTTTTTCTGGGGGCGGGGAAGTCAACGCAGCCGGGCGAGGCGCTGCCGGTCCGGGTCTTCGCGGAGGCCGATCTGTTGAAAGGGGACAGGTTGGATGCCGAGGCGGAGGGCTGGCGAATCGGGTCGCAGGGTGAAGTCCTGCTTGGCTGCGTTGACGAATCCGGGGTCGCCGGAGGTGAAGTTGTCGGTCTCCGTGAACCCATTGGTATGGGCGTGCCAGCCCAGTTCGAGCCACTTCCCAACGCAGACGTTCCGGGTGATGACGTTGTTCTCGGCGGGGATGCCCTTGAAGTCGTTGTTGGCAGCGTAGAGCGGATCGAGGGAACGGATCTCCGGGTAACGCTGGCGGTAGGGTTCTGCCGGGACGGCTGCGAGTTGCTTGCGCATGAAGTCGTCGACCATCGAACGCCAGACGGGCGTGGTGTCCATGCCGCGGGCATCGGCGCGCACGGCCGGATCGCAGTCGATGAAGTAGTTGTTCTCGACGCGATGGTCGCGTCCGCCGCCGATGAACATCGCCCAATGCACCTTGTAGAAGACGTTGCCGAAGACCTCGGTGCCGGAGACGCAGTCGTCCATGTAGACGCCCATCGAGCCCATGCCCACGCCGCCGGTCTCGTGGATGTAATTGTGTCGAATCCGGTTTCCGCGGAACGAGTAGTCGCGTCCGGTGTAGATCGCGCCGACATCGCCGGTCTCCAGCGCGATGTGGTGGATCTCGTTGAAATCCATCAGGTGGTCATTGCCCCAGTAGAGGATGGCGCAGTGCGGGTGGTCGTGGATGAGGTTGTGGGAAGCCCGGAGGCCGACGCCCTGGAGGTGGATGGCGGGGACGTAGCACTTGGACCAGCGGCCCTGGCTTTGGAGGTGCGAGTTCTCCACGAAGTGTCCACCGGGCGTGAGGGTCTGCCGGTCACCGCCGGTGAGGTTCACGCCGCCGTCGCCGGTTTCGGTGATGTCGCATCCCGAGACGCCATGGTTGGAACCACCTTCGATGACGACTCCGTGATTGCCGATGTTCCGGATGCGGCAGGCGGCGACGCGGTTGCCGGTTCCGCCGCGGATTTCGGCGGCGCTGCTGCGGGTGGCTTCCAGCACCAAGCCACGGATCGTGACATGTGAGACGTCGGCGAGGCGGATCAGGGGTTGATCGAGAAGTGAGACGAGCGTCTCGGGGTTGCCGGTGGCTGTTCCGGCGGGAGGAGCGGGAGGCCAGAACCAGACGAGACCCGACTTGCGGTCGAGGAACCATTCGCCGGGTTGATCGAGTTCCTCGAGGACGTTGAGGAACTGGAAACGCTGGCCCTTGCGGAATCCGTAGAGCCCGTGAGGCGGGGCGGTCCGGACGAGGTGCTGCGTCAGGTCGATGGACTCCGCCTTCTCGTAGGAGTTGGCCCAATCCCAGGCCCAGTAACCGTGGACCCAGACATCCCCGCGATCCCGCCAGCGGGCCGGTCGGTCCCCCTCGTAGGTGAAGCCTCCGGCGATGTCGCCAATGTTGCCGCCGTGGTCGTCGCCCTTGCCGGACGTCGCCGGGAATCCGGCGATCTTGGTGAACTGCCCGTCGTTGGGCCAGCGGGCGAGGGTCATCGGACGGCCGCCGTGGAACAGTTCGCAATGGGAGGGAACGGTGGAACGGCTGAATCCGCGGGACTTCATCTCGCCGAAATCGCGGACGCCCATCGAACGCAGGTCGACCTGGCGTACGTTGGGGCGTGCGGCGGGGTCGAGGCGCTCCAGCACGGATTTGTCGGCGACCGGTTTCCAGGCGGAGGCCGGGATCGCGAGTCCGCCGAGGAGACGGGCGGTTTCCTTTGGTGCGGATTCCCAACGGATGGGGGAATCGGGCGTGCCGGAGTCGGCGGTGGTGAGTTCGAGGGCGTTCGTCCGGCGATGATCGCCGCCGTGGATCCACACGGTCAGCGGCCCCTTGGGCAGAGGGCCCTTGGACTTGAGCGTGCGGATGGCGTCGCGGGCGCGCTCCAGCGTGGCGAATGGTCGGGAGGTGGTGCCGGGGTTGGCGTCGGTGCCCCCGGGCGAGACATGGAAGTCTGCATGCGCCGCGGCGGCGAAGGAGAGGGACACCGCCAACAAGATGCGGCAAGCCGGGGAGGACATGCAGTCAGTGGGAAGGTTCCCGGCCGGAGTTTCAAGCGCCGGCCGTTTGGGAGAGATCAGTCCGATCCGGCCGATCCCGTCTGCGCGCTCAGCCCCCGGGCTTCTGGGCGGCGCGGATGCTGCTGATGCTGTCGAAGAGGCGTTGGCGCCAGTAGGGCATGGGAGCCATGAGGACGGTGCCGGTGCCCTCGTAGATGCGGACCATGTATTCGCCGGAGGTCATGCTGCCCAGGAGGGATTTGGTGGCGCGTTGGACGGAGTACTTGAGGCCGGAGGAACGGGCGAGGACGTAGCGGCCGTCGACGGTGAGCTTGTCGTTGTGGAGGTGGACGACCTCGACGGGGCCCTGGCTGGCGAGGACCACCTGTCCCTGTCCGCTGACCTTGGTCTGGTAGTCCATGAAACCTTCGCCGGACTTCAGGGCGGTGAGGGTGTTCTCGCGGTGGATGTCGACGGTGATCGAGGCTTCGGAGGCCCAGTAGGCGCCGCCCTCGAGGATCCAGGTCTCACCGCCGCAGTCCATCACGTGGAACCCGCCCAGCGAGGGTTCGAGGTAGACCTCGCCGGTGCCGGTGTAGGTGGGGCGGAAGACGCTCTCGCCCGTGGCGAGCGACTTCAGGAATCCGCCCATGGAGGGGGCCTTGGATTCCATGTTGATCTGGCCGCGCATGTAGTAGAGCGCGCCGGATTCGGTCTTCACGGTTTCGTTGTTGAGGGTGCACTTCACGAGGCGGACACCCTCCTGCTCGATGACGTCGAATTGTGCCATGGTGCTGCGACTTTGCCGGCAATCGGGATTCGTGCCAGTGGAGGATTGATGCGAGTTTTGAAGTTTGGAGATTCAAGTTTGAAGTCCCAGACGTTCCTCGAACCCTGAAACCGAGACCTTCGAATTCTCCTTCGGGACCGCCTCGTGACCTCGTCGGCTACGGGGTAGCAGGCGACGTGAGGAGTCTGACGGAAGTCCCGCCTCGTGACCTCGTCGGCTACGGGGTAGCAGGCGACGTGAGGAGTCTGACGGAGGTCCCGCCTCGTCACCTCGTCGGCTACGTTCAGGAAGCTGCGGGCTTCAAACTTGGATCTGAAATCTTCAAACTTCCCGCCCATGAGCGAGACGTTGACCCAGCCAGTGGCGGGCAGTGCCCAGGATCCCATGCCGGAGCTGCGTCGGATCCTGTCGGCGCGATCGCCCCGGACTGAGGGCGAGGGGGTGGCGGTGGATGCGGGGGTCGCGGCATTGCTGGTGCGTTGGGCCGAGGACGGGGTTGTGTGTCCGTCGGGGTCCTTCCAGGCCGAGGGGGACGCGGTGCTCCTGCTGGGGGACGGGTTGGGCGGGGCAGGGGTGGATGTTGAGGCTGGGTCGCTTTTGCGGACGACGCTGGCTGGATTGGTGCTGGAGGGCGTGATCCGCAGCGCGCGGGTGTGTGGTGAGGGCGGGTTGTTGGTGGCGGTCGTCGACAGCCTGGCCCGGCGGGTGGGAGGGACGGAGGCTGGGAGCGCGGTTGGGGTCGTGGTTCAGTGGGCTCCGCTGGATCCGACCGTATCGATGGAGAAGCTCCTGTTCGGGGAGGCGCCGAATCGCGTGGTGATTTCCATCCGTGGCGAGGATGCGGGTCGGGTGCTCAAGCAGGCGAAGATCCTGGGCGTGCCTGGGGTTCGGGTGGGGACGGTGGGCGGGGATGCGTTGGTGGTGCGGTTCAGCGAGCAGGAGTGGCGCGAGCCCGGGTCGGTCGGTCACGCCTGAGCCCGCACTTCCCGGCGGGAACGGCTTGTCCTAACCTGAGCGCAGGCCACGTCACTGCCATCCTGCTTTGACGCGGTTGTTGGACTGAACAAGCGCGCTGACCATGAAGAACGAATTCATCCACTGGAATGTCCGGACGACCCTGTTGATGGGCGCGTTGCTCGGGGCGTTCGGGTCGCAGGCGGCGGACCGTTTGCCGGCCCTTCCGGAACTGGCGGCAGCGGTCCGGTTGCAGACGAACGATCCCGTGGCGGCCTCGCGACTGGGATCGGCGCTGATGCACCGGGACTGGATGCTTCCGGTGGAAACGGTGGCCGACACGGTGTGGCTGCCGCCGGCGGTGAAACGATCCGGGGATTCGGGTTCGCTCGATTCGCCGGACGGGCGTCGACGGGTGGAATGGCAGGGAACGACCCTGAAGTTGGTGGCACTTCCGGACGGATCCCCGATCTCCGAGGTGCAGACGGGGCGGCCTTGGGCAACGATCCAATGGCATCCGGCAGGGTGGGCGGTGGCGCTGGCCGGGACCAACGGCGTTGAGATCCGGGACGGCAAGACGCTGCGTCAGGCGGCGGGGGATTGTGTCGGAGCGCTGGGGCCGGCGCTGGCGTTCAGTCCGGATGGTTTGCACCTGCTGACGGGGCGGGCGGACGGGGGATTGGCCCTCTGGGATTGGGCCGGGGTGCGACAGGTTTCGGTGGGTTTGCCGGGTTGGGGTGCGGTGGAATCGGTGGCCTTCGACGAACGCGGCCAGCGGGCGCGGGTGCGGGCCGGCGGTCGGGAACAGGTGTTGGACCTGCGGCCGGGCCGGGCCCTTTCGGATTGGTACGGCTCCACGAGTTCGGTCCGGACTGCGGTGTTCTCGCCGGCGGGTGACCGGGTGATGACGGTGTCGGGGGATGGTTGGGTCCAGACGCGCGAGTTGGGCGGTGTCGGCCGGTCGCAGGGTTTCCAGTTGGCGAATGCCCCGGTGGCGTTGAGTGCGACGCCGGATGGGAAGTGGCTGGTGACCGGGTTGCCGCCGGGCAAGGCGCGGATCTGGGACCTGGCCACCGGCCGCCCGCGGGGCGCGTGGATGTCCCACACCGAGCTGACGCAGGTGGCGAATTCGGCTCGGGGCGAATGGGTGTGGACGGTGTCGCCGTCGTTGGTCCGGGCGTGGAATATCGCGGATCCATCGGGAATTCCTGTGGGCGTGGTGACGAACGGCCGCGTCCATCGGTTGGTATCGGATCGGGCGTGCGGGACGGTGGCGGTGTTGTTGACGGAAGCCGAGGGGTCGTTGGTGCGGCTCTGGGCGACGACGAATCCGGCAGTTCCGTTGAAGAGCCTTCCGGCGTGGGACGTGGCCGTGGTCGAGTTGGATCCGTCGGGTGAGTGGTTGCTGACGTCGTCGACGAACGGTGGGCTACGGCAGCGTCGTTGGACGGTCGGAGGGACCGAGCCCGGGCGGCCGGACATTGCGATGGGGGCGAAGTTCGCCGGGGCGCGGTACTCGGGCGACGGGCGTCACGTGTTGACGGTCACGGCGCAGGGCGTGTTGCGGATCTGGGACGTTCAAACCGGGAAGCCGGTGGGTTCGAAGGTCGAGATGCCGGGTTTGGGGGTGGATTCGGTGGAGCTTTCACCGGACGCGACGAAGGTGCGGATCGAGGAGGTGGGCGGGGTGGTCCAGGTTTATGACGTGGCGACGGGACGGGCGGCGACCGAGCCTTGGTGGCCGCCGTTGCGGCGTGCGCGTTCGGTGCGGGTGGAGGATGCGACGCGGTTCAGTCGGGAGGGTTCGGCGGTGCTGGTGCCGGACGGGGACCTGGGGGTGCGGTTGGCGCCCTTGCCGCCGTCCGCGCCGGGGTCCGCATGGCTTGCTTCGCTCGCGGAAGCGGTTTGGGGCCTCGGCACGAATATGCCGTTGGTCACGGTGACAGGCGTTCGCGCCGAAGTGGACAAGACCGGCGAAAAGGATCTGTGGCGGGCGTGGGGGAAGTGGTGGCTCTCAGACCGGGGAACGCGTTCGGTCGTGCCGGGTCCGGGCGTGACACCCGAGGCATTGGCGCTGCGGCATCTGGAACCCTCCGTGACGACGTCCCTACCGGAGGCGTTGCGGTTGGCACCGGGATCGAAGGCCGTGCGCGATGCAGTGATCCAGCAGGCACGGACCAACCAGTTCTGGAACCGGCCGTATCGGGCAGAGTTGGGCGAGTGGCTGGGAAAGGCGCGCTGAGCTCAGCCTGAAAGCGGCAGTTGGGTTATCCACCGATTTCACCGATTTCACCGATGGACTGGAACACGAGGCCGCACCGCTTCGCAGTTTCCCTGTCACCCGCCGGGTGAAACGACAGTCTCTCTCAACCGGCTTCCAATCCGTGGAATCGGTGAAATCTGTGGATCCAACCGGCTTTTTTTGAGGTTCATCCAAACGCGGGATCACCCGCCCTTCCCGAAGGATGAGCGGGTGATCCGGTCCGTCCGTTGATACGCCCTGGACGGAGGAGGGGTTACTGCTGGGCGCGGCCGCGACCGCCGCCCTTGCGTCCACCGGCGCCCGGTCCGCGGCCACCTTCGGGACGGCCACCCTCGGGACGAGGGACCTTGCCGGCTTCGATGTCGGCATGGAGGGCAGCGCGCTCGGTCTCGTCGAGCTTGCCGTCCTGGTTGGTGTCGTACTTGGCAACGATCTCGGGAGGCGGACCCTGGCGGCGCGGTCCGGCGCCCGGTCCGCGGCCACCTTCGGGACGGCCACCTTCGGGACGAGGGACCTTGCCGGCTTCGATGTCGGCATGGAGGGCAGCGCGCTCGGTTTCGTCGAGCTTGCCGTCCTGGTTGGCGTCGTACTTGGCGACGATCTCGGGAGGCGGACCCTGGCGGTGTTGGCCGGGGCCGTGACCCCGAGGACCGCGGCGGGGGGCGGCGGCGGTCGTGTCGTCCGCGAGGACGGCCGAGGTGAGGGCGGCGGCGATGATGGCCGCGGTGCTGAGGATTCGGATGGTCTTCATAGGATCGGAACAGTGGATGGTGACTACTCTTTGATTTCTTCTTTTCGGCCGCTCGCCCTTGTTGGTGGGCGGTCGATCTGTGGCCACGATAGGGCGGTTTCCCTCGGCTTCGACCCGGATGGGTTCAGGGCGGGGTTTGATGATGTGAAGCGGGGTTTCGGAGGGATGAAGTCGGCTGGCGGGGTGTGGAATCCTCCCAAAGGGTGGGTCCGCGGTGAAATCCGTGGATTGCGTCGAGGTCTCCTGTCCGCATGATCGGGCTCAGGCAATTCATGAAGCGGATCATCACTCTCGACGGAGGCGCAGCGACGGGGAAATCGACGGCCATGTTGCGGTTGAGCCGTGCCTTGGGATGGCACGGGGTTTCGACGGGGCACGTGTACCGGGCGGCGGCGATGCTGGCCATGGCGGAGGAGATTTCACCGGAGCAGGCGCCGGTGCAGTTGGCGGCGCGGTTGCAGGAGGGGGCGCTGTCTTACAACCAAGCGACGCACACGTATTTCCTCAATCGCCCGGGATTGGGCGCGCGGGCCTTGCCGGTCGAGGCGCTGACCTCCCCCGAAGTTTCGGCGCGGACGCCGGTCTACAGCCGGATTCCCGAGGTGCGGGCGGCGTTGATGGAATTCCAGCGCGGGCTGTATCGGGATCCGGGCCTGGTAGCCGATGGTCGCGACTGCGGCACGGTCGTTTATCCGGATGCGATCCTGAAGATCTGGCTGACGGTCGATGGTGTGGAGGCGGCGCGGCGGTTGAATCGTGGTCAGGGTGTACCGTTCGAGCAGGCGTATGTGGACGTGCTCGAACGGGACCGGCTGGATCGCAATCGCGGCACGGCACCCATGGCGGCGGCGGCGGATGCGGTGGTGGTGGACACGACCCGGTTGAGCGCGGACGAGGTCTTTGCGGTGGTGCTGGAACTGTCGCGGCGGAAGGGGCTCACGGCCTGATCACCCGGGCGGTAACCTGCGACGGGGTTCGCGCGTCCTTTGCAACAGACGGTTGAAATCGAATCCAGGGAAACGAACACGAACATGAAGACGAAGATGATTCTGAAGGCGTTGGTTTGCGGGTTGGGAATGGCGCTGGTCCTGGGGACGGGCGTGCAGGCGAAGGAAGCCGAGGGTGAGGATGCGAAGCCCAAGATGGGGCCGAAGAAGGTCCTGACCCAGTTCGACAAGGACAAGAACGGCAAGATCGAGGGAGCCGAAGCTGAGGAACTGCGGAAGGCATTTTCGGGCGACCTGAAGTCGCAGTTGGCGAAGCTCGACCGCGACGGAAACGGCAAGCTGGACGACAACGAAATCAAGGCGATCAAGTCCAAGGCGGCGCCCGACGCCGGCGGTGCGGCAGCGCCGAAGAAGGTCAAGAAGCCCAGGAAACCGACCGAAGACGCGCCCGTGAAGTGATCCACGGATCACCCCTTGGAAAGAGCAGTATCATCCACAGATTGCACCGATTACACGGATTGGAACCGGGTGGGGAGAGGCTGTGGTTTCACCTCTCAGCCGTAACGATGCGATTGAAAGCGGGGACAGGTTCACGCGGAGACGCGGAGACGCGGAGAAAAGACACTTGGATGGCAAGCTAGGCAGTCACCGTTGGGTGACTGTTTG
Organism: uncultured Verrucomicrobiota bacterium; assembly: GCA_903842505.1. Lineage (GTDB taxonomy): Bacteria > Verrucomicrobiota > Verrucomicrobiia > Limisphaerales > UBA9464 > UBA6176. The sequence goes on along the minus strand of CAIMMI010000348.1, from coordinate 10,404 downwards.
CCGGCGCTGGAGTGGTCGTGACCGGCCTCTCTCTCCGCGCTCTCCGCGGCTCCGCGTGCGAATGCTACCGCATGGATACGGCTCAGGTGGCCGGGAAGCACCGATGAAGATGAAGTCAGGCGTCTCCAGTTCATCTGTGCAATCTGTGTAATCGGTGGATGACCCAACGGCTTTTAATCGTCGGTCGGCGGAAAAATTCATGAGGTATTTTCCCGCGGCATCGACGCCCCGGTGGTTCTGGGGTGAAATGACCCCGTGACGACAGGACTTCCCGCCGCCGCCGTCCCGGATGGCCCGCTGCACGTCCGCGCCCGCGGTTCGGGTCCGCGGCGCTGGTACTTCGGTGGCAGCGACTATTTCCGCCTGTCGTGGAATCCGGTCGTGCGCGGACACCTGGCCCGGACGATCCGCTCGGGCGGCGTCGATGCCGCCGCGTCCCGGGTGACGACCGGGAACCTCCCAACTTACGGCGCAGCGGAAGCCCGGTTCGCCCGATGGATGGGCCGCCCGGGAGCCGTGCTCACGGCCACGGGTTACCTGTCGTCGTTGGTCGCTGCGCAGGCCATTGCCCCGCTTTCGGATGGCGCGGTTGTTGTCGAAGGGAGCCATCCCTGCCTTCGGGATGCCGCCGCCGCCAGCGGGTTGCCGGTCGAAGTCGTCGAGGAACCCGATGCGTTGAAGGACCGGTGCCGTGTCCGTGGTTGGGCCCGGCCCTTGTTGTTGCTCGATGGAATGGGCGCGCTGAACGGTCGGGCACGGCGGGTGGCTCCGTGGCTGGAAGCCCTGCCAGAAGAGGGTTGGTGCCTGTGGGACGATGCACACGGGGTGGGAACGGTGGGACGTCGCGGGCGTGGGACGCTGGAGTGGGAGCGGGTTCGGGACCCACGCCTGATCGTGGCGTTCACGCTGAGCAAGGCCTTCGGGTTGTACGGTGGCGTAGTCTCGGGGCCGAAGTGGCTGCCGTCCGCGGTTTGGGAACACAGCCGGGCCGCCCGTGGCGGAACCCCGATCCCTCCCGCCTATGCCTCGGCGGTGCCGCTGGTCCTGGATCTTCTGGAACGGGACGGAACCGAATGGCGCGGGGTCATCGAAGGGCATCGGACCCGGATCTTCCAGGCGCTCGGGGCGTTGCCCGGTTGGGATCAATCCGGGCATGTCGGGCCGGTGATTGGACTGGCGGCGGCCACGATACGGGATCGGAACCGACTGCAGAAGGCGCTCGTGAAAGCGGGGATTGAACCTCCGTTCATCCATTACCCGGGTGGACCGGAGGGAGGCTTGTTCCGGTTCTCGCTGTCGTCGTCGCATCCGGTATCGGCGGTTGGGCGACTGGCGGAGGTGTTGGCTTCGGTGTACGCGTCGGCACCGGAGGGGTATCGGGTGTTGTAGGGGATGGGTGAGGGTTGGGGGAGACAGGATGCACGGGATGGACAGGATTGCTGAAGGAGCGGACAAAACAGGATGCACTGGCTGCAAATAGCACGGATGTACGAGAACCAGTTCATCCTGCCATTCGCATGGGTGACGGGCCTCGGACTCGCCACGTTGCTCCTGACTTTCGCGCGGTTGTTCCGGATGCCGGTGCCAGGCGCGATTCAGAGGCGCGTACGTCTGATCTTTCTGGGCCTGTGGAGTGCTCAGTTGGGTGTCTGTTGGGCCACGTTGGTCACTCTTCTCAAATGGCAATACCTCGTGCCTCAAACCGATGATTCTGGGCCCGAATTCCACCATCGGATGTACCGGGCGGTTCTGGAGATGACCCTGCTCTCGGTGTGGCTCCTGATGGTGATGGCGTTCATTGTGAGGTCTTCACCGGGCCCAGCGTCCTCGCTGGACGGGAGAAGGGAGAGTTGAAGCAATGTTCTTGGATGCGTGGTGCGCAGATCAATCGTCCCTCCCTCCGCCCTTAACCAACGCGCCCGGTCCAAGCCGCGCTTGAACTGTTCCGCGGTAAGATTCAACTTACTGGGAGAAGATGAATGCAACCATTTCCAGCAAGGGCCAGTTGGTGATCCCCGAGAGCATCCGGGAGCAGGCACGGCTGCGGCAGGGGGACAAGGTGGACATCGGGTATACTGATGGCCTGGTTGTCCTGCGGAAGCGCGTGCCCCTCTCCTCTGCCCAGGTCCGGGCCATGCTGGTTGGTGGGAATGATCTTCCGGAGCTGGCTTCGGCGGATGAGCGGGAGGTTGCCGAGGTAATGACCGAGGTTCGAACGGCCCGTCGACGAAGGAAGGGAGCGGCTTGAATCGGGTCGTCTTCGATACCAACACCGTGGTCAGTGCTTCCTTCTGGAAAGGGGCGCCCATGGAATGCCTGCGCTCCTGGGTGGACGGACGGTGCGAAGCCCTGGTGAGTCCCGCCATCCTGATGGAGTACGTTGAGGTTACCGACCGATTGCAGGCAAAGTACCCGGATCGCAAGCCGGTTCGGTGGGCGGCGGCACTGGGAGCCAGTGCCGAGTTGGTTTTCCCGAATGTAAGGCTCCGTGGGGTCACATCGGATCCTGCTGACGAGATGTTTCTGGAGTGCGCCGTTGCTGGGGAAGCGCACTTCCTCGTGACGGGTGACAAGCGACACCTCCAGACCCTGGGGGAGGTGCGCGGGGTTCGGATTGTGTCGCCGGTCGCGTTTCTTGAGATTCTCCGGAAGGAGGAGTGAACCGACTCGGTGCAGGAACCCTCGTTGGATTTGGGTGGACCGGAAGGAAGGGGACGGCGGTCTTGAAAACACGTGCCGATCCGAAGTTCATGCTGGTCGGGGGAGATGAGCTTGCGGGGGCGAAAGACGAGCCCTTGTTCACGCGTGGGGATCTGGATTCTGTCGCCCCGTCCGGGGCTTGTCCCGTTCCACACGAGGTCCCACGGCTGACGCCGTGGGCTACTGTCTTTCGGCCCTCCGGGCCTTGAAACTTGAATCTTGGGACTTGGGACTTGGGACCTGGGACTCCCCAGCGGCTCGTGAGGACACTCGCCCCACCCTTCGCTGAGGGCAGTGTCGGGATGCTCCCCGCGGTCTTGCGCGGGAAAATCCCACCTTGCGATGCTGAGCATGGCCGTTAGCGTAGCGGAGCGATTTCGTCTGCTTTGACGGATCCACGATTTATGGAGCAGCAGAAGGTTTACTATTTCGACAACAACGCCACCACGCGCATCGCGCCGGAGGTCGTCGACGCGATGATCCCGTTCCTGCGGGAATTCTGGGGCAACCCGTCCAGCGCGTACGGATTCGGTGCGCAGGTGCATGGCCACGTGGAAAAGGCCCGGGAACAGGTGGCGGCGCTGGTGAATGCGGATCCGAAGGAGATTGTGTTCACGAGCTGCGGCACGGAGTCGAACAACTCGGCGATCCACTCGGCGCTGGTGACGTCCGGCAAGCGGCACGTGATCACGACCCAGGTCGAGCACTCGGCGAACATCAGCTTCGGGGCACATCTGGAAAAGATGGGTTTCGAGGTGACCTACCTGCCGGTGGAATCGGATGGTTCGCTCGATCTGCACGTGCTGGAGCAGTCGATCCGGCCGGACACGGCGATCGTGTCGATCATGTACGCCAACAACGAGACGGGCGTGATCTTCCCGATCGAGGAAGTTGCCGCGATCTGCCGGAGCAAGGGTGTGCTGTGCCACACGGATGCGGTGCAGGTGCCGGGCAAGCTGCCCCTGGATGTGAAGCGGCTGGGCGTGGATTTCCTTTCGTTGAGCGCGCACAAGCTGCATGCGCCGAAGGGCGTCGGGATGCTCTACGTGAAGAAGCGCACGCGCTACACGCCCTACGTCATCGGCGGCCATCAGGAACGCGGTCGTCGTGGTGGTACCGAAAGCGTGGCGAACATCGTTGGGTTCGGTCGCGCGGCCGAGCTGGCGCTGGCGACCCTGGAGGACGAGAACACGCGGGTGCGGGCGTTGCGGGACCGGCTGGAGGGCTGGATCCTGACGAACATCCCGAACACGGTGCGCAACGGTGCGAAGGAACCGCGTCTGCCGAACACGGCCAACATCGCGTTCGATTTCGTTGAGGCGGAAGCGGTGCTGCTGCTGCTGGATCAGGTCGGCATCTGCGCGAGCTCCGGCTCGGCGTGTACGACGGGCTCCCTGGATCCGTCGCACGTGCTGACGGCCATGGGTGTGGTGCCGATGCGGGCGCGGGGTTCCGTTCGGTTCAGCCTCGGGATCTACAACACGTCGGAGGACGTGGACTACGTCCTCGAACACCTGCCGCGCATCATCCAGAAGCTTCGTGACATCTCGCCGTTGAATCCGGATCACCCGGACAACGACCGCTACGACATCGAGGCTGCCCGCCGGAAGCACGAAGACGAGATGGCCTCGGTGAAGGAGTGAGCCGCTGAAGGGCGGTTGGGTCATCCACCGATTGCACCGATTGCACGGATGGACCGGGAGAGCGATGTCTCCGTCATCCTGCTGAGAGACCATGAAATCGCCGTAATCCGTGAAATCTGTGGATCCTGCTTCTTCCAGGGCGAGCGACGACTTCGGTTTCCGGTTTGGTGGTATCGGGCGGTTGTACGGGCGTGATGCCCTCACGCGTTTGCGGGCATCCCACGCGATGGTCATCGGGATCGGCGGGGTGGGATCGTGGGTGGCGGAGGCTTTGGCGCGGACGGGCGTCGGGCGCCTGACCTTGGTGGACCTCGATGAGGTCTGCGTCTCGAACGTGAACCGCCAGTTGCCGGCGATGGATTCCACATTGGGCCGGGCCAAGGCGGACGTGATGGCGGAGCGGGTTCGGGCCATCCATGCCGGGACGCGGGTGGACGTGAAGATGGAGTTCTACACGGCGGATTCCGCGGCCCGGTTGCTGGGGTTGGATGCGGAGCACGCGGCGGATCGACCGGATGTCGTCGTCGATGCGATCGACAGCGTGCGGAACAAGGTTCATCTCATCGCGCAGTGCCACGGGAACCGCATTCCGCTGGTGGTGTGTGGCGGTGCGGGTGGACGGCGGGATCCGACGGCGGTGCGGGTGGAAGACCTGGCGCGGGTGACGCACGACCGGTTGTTGAGTGAAGTGCGGAAGCGGCTTCGCAAGGAGCACGGGTTTCCGCGCAACGACCGGAAGTTCGGTGTCGAGTGCATCTGTTCGGAGGAGACCCCGGTGTTTCCGTCGGCGGATGGCGGGGTGTGCGCGGTCCGGGAGGCGGGAGTTGCGGGGGAGTCGATGCGGTTGAACTGCGACGGAGGGTTTGGGTCGGCGACGTTTGTGACGGGTGCTTTTGGATTCGCGGCGGCGGCCCGCGCGGTGGCGCGGGTGGTCGAGGGAGATTCGAGTTTCAAGATTCCAGATTGAAGCTGTGGGGCGACCGAGTTCTTCCGCCGAGGTCGCCGAGACATCCATCAGGCGGGTGCCGCCATTGCGCGAACTTCGGGCAGTCACCGAGTCGTCACTTGTTCCGCGTTCGTGCGGCGGAGCATGCTGGTGGGTACATGAGATACTCACCTGCTGCACTGGCGTGCGTCCTGGCCCTCGTGGCTGGGTGTTCCACGGGAGACAGGCCCGCCCGCAAGGCATCGGAGGGAGCGGACAACTGGCCTGGGAGCCGGAAGGACGGCACCGTTCGGTTGCCCAACCAGTGGGCGTTGGATCCGGTCGGCAAGCAGGTTCGGTTGGGCGATTTCCCGGTGAACGTGGCCGTGGATCCTTCGGGTAAATACGCGGCCGTCCTGCACTCGGGCTATGGGCCGCACGAGATCATCGTGGTGGACATCGGGTCTGGGAAGGTGGTTTCCCATACCGCGTTGGCCGAGGCCTTCTACGGATTGGCCTTCTCGGCTGACGGTCGGCGGATCTACGCCAGTGGCGCGGGCAAGGAAGTGGTCCATGCATTCGATTTCTCCCGCGGGATGCTTTCAAACCAGACGACTTTCCCGCTGCGGGATGCGAAGGAACGCGGAGTGCCTTCCGGGTTGGTGGTGCACCCGGACGGCGAGCGTCTCTGGTCTGCGAATGTGCTGGGGCACTCGGTCACCGAGTTGAAGTTGGATCGGGCGACGGGAACGGCCCAGGTATCGCGGGAGTTTGAACTGGCGGACCGGTCGACGGCGCCGGCCACAGGCGAAGGGGATCCGCTGCGCGATGTGGACGACGAAGCGATCACCAAGCGGGCGCGGGCTTTGCTGGAGGCCGTGAACAGCACGGCGCCTTATCCGTACGCGTGCGTGGTCGATGCGAAGCGGCACCGACTGTATGTGAGCCTGTGGGGGTTGGCGGGCGTCGGGGTGATTGATCTGGATTCGGGAAGTGTGACTGCGCGGTGGGCCGTGCAGGACCATCCCAACGAGATGCTGCTCAGTCGGAACGGAAAGTTCCTCTTCGTGGCCAATGCCAACCGGAACACGGTCAGTGTGCTGGACGCGGAGACCGGACGGGTGACGGAGACGCTGGCGGCCGAACTGGAGCCCGATTCACCCCCGGGATCGACTCCCAACAGCCTCGCGCTGAGCCCGGACGAAGGCCTCCTCTTCGTCGCCAACGCCAACATCAATGCCGTGGCCGTCTTCGACGTCCGCGAACCTGGGCGCAGCCGCTCCATGGGCTTCATCCCGGTGGGTTGGTATCCGACCTCGGTGCGGGTGACGCCCGACGGCAAGCACCTGCTGGTGGCGAACGGCAAGGGACTGGCTTCGCGTGCGAACCGTTACGGGCCACAGCCCGGCAACGAGGCTCCGGCCAGCATCCGGGAGTATATCGCCGGGTTGTTCCCGGGTTCGTTGTCGATCATCGACCTGCCGAAGGATCGGGAAGAGCTCGAAGAGAAGCTGCGCAAGTTCACGGAACGGACCTATCAATGCCGTCCGCCCGCGCCCCCGAAGGAGTTGCCGGCCAATCATCCCATCCCGCTGGTGGCGGGGCGTCCCTCGCCGATCCGCCACTGCATCTATATCATCAAGGAGAACCGGACCTATGATCAGGTCCTGGGTGACATGCCCGAAGGCAAGGGCGATCCCACGCTCTGTCTTTTCCCGGAGACGATCACACCGAACCATCACCGGTTGGCCCGGGACTTCGTGTTGCTGGACAACTTCTACGTCGAGAGCGAGGTCAGCGCCGACGGACACGAGTGGACGATGGGCGCGTATGCCACGGACTTCGTGGAGCGGATGTGGCCGATGAGCTACGGGCACAATCAGGATCGCAAGTACGCCTATCCGAGCGAGGGTCGGTTCCGGATTGCGACGCCGGCCGGGGGATATCTCTGGGATCGGGCGAAGGCCGCCGGGGTGACCTACCGGAGCTACGGTGAATTCGTGAACAACGGGGCGACGACGAACGATCCCTGCACCACGATGGTGGCGAATCTGAAGGGGCACTTCGACCCGGGTTTCCGCAGCTTCGACATGGATTACAGCGATCTGGCCCGGGCCGACCGGTTCATCTCGGAGTTGGCGCGGTTCGAGCGTGAGGGCGAGATGCCCCGGCTTCAGATTGTCCGGCTTCCCAATGATCACACGGCCGGTACCAGTCGTGGCAAACCGACGCCCACGGCCTATATGGCCGAGAACGATCTGGCCTTCGGCCGGGTGGTTGAAGCCGTCAGTCGATCCAAGTTCTGGGCCAGCACGGCCATCTTCGTCGTGGAAGACGATGCTCAGAATGGATCGGACCACATCGACGCGCACCGGACGATCGCCTACGTGATCAGCCCTTACGTGCGGAAGCACACGGTGGATTCGACGCTCTATTCCACGTGCAGCATGCTGCGCACGATGGAACTGATCCTCGGCATGAAGCCGATGAGTCAGTTCGATGCGGCGGCCATGCCGATGTTCGCCAGCTTCGGGCCCAAGCCGGATCTGTCCCCCTATGTCGCCGTGCTCCCGCAGGCCGACCTCAACGCCCGAAACCTGGCGACCGCCTGGGGGCACGAGAAATCCGAGAAGATGGACCTGACGCGGGAAGACGCCGCAGACGATCTCGAACTCAATGAGGTCATCTGGCGGTCGGTCCGAGGGGCGGATTCGGTGATGCCGGCACCGGTTCGGGCTGGCTTCGTCCTCTCGGCCGAGACCGAGGAAGAAGAAGAGGAAGAGGAACGGGAACGGAAGCGGCGCTAGGCGCGGGGTGGTGGCGACGTCAGCGGTCGATGTTCCGGCGCACCCACGACGCGTGGAAGTCGAGGTAGAGTTGGTTTCTGCCTCCTTGGTGCGCCGACCAGCCACCGGCGGGAGGCTCGCTGGTGCCGACGGTCCAGGCGGTCCGGAACGACGCCCACCAAGGCTTCTCGAAGAACGGAGTCATCAACCATTCCTCTTCCGAGACGCTGGTGCCGCGAAGGCTGGCGCAATCCTCCGGAGTCCGGTCCCGGAGATACCGGGCCTTCTGGGGATCGGTCTCGCCCAGCTTGTCGCTGATGTAGTTGGCCGTGCCGCGGAGCGGATCCTCCCCGCGTCCGTCCAGCCAGGGACCGAGGAAATTCGACTGCCAGGTGTTGGTGGCGATCTTGCGGACCGGGGGGGACTGCCAGACCCGGACATCGGGCAGGTACGGGTGCAGGATGGGCATGAAGCCGCCCATGCGCGCATAACGTTTGCCGCCCGAGTCGACGGGTGGGGTCAGTTGCAGGTTTTCGTCCGGTGCCCAGGGCATCCGGCCCCGGAAATCTCCCGCATACATGGCCGTGCCCAGGCCGATCTGGTGAAGGTTTGAAAGGCAGGCACTGCGGAGGGAGAGCCGCTTGGCTCGTCCAAGGGCTGGTGACAGCAAGCCCGCGAGCACGGCGATGATCGCGATCACCACCAGCAGTTCAATCAGGGTGAATGCGCGGCTTCCGCGCCGATCCGTTGCTTGCCGAGACATCCGGTCACGCTACCAGCCCCGGTTCCTGCGAGGGAGTTACGAGGGAGTGACGGCGACGCATCCCCTACTGCCCCCCATGGGAGAGCGGGATCAGGGTGGCGATGTCCTCATCGCCTGCGGAAAGAGCTTGGGAGGCCAACGAGGGCTTTGCCGCCCCGTTTGAGGGGGACCTCAGCCGGGCCGCAGGTCACTTTCCGTGATTGCGTCCGTTCCGGCGCCGGTAGGTCCACCACGAACCGAGGACGAGCAGGCCAGCTGCGGACCAGGTGGAGCCCTCAGGGACCGGGGTTCCGGAAATGGGAACGGCGGTGAGTCCATGAAGGATCAGGGTCCCATCCCAAGTTCCACTCGAGCTGGTTCCGAAATCGTCATAGCCATAGCCGACCCAGAGCTTGCCGTTCTTGGACTCATCCTCGTTGAAGAGTATGTCGGTGGTCAGGGAAATGGTGCCGGTGAGTTGCGTGCCGATCACCTGGGAATCGCCGTTGAGCCACAGGAGTTTGGTCGCGGAATAGTCGATGAAGCTTCCGCCTAGCTGGAGTGCGCCGGCCCCGTCTTGCGAAAGCGGATCCTTGTGAACCAGGAACGCGAAATCGTCTGCTTCCGGGCTGGTGAGCGAGCCCGCGTCGGATGCGGTCAGGGTCAGGCCGACCGTGATGCCCGTGAGCCTCCCGGAAATGTTGAACTGGGTGTAGTCGATGCCTGCCAGGAATTCGAGGCTGGTGAAGGTTCGGTTCGACAGGGTGATGGTCACGTCGCCCCGTGCGGCGGTGGGAATCAGGACCAGGAGCGAAGCCAGTGCGGCGGAGCGGAGTGACATCCAGCGACTCATAACCTCCTTACTATCCCGGATTAGGTAGAATTCGTCGAACTACCAAATATGGGTAATTCACCTGAAACCCGACTGTGGACGTTGGATCCGATTGCGGTTCAGCAGGGTTGAAGCAGGTCCCACAGGTTGCCGTAGAGATCCTTGAACACGGCTACCGTGCCGTAGGATTCGACCTTGGGCTCCCGGACGAAGACGACCCCGCGGTCGGCGTAGTCCTGGAAGTCCCGCCAGAAATCGTCGGTGAACAGGAAGAGGAACACACGGCCGCCGGTCTGATTGCCGATGCGCGTCACCTGTTCCGGTGCGGACGCCTGAGCCAGAAGGATGCGGCAACCGGAAGAGCCGGGCGGCGCGATCAGGACCCAGCGCTTGCCCTGCTCGGGGACGGGCGTGTCCTCGACCAGAGTGAAACCCAGCTTGCCGACGTAGAAGGCCAGCGCCTCGTCGTAGTCGCGAACGACGAGGGCGATCTGGCCGAGGGATTGGCGGCGGAGGGGATGGGGCATGGCGGTGGGACGTTCGGTTTCAGCCTTCGGCGATAGCGTGCCGGGTTCAAGCCTCCGCTTTGTTATGAGTCAGTACAGGCTTGTGGGTTGTAGGCTGCGTGCCCTCACGCGGCGAACGATGGACTGCGCCGGGTGGGGGCACCCGGGCCTACCGTCTTGTGGGTTGTAGGCTGCGTGCCCTCACGCGGCGAACGATGGACTGCGCCGGGTGGGGGCACCCGGGCCTACAGACTTGTGGGTTGTAGGCCG
>CAIMMI010000347.1 GCA_903842505.1 uncultured Verrucomicrobiota bacterium | reverse complement strand
TTCCGATGACCTCCGCGTCGGCCGGTCCTGCGGAGGATCCGACCGAGTGGCGCCCTGGCAGCCGTCCTCCGGGCAAGGCGCCAGCGCCGCCTTCCGCGGCGAAGCCGCGTCGGGATTCCCGGCGGCGGTAGTCCTGAGACCCATTCCAAGACAGCTGCCTTGGGAAAGGGGATGAGGGGGCAACGGGGACGTTGCCACCCCGCTGGAGGCGGGGGCATCGTCGGGAAATGACGACGATGCGATCCCTTTGGCTGGCGGCGTTGATCGTGGTGGGTGCGACGGGCGTGGTGAACGCCCGTCAGGTGCCTGAAAACGTGGTGGCCGACGGAGTACCCGCCGTCGGGGCGGAGTTGCGTCGGGATGCCTCGCGGTACCTGGAGTTCCGGACGGCGGTGATGCAGTCGTGGCATCCGGTGCGGCGCGAGATGCTCGTGCTCACGCGGTTCTCGGAGAGCGCGCAGTTGCATTGGGTCGACCACCCGGGCGGGGCACGCCGGCAACTGACGTTCTTTCCCGAGCCGGTTTCCTCGGCGCAGTTCCAGCCGGTGACCGGCAATTCGATCCTGTTCAGTCAGGACACCGGTGGCGGCGAGTTCTTCCAGTTGTACCGGATGGATCTTCCGGACGGGCGGGTGACGCTGCTGACGGATGGCAAGAGCCGGAACACTGGCGCGCGCTGGTCTGAAGCCGGCGACCGGATCGCGTGGAGTTCGACACGTCGGAACGGCAAGGACACGGACATCTGGGTGATGGATCCGCTGCGCCCGGCCTCGGCGCGGATGGTCCTGGAGTGCCGCGGTGGCGGCTGGGGCGTGAGTGATTGGTCGCCGGACGGGAAGACGCTGGTGGTGGGCGAGTACGTCTCGATCAATGAATCCGGCCTGCACCTTCTGGATGTGGAGACGGGACGGTTGCGCCCGTTGACTCCGAAGGCCACGAAGCGGGTCAGTTATGCGGATGCGCGATTCAGCCAGGATGGCCGTTCGGTCTTCTGCACGACCGATGCCGCGGGTGAGTTCCACCGGTTGGTCCGGATCGACATCGCGACGGGGCGGACGACCGAGATGCTGGCGGACGTGCCTTGGGATGTGGAGGCGGTGGAGGTGTCGCCGGACGGGCGGTTGCTGGCAGTCGTGACCAACGAGGATGGGGTAAGCATGCTCCGGCTCGTCGACGCTGCGAAGGGAAAGGTCCGGCGCAAAGTGAACCTTCCGGCGGGCGTGATCAGTGGCCTGGAGTGGAGCGGGAACGGAAAGGAACTGGGGTTCACGCTGTCCCACGCACGCTCGCCAGCGGACGCATACTCCATGGCCGTGAAGTCGGGCGCGGTTACCCGATGGACGGCGAGTGAGACCGGGGGCTTCCAGGCGGAGCGGTTGCGTGAGCCGGAGTTGGTCCGGGTGAAGAGCTTCGATGGACGGATGGTGAGCGGATTCCTCTACCGACCGGATCCGGCGAAGTTCCCGGGGCGGCGCCCGTTGCTGATCAGCATCCATGGCGGACCCGAGTCGCAGTCGCGTCCGGTGTTCCTCGGTCGGAACAATTACTTCCTGGAAGAGATGGGCGTGGCGTTGCTGTATCCGAATGTCCGGGGATCGGCTGGGTACGGGAAGACGTTCCTCACATTGGACAACGGGATGAAGCGTGAGGACTCGGTGAGGGACATCGGGGCGTTCCTGGATCTGGTGGCGAAGGATGCGGCGTTGGATGCCGCCCGGGTGGCCGTGACGGGCGGCAGCTACGGGGGCTACATGAGTCTGGCGTCGCTGATCCTCCACGGAGACCGGTTGCGGTGTGGCATCGACATCGTCGGGATCTCCAGCTTCGTGACCTTCCTGGAGCGGACCCAGGACTACCGACGGGACCTGCGCCGCGTGGAGTATGGCGATGAACGGGATCCGGCCATGCGGGCGCATCAGGAGAAGATCTCGCCGCTGACGAATGCGCGGAAGATCCGGGTGCCATTGCTCGTGGTACAGGGCGCCAACGATCCGCGCGTGCCCGCCGGTGAGGCCGACCAGATCGTGAAGGCGGTCCGGGAGGGGGGCGTGGAGTGCTGGTACGTCCTGGCGAAGGACGAGGGGCATGGCTTCGCCAAGAAGAAGAACGTCGATTACCAGTTCTTCGCCACGGTGCAGTTCCTGCGGGACCGGTTGTTGAAATGAATCCCCGGTTGCCGTGGTTGGGACGCTCCGCCACCTTCGCCGCGTTTGAGTGACGTGCTGTCCAGTCGTGGCCGTCGCGCGCCGGTCGACGGGGGAGGATGGCCGGTGGCGCGGTGGTTGGTGGTTTCCCTGCTGGTGCACTTTCTTGGGTTGATGTCCTGGGAAGGAGCGCGGCGGTTGGCGCAGACGCGTCCTGAAGTCCTGCCGGAATGGATGAAGACGGCGCTGTTGCCGCCGAAGCCGCCGACACCGGAGGAATTGGCCCTTCGCCCGAGGCCGGTGGAACCCGAGCCGGACGTCGAAATCCCGCTGAGTTTCCTCGAAGTGGACCCGGCGCAGGCCGTGGCCCAACCGCCCAAGGACACGCGCTTTGTCTCGACGGCCAACACCCTCGCCGGGAACCCGAATCCGCCGGTCAAGGAAGCCACCACGCCACGGATCGAAGGCAAGCGGGAGGATGTCCTGCGCATCCTGGATGTCGTGAAGGCGACCCCGCAGCCGCCGGCCCCGCAACCGCAGAGCGAACCCACCCCGAAGGTCGAGAAGCCCGTCGAGACTCCGCCGGTGAAGCCATCTCCGAAAGTAACCGAGGTGGCGACTGCACCCCAGGAGCCGAAGGAGTCGCGCCCCAGGGTCGAGGAAGTCAAGGAAGGTGGCCTGAAGCCGGGCGAGACGCAGTTGGCGAAGGTCACGCCGAATCCCTTGGTCCCGCGGCCGCAGATGGCGCGGCCGCCTCAACCGGAGCAGGTCTCCAAGCCGCGCGAGGACGAAGGCGCACCGCCCCGCAAGGTCATCAAGCGGCTGGCCGAGGCGCGGCAGCAGAAGGGCGTCATCGTCGGCGAAAAGATGAAGCAGGAGGGCGGCGTGCGACGCTTCTCGATCGAGCCGTCGCTCGACGTGAAGGAGTCACCGTACGCGAGCTATGACCAGCAGTTGATCTACGCCGTGCAGCAGCGTTGGTATGCGTTGCTCGAAGAGCACCACTACTCGCTCGACCGGATCGGCAAGGTGGTCCTCAAGTTCCAACTGCGGTCCGACGGTTCGATTGCCGACATGACCCAGGTGGAGTCTCAGGTTGGAGATATCTGGTCGCTCCTCTGCGAGAGCGCGGTACTTTCGCAGGCGCCGTACGCACGGTGGCCGGAGGCAATGCGGCGGACGATCGGGCGCGATACGCGCGAGATCACCTTCACTTTCCATTACAGCATCAATTGAAACCGGGGACGGACGGGGGACTGGCGCGTGCTGGTACACCGGAAGCCCCATGAAGAACTGAACATGGTGGACTGGATCAAGGACGGCGGGGTGTTTGCGTGGGTGATGCTCGGCATGTCCGTGGTGTCGCTGACCTTCATCCTGGAACGGGCATGGGCACTGAGGCGGTCGCGGGTGATGCCGGCAGGATTGGCATCCCTGTTGGGCCAGGCGGATCCGTCGGCCTTGCGGGGAGCCTGCCAGGCCCAGCCTTCGCCGCTGGCCCGGTTGGTCGTCTCGGTGCTGGACCACCTTCCATGGTCGAAGGCGGAGAACGTGTCGGCCCTCAGCGTTCAGGCGCGCCGCGAGATCCTCGACCTCGAACGCGGCCTGGTGTTCCTCGAGATCATCGTCGGCATCGCACCTCTTCTCGGACTGGTCGGCACGATCTATGGGATCATCCCGCTCTTCGGCGATTTCGGTCGTGCCGTGTCCGGCGACAATTCGCTCATGGCCAAAGGCATTGGCGCGGCCCTCAACAAGACCCTGATGGGCCTGATGGTGGCGATCCCGTCCCTCATCGCCTGGAGCCTCTTCAACAAGAAGGTCGAGTCCCTGGCGATCGAGTTGGAGTCGCTGTGCGACGTGCTGCTGCGGCAGCAATATCTGGTGAAGCCCGGCAACGACGGCACGGACAGCACCCGATGAGCAGTTTCTATCCACGCCGCCGTCGCGCTGCGCCCGGCATCATCATCATCGCGTTGATCGACGTGCTGATTGTGATGCTGACGTTCCTGTTGGTTTCCACCACCTATCGGAACCAACCCGCAGTGAAGCTCGCGTTGCCCGAGGTGACCGATGCCCCCAAGGAGGGAGGCACGGCCGGCAAGCCGCCGCTCGTCGTGACAATCGCCGCGACGGAGCCCGCGTACTACGTGGGAAGCCGGGCGGTCACGGAGGATAAGCTCGGGCAGGAGTTGCGGAGTGCGGTCGCGGCGGATGCCGGGTTGAATCTGGTGCTGAGTGCCGACCGGAACGCACCGTGGGAAAAGGTGGCCAAGGCCCTCCAGATGGCCCGCAATGCCCAGGTGAAGCATGTTCGGGCCTATACCAAGGGTGGCGGGAAGTGAGGGGGGAGTTCGAAGTTTTCAGTTTCAAGGTTGAGTCGCCAGTTACCAGTCGCCAGTCGCCAGATTCCAGAACTGGAAGCCTCTTTACGTCGTCTGCTACGCGTACGCCGGAGGCGTTTCAGCCGATAGCCCCGGGTTGGCGCGTCGGCGCCTACC
The DNA here is from genome assembly GCA_903842505.1 of uncultured Verrucomicrobiota bacterium. Lineage (GTDB taxonomy): Bacteria > Verrucomicrobiota > Verrucomicrobiia > Limisphaerales > UBA9464 > UBA6176. Next base: position 9,914 of record CAIMMI010000347.1, on the reverse strand, counting down.
CGGGGAAGACGTGAAGAAATCGATCCGCACCCCGGCAGGGGTAACAAGGGGCCGGATCGCGTAAGAGCCGGGGATCATCGACTCCGCAGCGAATCGAGGAAGGGTGCGCCCGCTTCAACCCCTGCCGGGGTAGATGTTGACATGGGGCGAGGGACCCGGGGTCGCTTCGCACCCCGGGCTACCGGCTGCAACGCCTCCGGCGTATGGGCCTGTCACCTCAGGGACCATAGCTGCCGAGGCAACGAGGCGGGATTGGGAGTGGTTTCCAGTCGCCAGTTACCGGATTCCAGAACTGGGGACTGGGATCTGGAAACTGGGAACTTCCCGTTCCCCCCTCAGTCCGCCTTGAGGGTAACGATGCGGCCCTTGGCCATGCGCTTGACGGAGAGACGGAGTTCGCCGCCGGTCTTGGTCCGGGTCTCGAATTCCTGGATGTTCGCGACGGGTTGATCGTTGATGTGGGTGACGATCTCGAAGGGCTTGATGCCAGCGATCGATGCTTTGCTGCCGGCCTCGATCTTCGAGACGATCACGCCCGGTTCGTCAGCCCGGCGCTGGGTGTAGCGCCGGACGTCGTAGGTGAGGTCGCGCACGGTGAGGCCGACGGACTCCGCCTTGTACTTGGGAGCCGAGTCGTAGTGGGCGGGGCTGGCCGTGACCTCGAGGTCGAGTTGCCGGACCTTTCCATCAACGATGTATTCGAGGGTGAACTTGCGTCCGAAACCGAGGTCGGTGAGGGCGCGGGTGAAGGCGTTTTCGGCTGGAGCCCAAGGCGTCGGGAGACGCTCGAAATACTGCTCGGGAACCTCGTCGAGCCGTTCCCAGGGGAAGGGTTGGCCGCGGCGCGGATCGTCCTCGATCTCCACTTCGATGGGCACGGGTTCTCCTGGAACCCGGAGGCGAAGGAGGATGGCGCCGGGAGGGATGCCAGCCTTGGCCGCGGGAGACCCAGGGTGGACGTAGGTGACCATGGCGCCGGATCCGCCGTCCTGCGTCTGTTCGGAGACCTGATTGGCGCGGGCGAGTTCGCGGGTCATGGCCTGCAATTCCGTGCCAAGCCACGCGAGTCGGTTTTCATCGGCCTCGCCGACGGGAATGTTGGCGGGATCCGCGGTGGCGGGGAGACCTTCGATGGCGCGGAGGATCAAGCGGGCTGGAGTCAGGTCGGCTCCGTCGCCCATGCGGTTCCGGCGAGCGGTTGGGCGGTTGCGGTTCCGCGCATCGACGGGAAAGGCCACAAGTTCCATCTTCGGGCTGACGAGGAAGGCGTTTTGGGTATCGCTCATGTCAGCCAGTTCCGGGAACGCCTCCAGGCGGGCACCGACATGGACGGCCCCGATGCGGGCGTGATGGAGGTACTGAACGCGGTTCTCGCCCTGGAGGGCGAGGTCGATGCGATAGCTGAGCTTCTCGATGAAGTCGGAAGCGGGCCGGGTTGAGACGGCGAGCGGGTGGGCCAGGGGCTTCTCGGGTTCGACGACGATCACGCCGTAGTCCTTGAGTGAGGCGACGAACTTCGCGTTCACGGGTTCGCCCTTGGCGGGGTGCAGTTGGATGCGTTGGAGCCGGGCGGTGGTGGAGGGGCGAAGCGCAGCCAGGACAGCAACCCGGTTCGGCGCCAGGACGACCCCGACGACATCGCGTTCGGTGCTGGAATCGTCGCTGTCCTCGTCGTCCATCGGGAATCGGCGGCGGTTCGCGCCGGGCGTCGGCTTGGGGCTACGGAGGCTGAGGCGCGTGCGCAGCAGGCTTTGGTCGGACATCTGCCCGACCTGCTGGAGGAGTTGGTCGTATCGGGCCTTGGGGACCTGGTCCCAGGACGTCGGCGATCCCTGCCACGAGTCATCGAGCGGAACCCGACGGGTCAGCAGCAGTCCGAGTGCGGTGCCGTTGGTGCTGATGGCGACGCCTTGGTTTTCGACGACACGCCAGAGCTTCTGGCCCTCGGTTTCCATGACCCGGCCGGGGAAGGGGAGCAACTCGCGGATCATTCCGCCTTCGTAGCGGTAGTGGGTGGCAATGAATGCGGCGTTGCCCTTGCCGAATCCGAGGGGTGTCGCACCTGGCAGGGGCCCGTCCAGCTTCAGGAACACCGCCCACTGGTCAGTGGCGTAGCCGTCGACCGAAGCCGTCGTCTCACCCGTTTCCGTGCGCACGTGGATCGCCTTGACGAAGCGGGGATGCACGGTCCAGTCCATGGCCACGACCCGGCCCGGCGCGACGAGGAAGCCGGTGGTTTCCAGGGGGCGTTCCTCAGCGACCAGTTCGGCGAGGGAATGCGTGCTGCGCTGGCGGGAGCCAGGGTCGACATCCATGACTCCGGTGGGCGGTTCGCCCTTGTCAAACTGGAGGTCGAGTTCGACCCGGACCATGCCGGGTGCAACCGGTGCCAGGGCGGCCCGGACGTGGTCCCCGGGTGCGGCCTGGGTCAGCGGGGCTGAGGCCAGAAGCCAGCCGGCGAGGAGGGTAATGTTCAGGCGCTGCATGGCTGGAACCTAGGGGGTCGGGCGGGAGTTGGAAGTTTACAGTTTCAAGGTTGAAGACCCGCCGTGCGGACCCACTCGGCGACGAGTCGGGTCGCACGAGGGGCGACTTCCCGGGCGACATCCATCACCTCGTGGTGGGAGACCAGTTGGGTGGGACCGGCAAGGCCGGCCGCGACATTCGTGATGCAGCTGAGGCCGGCGACGCGGAGGTCGCATTGCCGCGCAACGATCGCCTCCGGAACCGTGCTCATGCCGACGGCGTGGGCACCGAGGGTGCGGAAAGCCCGGATCTCGGCCGGGGTCTCGAAGGACGGACCGGAAACAGCGAGGTACACGCCTTCGGTCAGCGACACGCCGGTGGTTTGTCCCGCCTGCATCAGTCGGGCACGGAGCCCGGGATCGTAGGCGGCGGTCATGTCGATGAATCGCTCGCGGCCCTCGGCCAAGGGGCCACGGAGGGGATTCGATCCCATGAAGTTGATGTGGTCTTCAAGGGCCATGAAGTCGCCTGGCTTCATCCCGCTCGCAATGCCGCCGGCGGCGTTGGTGAGGAGGAGTTCCCGGACACCGAGTTCGGCGAGGACGCGGACCGGGAAGGTGACCTGCGCCCAGTCGAAGCCTTCGTAGTAATGGGCCCGTCCGGCGAGGATGGCCACCGGTTGCCCGCACCAGTCGCCCACGATCAGGCGACCGGCGTGGCCGAGCACGCTGCCGACGGCGAAGCCCGGGATGTCCGAGTAGGGGATCGACACGGGTTCAGCCAATGCCTCGGCGACCGGACCGAAACCGGACCCGAGCACGATTCCGATGCGGGGGGCGACCGGGGTGTGACCTTGTATCCAGCGGGCTGACGTGGCCGGGGTACTCATCGGAGGAGAGTCTTGGGAAGGGGTGGACGGCTGGCCAGTGCGGAGTTGCGGAAGAAAGCCGCGAGGGCACGAAAGGAAGGGGGTGGTTTGCAGTCCTGTGTCGCATATGGGACATGCGGATGTAAACGGAGGGGTGTTCGCGCGAAGGCGCGAAGGCGCGAGGGCACGAAAGGAAGGAGGGGTGGTTTGCAGTCCCGTGTCGCATATGGGACATGCGGATGTAAACGGAGGGGGAGACGGCGGGGCGTTCGCGCGATGGCGCGGAGAGGTTGGGTTGGGTTTGGGCGACACTTCACGTATGGAAACGGACAAACAAGCGCTTGGCCGACTGGGTTCCCGGCCCTACGGTGCGGGCGTTTCGGTATGATCGACCTTACGAACGAGGAAATCCGTCGCTACTCCCGTCACCTTATCCTTCCGGAGGTGGGCATGGCTGGGCAGCGCAAGATTCGCAACACGTCGGTGCTTTGCATCGGTGCCGGTGGCTTGGGCAGCCCGATCGCGATGTATCTCGCGGCGGCGGGGGTTGGGAAGATCGGCTTGGTGGATTTTGACACGGTTGACGTGTCGAACCTCCAGCGTCAGATCCTGCACACGGACGCGGATGTGGGCCGGTCGAAGGCGGAGTCGGCGCAGGAGACCATCGCGGGGATCAATCCGAACGTGGAGGTGGCGCTGCACAAGACGCGGATCTCGTCCGAGAACGCCCTGGACCTGATTGCGCCCTACGACATCGTGGTGGATGGCACGGACAACTTCCCGACGCGTTACCTGACGAACGATGCGTGCGTGCTGCTGAAGAAGCCGAACGTCTACGGTTCGATCTTCCGGTTTGAGGGGCAGGCGAGCGTCTTCGCCCCGCATCTGGGTGGACCGTGCTACCGGTGCCTTTATCCGGAGCCGCCGCCGCCGGGCATGGTGCCGAGTTGTGCCGAGGGTGGTGTGCTGGGTGTGCTTCCGGGCATCATCGGTTGCATCCAGGCGACCGAGATCCTGAAGCTGGCGCTGGGCAAGGGTTCGACGTTGATCGGGCGCCTGCTGCTGTTCAACGCGCTGGACATGAAGTTCCGCGAGTTGAAGCTCCGAAAGGACCCAAAGTGTCCCCTCTGCAGCGCCAATCCGTCGATCACTGCGCTGATTGACTACGAGCAGTTCTGCGGAATCGTTCCGGAGCCGAAGAATCCTTCGGAGAATCCGGATGAAGTGACGGTGCAGGACATGAAGAAGGCCCTCGACAACCCGTCGTTGGGAATCCGCGTGGTTGATGTGCGGGAGCCAGACGAATACGCGATCGCCCACGTGAAGGGAGTTCCGCAGTTGCCGTTGAGCGTCCTGCCGCAGCGGTTCACGGATCTGGATCCGAACGTGCAGTACTATCTCCACTGCAAGGGCGGGGTGCGTTCGTTGAAGGCCCTGCGGTTCCTGCGGGAACAGGGCTTCAAGTATGTGAAGTCCGTCAAGGGTGGCATTGGAGCCTGGAGTGACCAGATCGACGCTTCGGTGCCGAAGTACTGAGCCGCCTGCGCTGCCGACCTGAAGTTTCACTGACCTGATCCATGAGTGCTGCCGAGACCGTTGAGTTCGCTTCGACCTCCATGCCGGATGCCGAGGGGCATTTTGGCCAGTTCGGTGGGCGTTACGTGCCGGAGACGCTCGTCCATCCGCTCCAGCAGTTGGAGGCGGAGTACTTCCGGGCGCAGCAGGATCCGGCGTTCCAGAAGGAACTGGATTACTACCTGAGCGAGTTCGTGGGGCGGCCGACGCCGCTTTACCTGGCGGAGCGGCTCACCCGGGAACTTGGCGGTGCGAAGATCTACCTGAAGCGGGAAGACCTGCTGCACACGGGCGCCCACAAGATCAACAACGCGCTCGGCCAGGTCCTGCTGGCGCGTCGGATGGGCAAGACCCGGATCATCGCCGAGACCGGCGCCGGCCAGCACGGTGTGGCAACGGCGACGGTAGCTGCGATGTTCGGGTTCAAGTGCGTCATCTACATGGGCGCGGTCGACTGCGAACGCCAGTCGTTGAACGTCTACCGGATGAAGATGCTCGGGGCCGACGTGGTACCCGTGCATGCCGGCCAGAAGACGCTCAAGGAGGCGGTCAACGAAGCGATGCGCGACTGGGTCACGAACATCCGGTCCACGCACTACATCCTTGGCACGGCCTACGGCGCGCATCCGTATCCGGTGATGGTCCGGAACTTTCACCGGGTGATCGGTGACGAGGCCCGGAAGCAGATCCTGGAGAAGGAGGGGCGGTTGCCCAACCTGCTCCTCGCCTGCGTGGGGGGCGGATCGAATGCGATCGGTTTGTTCTATCCGTTCCTCAACGATTCCAGTGTGCAGATGGTGGGCGTCGAGGCAGGCGGGCACGGAATCTTCCCGGAACAGCATGCGGCTCGGTTCCACGGCGGTTCCCTGGGCGTGTTGCAGGGGACGCGGTCCTACATCCTCCAGGATGAGTTCGGCCAGATCCAATCCACGCATTCGGTCTCTGCCGGCTTGGACTACGCGGCCGTTGGACCCGAGCACGCGTGGCTCCACGACCAAGGTCGGGTGCAGTACAGCTACGCCACGGACGAGAAGGCGCTGGAGGCGTTCATGCGGTTGGCGCGCACCGAGGGAATCATCCCGGCGCTTGAGTCGTCGCATGCCGTCGCCGAGGCCATCCAACGGGCTCCCACCATGAAGCCGGACGACCTGATCATCGTGAACATGTCGGGTCGCGGCGATAAGGACGTCATGCAGGTGGCGTCGAAGATCGGCCTGCAGATGCCGAAGTAAGGGACGGTTTGGGCGCTGCCTTGGGAAGCGGCAGCGCATTTGTCCTCCGAAGGCGACGGGAGGAGGATCGGATCAGCGGGGTACGATGCCGCGTTTGCGGAGTTCAGTGAGGGTCCAGGCGTACTCGGCCGCGAGTTGATCGACGACGGAGTGTTGCTTCAGGGCACCGGGCAAGACTTCCCAGGTGTACGTTTCCATCTCGAAATGGTGGCACAGGCCGGGTTGGCGGCGGACTTCGTCGAGGACACCGGCGACATGCTCGGCGGTGGTTTCGAAACCATTGCCGGGCGCGGCGTGGAGAGGGATGTGGAAATGCACGCGCCACTCGACGTCGAGTTGGGGGCCATCCAGAGAGGTGGTGAGGGCTTCGTCGAGGTCGGTGTACCGGATGATTTCGCCGTCGGCCCGACGTTCGATGACCTGATGGAAATAGACGGTGTCGAGGAAGGCGCGGAGGGCCTCGCGGGCGGGCGGGGTGGGATGAACCCGGAGGGCGTTGCTGAGATGGATCTTGGAGATCAGGATTCCCGCCCGGCGGAGACGACCGAGTGCCTCAGCGGGCGACTCGAACTCGATGGCGAGGTGGCAGCAGTCGTAATTGACGCCGAGGTGGGCATCGAGGCGCAGGTCGCCCGGTCGGTCGGACCGCATCCGTTCGAAGAACCGGACGGTTTCGTACGTGGTCTCCAGGTGGCAGCAGGGCTCGGGTTCGAGTCCGAGATGGAAGCGGCGGCCGGTGCGGCGCGAAAGCTGTTCGAGGAATTCGACGATGGACCAGAGGTTTTCCCGGGCTGTCCGTTCGGCGCGTTCGTCGAGGCGGAAACCTTTGAAGGAGACCGGGACCGTGCTGACCGATCCATCGACCTCACGATCTTCCGGCAGCAGTTCGGCGAGGATTTCGAAGAGGCGTCGCGTGTAGGCGACACGGTCCGCCTGGGTCCAGTCGGGGCTGTAGACCTGTTCCTTGACGCGGGTGCCATGGAACTGGCCGAAGGGAAATCCGTTGATCGTGAAGACGTAGCAGTTTTGCTGCTTCAACCAGCGTCGAAAGGCCGCGAGGGTGTCCGGATGCGCGAGTTCGCGGGAGGCGGCATCGGAGAGGCGCAGGCCGATGGCGTAGGGTTGGTCTGGAGAGACGCGGCGCCGGACGGCGAGCGTGTGCTTCTCCAGGGCCGCGAGGGTTTCCGGCCACGATTCACCGCGATGGATGTTCGTGCAGTAGGCCAGATGAATACCGTGCGTCAGGCGCATGGGCGTGAGTCAAACGCTTGGACGCGGAGGAAGGAAGCGGGGAGTTGGTGCTGAGTTGCCCGTTTCCAGAGCCCGTAGCAGCCGACGTGAGGAGGCTGGGCTGCTGCCCGCGTCCTGACGTCCGCGGCTACGGCGCAGTTGGCTGGGCTGCTGCCCGCGTTCTGACGTCCGCGGCTACGGCGGCGGTGCTTAACCCGCTTCGATGGCGCGGTACATCTGACTGAACCACCAGGCGGCGCGTTCGCGGGAGCAGGGTTTCCGGGGACGACGGGAACGACCGGTGGAGGTGCCGGGGTCGATGGCGAGCGTCAGGTCCAACTGAGGCTTCGAGTCGGAGCGGTTTCGGTTCTTCATGGGTTCATCCTGCCAGAGGGGGTCTGACATCCGCTGTCCGTGTGGTCCGCTTGTTTGCGGCACGACAATGGCTAGCCTTGCACCGTGATTCACCGCGTGCTCCGAGTTCTGGCCGGCGCCTTCCTTCTGGTGGGTATTCTTCTGCAACTAGATGGGGCTGATGCTTTAAAGCAGATCAAGCTGCGCAATGGAGTCATCGAGACACCCCAGCACACTGCGCGTTCGGCCGCACCGGCGGCGGTGGCGGAACCCCAGGTCAGCGGACTTTTTCTCATCCAGTTCGAAGGACATCTCGAATCTGCGTGGCGTGAGGAATTGGCGGCTGTCGGGGTGGAGTTGCTGCATTTCGTTCCGGACGACGCCTTCGTGGCGCGGTTGGATGGGGCGGATCCTGGGGTGGTGCGCAGGAAGGACTATGTCCGCTGGGTGGGGCCGATGGAGGCGCGGCACAAGGTCGACACGCGGGTGGTTTCGGAGCTCCGGTCCCAGCCGGGTGGTCGGGTGGGGGTGAAGGTCTTGCTGAGGTCGGGAGGCGCGGGAGAGGCGCTGGCGCGGTTGCGGATGCAGTCGGTGACGGTGCAGGAGAGTCGGTCGCTGGGGCCGGTGGCGACGGGGACGGTGACGGGCCGGGACGTGGTGGAATTGGCGCGATCGGGAGAAGTGCTTTGGATTGAGCGGGCCCCGCGGATGAAGCTGATGGACGAGATCGCGACGAAGGTCGTGGCTGGGGATACGTTTGAGGCTGGCGGGTTGGCCTGGGTGCATGAGTTGGGCTACGACGGCGATGGGGTGACGGTTTCGGTGGCGGATTCGGGGTTGGATCTGGGCTTTGTCGACCTGATGCATCCGGACCTCGACGGCCGGGTGGACGCGTTGTTTGCGTATGACGGCCTGGAGGACGCGAGCGATGAACACAGCCACGGCACGCACTGCGCCGGGATTGTGGCGGGCAACGGCGCCTTGGGGCAGAAGGACGAAGAGGGTTACCTGTACGGCTTGGGGGTGGCACCGGGGGCACACCTTGTGGCCCAGCGCATCTTTGACGGACAGGGCGGGTATCGGCCGCCGCCCAGCTACGAGGCTTTGACGCGGGATGCGGTGCGGGCCGGGGCGTTGGTCGGATCGAATTCGTGGGGGGACGACACGCAGGGCCGGTATGACCTGAGTGCGGCGGAGTTTGATGCGTTGGTTCGGGACGCGGATGCGTTGACGCCGGGGGACCAGCAGTACGTGCTGGAGTTCAGCGCCGGAAATTCGGGGCCGGGCGCGCAGACGATCGGAAGTCCGGCGGTGGCCAAGAACGTGATTGCGACGGGCGCCTGCCAGAACAACCGGTTCACGTTCGGGATCTACGCCGAAGGTCAGGAAGTGATGGCGGACTTCTCGAGCCGGGGGCCATGCGAAGACGGGCGGATCAAGCCGGACGTGGTCGCGCCGGGAACGTGGATCGCGTCGCTGAAGTCCCAGGCGGCAGGCGAGGAGAATGCCTGGTCGCCGATCAACGACAATTACCTGTATCAGGGCGGCACGTCGCAGGCGGGCCCGCACGCGAGCGGGGCCTGTGCGATCTTCATCCAGTGGTATCGGGAGAACCGCGGAGGTTCGACGCCCTCGCCGGCCTTGGTGAAGGCGGCGTTGATCAATTCGGCGGACGACATGGGAACGGCTTTGGTGCCGACGGATCCCGACGATCCCGAGGATCCGGGCGAGGTGGTTGGGGACACGGCTCCGGTGCCCAACAACGACGAGGGCTGGGGGCGGATCAATCTGGAGACGCTGATTGATTCGGAGCGGACTTTTGAGCTGTTCGACCAGTCGACCGAGTTGGCCACGGGGCAGGTGTGGGAGCGTCGCGTGATCGTGGCCAATGGCGAACCCCTGAAGGTGACGTTGGTCTACACGGACGTCCCGGGATTGCCTGCGGCGATTCCGGCGCTGGTCAACGACCTCGACCTGGAGGTGGTGTCGCCCTCGGGATTTGTCTTTCGCGGAAACGCGTTTGCCGAAGGGGAATCCGTGGCGGGAACCCCCGCTTGGCGATCGGATCAACAACGTCGAAGCGGTGCACCTTGCGTCGCCTCCCTCCGGCGAATGGATCGTCCGGGTGCGTGCGGTGAATGTCGTTCAGGACATCCGACGCCGGGCGGGCTTGGCGGCGCAGGATTTTG
>CAIMMI010000346.1 GCA_903842505.1 uncultured Verrucomicrobiota bacterium | reverse complement strand
TGTTGTAAAGCACCTCGTTCCCCCTTCACCGACGACCCGGTTCACAACCACGGCAGCAACGACAGTCACGGTCACCACCGATACAGCCCCTCCAGTCCCTACGTCGTTTCCGTTGCTACCGTTGTTGTAAAACACCCTTCCCCTCTTCACCCACGACCCAGTCCACAACAACGATAGCAACGACAGCGACGTTCCTTAGAGCCCCGTCCTAACCGTCCCCGCGTGGTTTCCGTTGCTACCGTCGTTGTAAAGTACCTCGTTCCCCCTTCACCCACGACCCGGTTCACAACCACGGCAGCAACGACTGTCACGGTCACCACCGATACAGCCCCTCCAGTCCCAACGTCGTTTCCGTCGCTACCGTTGTTGTAAAACACCCTTCCCCTCTTCACCCACGACCCAGTTCACAACAACGATAGCAACGACAGCGACGTTCCTTAGAGCCCCGTCCTAACCGTCCCCGCGTGGTTTCCGTTGCTACCGTCGTTGTAAAACGGCCCAGCGGTCCCTTTCGTACGTGTGGCCATGCTCAGGTCAACACCGGTCACGCGTCGGGTTTCTCTGGCATCCAGCGTCGATTCAGGATCCGCGAGATTCCATCCTTGAGCAGGCAGTTGTTGAAGTTCACCAAGAGTCCGATCGGAAGGTTCAGGATGCGAAGGTAGCTGATGATCTGTGCCTGAAAGATCGGGGCCATTTCAGCAACCGCCTTCAGTTCGAGCAGGACACGGCCGCCGTTTCCGTCCTCGACAATCAAATCCGCCCGAAAGGCAGTTTCCATTGTCCGCCCACGATATGTCAGGCAGACCGGAACCTGTCTGCTGACCGACAACCCCATTTCGCGAAGTTCCCAGTAGAGACACCCTTCGTAGAGTCCTTCCAGGAGACCTGGGCCGAGCTCGCGATGAACCCGAAAGCAGGCATCCAGAATGGTTGCGACAAGCTTCTCGTATCCATCGGGTATTTGAATTGGGTGGCGAGAACCACTTCCATCGGTTTGGCAGGTTGAGTCATTCACGCTTCCTTCTAGGCCAAAACCCGCGAGAAGTTACGGCCCTTTCAAACATTTTCCTCTGGACCCTGATCCGGCCGCGCTGCGTCATCCGATCCTCTCGTGGACACCTCCTCCGACACGCCCATTTCCGCCCGACGGGTCTTCCTTACCGGTGCCTCCCGCGGCTTGGGCCTAGCCCTCACCGAAGCCCTCCTCGTCGACGGTTGGCAGGTCGTCGGCACCGCCCGGAAGCAGTCGCCGGCCCTGGAGACCCTCGCGGTTCGTTTTCCCGGCAGGTTCGAGTTCCACAGCGCCAACCTCGCCGACCCAGCCAGCGTCACCCAGCTGGTCACCGACGCGCGCCTGCTCGACGGCTACGACGCGTTCATCTCAAACGCCGGAATCGGCATGGACGGTCTGGTCACCCTTCTCTCACCCGACGCCATCGAGGAAGGAGTTCAGGTAAACCTGGTGACCCCCATGCTGCTCGCGCGGGCCGTCCTCAAGGGCATGCTCACCCGGGGCGGTTCCCTCCTCTTCATCGCCTCCATCGCGGCGCGGACCGGCTTCTCCGGACTCGCCGCCTACGGCGCCACCAAGGCAGGACTCGTCGGATTCTCCCGCGGCCTCGCCCGCGAATACGGCAGCCGCAACATCCGATCCAACTGCATCCTGCCCGGATTCCTCGCCACCGACATGACGGCATCCCTCGATGGGAGCCGTCAGTCCCAACTCCAACGGCGCACCCCCCTCGGCCGCCTGGGTGATCCGTCCGATGTCGTCGGATCCGTCCGCTTCCTCCTGTCCGACACCGCCCGCCACATCACCGGGACTGAGGTCACCATCGACGGCGGCATGACCGCCTGACTCCTTCGCGGATGACTCCCATTCCATTGCCCAAGGAACTGAGTCCCGGAACGCTCCTGGACCCCAGCCTGCTTGCCTCCACCCTTCGCCACTGTGGTCAGGGGGTGCGGGTCTACCACGGGTGCCGACTGGTGCCGCCCGACCGCATTTCCATCGGTGCCTTCAGCCAGATCGACGAAGGCGTCCGCATCTTTGCGGGCGAGGGAGTCTCCATCGGACGCCATGTCCACCTCGCCTTTGATTCCACCATCTCCGGTGGGGGCAGCTGTGAAATCGCCGACTTCGCTGGGATCAGCGCGGGCGTCCGCATCATCACCGGCTCGGAAGAAATCCAGGGAGGACTGACCAATCCCACGGTTCCCGCCCATCTCCGACGGGTCAGCCGATCCTTCGTGCGGATTGGAGCGCACGCCCTCCTCTTCACCCACGCCGTCGTGCTCCCGGGAGTCACCATCGGGGAGGGTGCCGTGGTCTCCGCGGGCGCCATCGTCCATCGGGACCTCAAGCCCTGGAGCATCTACGCGGGCAATCCCCTCGTCTGTGTTGGCACCCGCGATCCTACGCCCATCCTCGCCGCCGCTGCGCTTCTGGATGGGTAAGGCAAGGGACATTCACCACAGCGGACACCGAGTTTTTTCACAACCACGATAGCAACGGTAGCGACGCCAGAAGGGGAGGGGTGGGGAGGGGTGGGGTGTTGCTCGAAGTCGCAAGTTTTCAGATTCAAGTTTGAAGCACACTTGAAACTTGAAACTTGAATCTTGGAACTCCTCACCCGTCCCGTGAGGACACTCGCCCCACCAGAGCTTCCCCCTTTGCTACCGTTGCTACCGTCGTTGTAGACTCTC
>CAIMMI010000345.1 GCA_903842505.1 uncultured Verrucomicrobiota bacterium | reverse complement strand
TCGGCGCGGGAGGGGTGGTTCTCCATCGAGAGAGTCCACAGCAATTCGTTCGGGTCCGGGCCTTGCCGGAGTAGTTCGGGATGCCAGGGGACGACGGAAGTTCGGACGAGCCGCGACGGGATTTTATTGGCGCATCCGCGTCGTCGGCGGCAGCGGCTCTTGAGTCCGCGAAGCCAGCACTCGAGAAATGCGCAGCGGATCCTCCCAGAACCCGCCCTCGAGACGAACCTCACGAACGGGCTCACCCAGTCGACCATTGCCCAGCAGCCGTATTTGCCGTCCGGATCCGGCAAGCACAGCGCGGTGCTCCGGCCGCAGAGTCAGGGAACGGATGGGACCGGGAAGTTGAAGGCGGGAAATCTCCCGCCACGAGGGGACATTCCAGAAGCGAAGCTCGCCGTCCTCGGCTCCGGTGAGGAGCGTCCGGGAATCCGCAACGAAGGCCATGGCGGTAACGGGCGTCGGCTGCGCTTCCACATCCGCGACCGTCCTGCGCTCTTCCACGTCGTGGACCACCAGACGTCCAGATCCAAACCCGGCACAGACGTATCGGGAGTCCCGCGAAATTGCCAGGCTCGTGGGCTCGCCCATCGCGAATTGGTATTGGTCGCCAGACCCTGGTTTGAAGACACCCACCCCTCCCGGCATGGCAAACGCAATGGAGAGGCCGTTTGGGGTCACTTGGAACAGTCGGACCTTCGCCACCGGTCCAGGCAGTTCTCGCCCGTGGCTCCCATGAAAGATCCGCAGAAGGGCGTCCCGTCCGAGGCAGGCGAAGAAACTGCCGTCTTCCGAAACCTGATCCGGGATGCCACCCGGCAGGGGATTGAGTTGAAAGGCGCTCAGACGCTGGCCCAGGCCATAGTCCCAGACCTCGATCATTCCTGATTCCCGCCATTGCAGCGTGCTTCGACTCCCTGGGGCGAAGGCAATGGTCCGGCCGGGAAGGCGGATCGGGGTCGAGAACGGATCCGCAACAGCCCAAACCCTCGAGAAGCCGTGTGGTGACTCGCCGAACCCGACGGCCATCCACTTTCCGTCCGGGGCAAAGACGGGATCCCCGACCGGGTCCGCTGCGGGAAAATCCTTCCATTCACCAACCATTTGGACCCCTTCCCACCGCCACGTCCGGACGCTGCCATCCGCGGAGCAGGTCAGCATCCCCTGGTTCGCCGGGAGAAATCGGAGGTTGCCGATCCGATCCATGTGACCATGCAGATACCGCTTTGCGCCCCAGTCATTCGCCTCCCGCAGGATCAGTCGTTGATCACCGCCAGCGCCGGTTTGAACCAGTCGATCTCCCGAGGGACTCAGGAACAATTGAACTCCGATCCAACGGTCCAGCTGTTCCACGTGTTCGGTTGTTCCGTTCGCGAGGCTCTCGATGCGGAGGAGTCCGTCCCCACTGATCATGGCCCTTCGTCGGGAGTCCCCGGACAAGGCTACGGCAACCGCTGGAGCTCCCGCCAACGGCACGATAGAGGATTCAAGGCCTCCACCCGACGTCCATCGTCGCACTGCACCCGACGAGTCCATCACGGTCAAGGCGCCGTCCGGAGACCAAACCGTTGTTGCAGAGCCAACGATCGGAACGTCGATCCTCGGCCTTCGATCCAATGATCCCAGAACGGAGAGCCGTGTGTTCGGGCCATGGACGGAGGTCTCGACGGCAACCAGCTCTCGATCAGGACTCGCAGCCAATCCGACGACCGGATGCGTTCCCACGGTTTCCACCGAGCCGGTAGTCAGGTTGACCCGATGCAATCCGAGGTCATCCCCGACCCAGACCGTCCCTTCGACGGAGGAAGCGGTGACACGGCGTCTCCTCACAGGCGCGGGGAGAGGGTACTCGGAGATGACGAATCCGCCTTCGGCCGGGACAACACGAATCCAGCCGGAGGTGACGAGGACGACCTGCCGATGATCGGCGGAAGGCATGGCATCCAGAACCGGATCCGGGCCTTCCCAGCAGGTTCGTTCGTTGTTTCCGCTGCACCGTTGACGGAGAAGATGCCATTCGATTCCGCACCGGTCGGGCATTCCACTGGATGGCCCGATGCCGTCCAGCAGACGGGAAGCTGTTCTAAGATCTCCTTCTTTCAGGGCGCGTCCCGCGAGGCTGACGTCCGCGATGTAGCGGTTGACCTCGAGCTGGGCCCTGCGATCGGCATCCGTGCGCCGAGTGTTTTCCTGATGATTTGCGAACAGGACCCACGCCACCAAAAGGGCGCCGAGAAGCAGCAGGGAGGCGGAACCCAGGACGGCCAATCCAGGCTCGCGGATAGCCCATCGGCGGAACCGTAGGATCCGACCGGGCGCTGGAGTCTGGAGCGGCTGGCCGCGAAGGGCCCGCTCCAGCTCCGAGGCCAGGATCGAGGCGCTGGAGTACCGGTTGGCAGGATCCTTGGCGAGGCACCGCAGGACGATCTGCTCCCATTCAGGGGGAATCTCCGGATTGAGGCGCCGCGGCGGGACCGGCTCTGCATGGAGAACGCTTTGAAGGATCGCGGAGATGGATTCCCCAGAGAAAGGCGGCTGTCCGGTGAGGGAGAAGTAGAGCAACCCGCCCAACCCATAGACATCCGTGCGGGTATCGATGCGGCGTTTCCGGCCAACGACCTGCTCGGGCGCCATGAAACAAGGCGTTCCCAGGATCTCACCGCTCTGGGTGAGGTCTCCATCGGGTTCGATGAGCTTGGCCAAGCCGAAATCGGTAACCCGGGGTTCACCCGACGGCGTTACGAGGATATTGGAGGGTTTCAGGTCCCGGTGGAGGATGCCTTGGTCGTGGGCATACTGGATGGCCAAAGCCACGGTGCGCACCAAGGCCGCAGCATCCTTGTGTGGCAAAGGCCGGCGACGGGCGAGCGTCCCGAGATCCTGCCCGGGAACATAATCCATCGAATAATAGGGGACCCCGGCCTGATCACCGACCTCATGGATCGCAACGATCTGAGGATGTTGCAGGCGAGCGGCCATGCTGGCTTCCGACCGAAAGCGGGCGAGGCGGACCGGATCACAGGACCGTCCTGCGGGAAGAACCTTGATCGCGACGTGTCGACCCAGCGAACGCTGAACTGCGAGCCACACGATGCCCATGCCTCCGCGGGCGATCTCGCGGATCAACTCATAGTCACCCAGCGTCCGTGGCGTGGAGGGCTCGTTCAGGAGGCTCCCCCCTTCAGGAGGAGGGGAGGCGACCATTCGCGCCGCCGACAGGAGGCAACCCGGACAGGCTCCGCCCAAGGCAGCAGGATTGGAATTCGCCCGCGGGGTGCCGCAACGGGCGCAGCGGCCAAGTTCAACGGAAGGCATTTTGGTTGGCGGCGCCCTCGGGGACTCGGGTCAGCCGGAAAGCAGGGCCTCCTGGTTCAACCGCAGTGCGGCGGTACTCCCTTCAAGACGGTCTCCAGATGGTGCAGCTCTGCCTCGATTTCCCCTCTATCGGTTGGATCTGGAAGGGTTGCGGCGACCGCGTCGTGGATCCGCTCGCGGAACCGCTGGCGCGCCCGGAATACGGCGACCTTGAGCGCTCCCTCCGTCGTGCCGAGCTGGGCCGCGATCTCGACGTATTTCTGGGCATCCACGTCACCCCAGATCACCGGCACGATCGCGTCGAACATCTGCGTTTGGCCGCTCCGCGCGTAGTCACTTCGGACCGTATCGAAAACATGCTCGATGAGGCGGGTTGCCCAGCGCCGCTCGAACAACCAATCCGGTGATTCGCCGGTAGCAGGCTCCCGGGCGTAGAGGGCCTCTTCCGGATCGCAGTTGAAGGAAAGATGAACGGCACCGAACCCTCGCTTCTCGCGGGCGTTCCGGCGCCACTCATTGATGAGGTAGTGCTTCAAGCTGCTGAGCAGGAAGGTTCGGAAGCGGCCTCGGGATTGGCTGACGTACCCGACGCGGCCTTCCGAAAGCAGGCGATAGAAGAAGCCCTGCGTGAGGTCCTCGGCATCGGCTTGAGAGTGGCCGGAGCGCCGAACGAAGGCATATAGGGGAGGCCAATAAGTCCGGCAGAGCTTTTCCAATGCCGCTTCGGCAGCAGCACTTCCGGCCTGACCTGCGGACAACACGACGCTCCAGTGGGTCGTAGCAAACGGCGAGGCGTGAGGAGGCATCGCGTCTGAGAATCCTGTGTTCATGGGTTTAGACTCCTTGGGTAGGGATTCTATAAGCTGGGGGCGTCCATTATGCCAGTCCATGTTATGGAAAAGTTTTGCGGCGGAGGCGGTCACCGGCGGTGGGTGTGAAGTCGCAGTGGATCTGGACACCGCCCGCAATCGATCGGGTCCCGGTTCGGCGATTTCCTCCTCCAGAGACAGGGTCCTGAACGGTGAAAGCGCCTTTGCCACCCCGTTCGATACTTGTTTCACGGGCGGCTAGGCGAGCCCGCCCAACCCGAGTACCCTCTCGCCGCAAATGGCAGGAAACGAAGTCACCCTCACGCCGATGATGGCGCAGTACCGGCGGATCAAGTCGGAGCTGCCGAAGGATGCGCTGCTGTTGTTCCGGCTGGGGGACTTCTACGAGATGTTCTTCGAGGACGCGCAGGCGGGGGCGCAGCTGTTGAACGTCTCGTTGACGCAGCGCAACGGCGTGCCGATGTGCGGCATTCCGTATCATGCGGCCAATTCCTACATCGGGCGCATCCTGCGGGCCGGCCGCAAGGTGGCGGTATGCGACCAGACCGAGGAGGCCAAGCCCGGCAAGCTGGTCCAGCGGGAGGTGACCTCAATCCTCTCGCCCGGGACCCACTTCGATGACCGGTTGCTGAGCTCGGATCGCAACAACTTCCTGGCCGGTGTGGCAAGGGTTGGGAAGGAGATCGGGATCGCGGTGGTCGACCTGACGACGGGTGACTTCCGGGTCACGGAGCTGTCGGATTCCCGGGCGGTCCTGGCGGAGCTGGATCGGTTGCGTCCGGCGGAGCTGATCCTTCCAACGGAGGCGGCAGACCTGCGGGCTCTGCTCGAGGGCGGCGCGGTTGATGAGGGATCCACTCCGATCCCGGGGGCACCGGGCCGATTGTCATCGGGGGGCATCCTGATTGGGTATGACGACTGGACGTTCCTGCCGGAGACGGCGGTGTACACCTTGCAGGAGCATTTCAAGGTGGCCTCACTGGATGGATATGGGCTGCGGGGCAAGGCGGCGTCGATTGGTGCGGCGGGTGCGGTGGTCCACTACCTCGCGCAGCACCTGCGTCGGGACCTGACCCATCTGACGCGGCTGACGAGTTATCAGGTGACGGACTTCCTGATCCTGGACACGACCTCGGTGCGGAACCTCGAGGTGCTGGAGCCACTGCATTCGGACGGGAACCGTCAGACGACGTTGTTTGGGGCGATGAACCGGGCGGTCACGCCGATGGGAGCTCGGCGGCTGAGGGATTGGCTGACGCAGCCGTTGTCATCCGAATCAGCGATCAACGAACGACAGGATGCGGTGCAAGCGTGGGTGGGGGCGGGTCCGACGCTGGACGAGTTCCGGTCGGCGCTGCGGGAGATGCGGGACCTGGAGCGGACGCTGGGTCGGCTGAGCCTGGCGTCAGGCAATGGACGGGACCTGGTAGCTCTGCGGTTGGCGCTGAAGCAGGTGCCGCGGCTTCGGGCGTTGGTGGAGTCCGTTGCAGGTCCGGCGGACGTCCCGGCGGACGGGCGAGTAGGAGGCACCCTGCTTCAGCGGTTGGCCGGGGGATTGCAGGATCTGCCAGCCCTGGTCGAGGTGCTGGATCGTTCGATCGTCGATGAGCCGCCGTTGGCGGTGAAGGAGGGAGGATTGATCCGGGACGGGTTCAGTGCCGAGTTGGACGAGCTGCGAAACGCCTCGAAGGGCGGTAAAGACTGGCTGGCGAAACTCCAACAGGACGAGAGCGCCCGGACCGGGATCCCGAACCTCAAGATCGGGTTCAATTCGGTTTTCGGGTATTATCTGGAAGTGACCAAGGCACAGCTTTCCAAGGTGCCGGCGGAGTATATCCGGAAGCAGACCGTGGCCAGCGGGGAGCGTTTCATTACCCCCGATTTGAAGGCGATGGAGCAGAAGATCCTCGGAGCCGAGGAGCGAGCAGCGAAGCTGGAGTACGAGATGTTCCAGCGGGTGCGCGAGGAGGTGTTGTTGAACCTGCCGACCTGCCAGGAAACCGCATCGTCGGCATCGCAGCTCGACGTGCTGGCTGGCTTCGCCGAGGTCGCCAGGATGCACGGGCATAGCCGACCCGAGGTCCGAGATGAAGGCGTGCTTCGGATCCGGGATGGCCGGCACCCGGTGCTCGAACAGTCGCTCAGAGGTGAGAGGTTCGTGCCGAATGACACCGACCTCGACGGTCCTGCGCAGCAGATCATGCTGATCACCGGGCCGAACATGGCCGGCAAAAGCACCTACATCCGACAGGTGGCGCTGCTTTCGCTGCTCGCCCATACGGGAGCCTTCCTCCCCGCGGCAGAAGCCCGGATCGACCTGCTCGACCGCATCTTTACGCGGATAGGAGCCGCAGATGACCTCGCGCGAGGGCAGAGCACGTTCATGGTGGAGATGAGCGAGACGGCCAACATCCTGAACAACGCGTCCCGCCGATCGCTGGTCATCCTGGACGAGATCGGCCGAGGAACGAGTACGTTCGACGGACTGAGCCTGGCGTGGAGCATCGTTGAGCACCTTCACAATCAGGTTGGGGCCAAGACCCTCTTTGCGACCCATTATCACGAGCTGACGGAATTGGGATCAGGTCCTGAACCTTCGGCTTCCTCTTCGGCAGTCAGACTTTCACGGACGCGCAACTTCCACGTCGCGGTTCGTGAGTACAACGATCAGATCATCTTCCTGCGGAAGGTGGTGGCTGGAGGTACCGACAAGAGTTACGGCATCCAGGTGGCCCGGCTCGCGGGCGTTCCAAAGGGGGTCATCGATCGGTCGAAGGAAATCCTCCGGGTTCTGGAAGAGGCGGAGTTGAATCTCCAGCAGGTGGTTGGATCCGCACCCGTCGGTGCCCCCGGTACCCCGCCGGCTGCAGCCAAGGGACCGCGGAAACGGAGCGATCGCGACCGGTTGCGGACGCTGGCGCCCTCGAATCAGCTCGATCTGTTCGGTAACGCGTCCGCCTGACGCGGAGCCTCGGAAAACAAAACGGGGTGGCTGCGTTGCTGCAGCCACCCCGGTCTTGATGTCGAGAACGACGGAGGGTCAGCTCTTCGTTTGCTCGGTCGGCTTGGCGCCCTTGCCAGCCTCCGAGGCTGCGCCGCGGGACCGGTAGTGAGAGGCGTAGTACCGGTTCTGGTAGTAGTGGTAGCTGTAGTAGTACGAGTCCCGACCCTCGAAATCGATGTCGTTGAGAACGAGACCGATGACGTGGATGCCCGCTTCGGTGATCCGCTGGACGGACCGTCGGGCATGCTCGCGCCGGATCTTGTTGAACTTCGTGACGAAGATCATGCCGTCGCACATGGCTCCGACGACCAGCGGATCGGCCACAGCCGATACGGGCGGACAGTCGAGAATCACGCGGTCGTATCGGGAGGATACCTCTTCCAGGAACTGCAGCATCCGCTTCGACGAGATGAGTTCCGAAGGATTGCTGGGGGTAGCGCCGCAGCACACGACGTCGAGGTTTGGAACCTCGGACGTGTTGACGATCTCATCGATCGAGTGGACGCGCTCGGAAAGATACGCGCTCAGGCCGATCGGGCTTTTCAGCTGGAAGGCCTTGTGGACGGAGGGACGGCGCAAGTCCGCATCCACCAGCAGCGTGCGCAGGCCGGTCTGGGCGGTGACGATGGCGAAGTTCGAGGCGACGAGCGACTTGCCCTCGGACGGAATCGTCGAGGACACGCCGATGTTGCGAAGGCGTTCGGCATTGCGTGCCAGGGACACCGTAGCGCGGAGCGTCCGGAAGCCTTCGGCGGCTCCGGAAGTCGGGTGTCGATGTGCCTGAAGGTCGCGCTCGACGACGGAAGTCGACTTGATGTTGGGGACGTAGCCGAGGAATGGCAGGCCGAGGTAAACTTCGACGTCCTCCTGACTCTTGACCGAGTCGTCGAGGAAGTTGACGAAGAAGGCGAGGGCGAGACCGGCGAGCAGGCCGCCGATCAGCGAGCCGACGATGATCACCGGCTTGTTGGGTTTGACGGGGCGGACCGGGATATCGGCCTGGTCGACGACGCGCATGTTCTGGAGGACATCCTTCGAGCTCAGGTCGTACTCCTTGGTCTTGGCAATGATCAGCTGGAACATGGCCTCGGCGCGCTCCTTTTTCCGGTTGAGCACGTCGTAGTTGACCTTCAGGTCATTGAGTTTGTTGACCTCGGCCTCCGCTTCGGTGGCCTTCTTGCGGGCGCCTTCCAGATTGGCCTTTTCGAGGTCGACACTGGCCTGCATGGAGTTGAAGGCCCGGAGGGCCTCGGCCTGCAGTTTCTGGCGATCCGACGCCACGGCACTGGCGAGCGCCTTGTACTGCGGGTGCTTCGGTCCGTAGCGGTTGGTGATCGACGCGAACTGCGAAAGGCTGGTGCCCAAGGACACCTTGATCTGGGCCACAGACGTGTCCTTGGCGACTTCCGGGAAGTCGGCGATGTCCTTGCCCGCGGTCTTCCACCGCTGGGCCTCGTCCGCGAGGCGGAAGCTGTTCTCGGAGCGGAGGCGCTGAAGTTCAAAAGCCTCCTTGGCCTGACGATAGCCGCTGTAGACCACGTTCACGTCCTGATCGAGGGAGACGGCACCGTTCTTGGCGCGGTAATCCTGCAAAGACTGGATGGCCCGGGTGAGTTCCGTTTCCTGCGTGGCCTGTTCCTGCTTGAGGAGGCGCAAACCGGACAGGGCCCGGAAGGATTTCTGGTCCTGATTGTCCGTGATGAAGATCTCTACGAGCGTGTTGGCGATGTCCCGGGATCGGGAGGCGACCGGATGCCGGACCTTGACCTCGACCAGCCGCGTCAGGCGCATTGGGGAGATGGTGATGTCCCCGTTGACGGCCGCCGCACGATCCATGGCCCCCTTGTACCTGGGGTCCTCATCCAGCTTCAGTTTCTGGATGACTTTTTCGATCAAGCTCCGGGATTGGAGGTTCCGGTACTGCGTCTGGAGGTACTCCTGATCCTTGCTCCCGACCGCGATGCCCTCACGGAAGCTGAGGACGCCGGCACTCTCAGGATTGATCTCCAGGCGAGCGCCCGACTCGAAGATGGGCGTGGCCCGGAAAGCGTAGATGAAGCCGGCCGTGAGGCAGACGACAACGATGAACACGATCAGCCAGCGGCGTTCCAGAAGGACGTGCCAGTACTGGCGGAATTTTCCGGCGTCGTCGGTACCGGTGCCTTGCACCGGCCTAGGTGAGTTTTCCATGGCTCGAAATCAAAATACGCGCTCTTTGACCCAGATCTGATCGCCTGGCTCGACGTATATCTTCTTGGCCGGGTCCGTAATGGCCCGGAGCTCGCTGTACTTGTAGACCTTGGGTTCCTGCCCCTGACGGCTGAGTTGGATGAAATCCTGATTGGCCCGCAGGTTGAGTCCGCGGGCAAGTGAGATGACGTCGAGAATGTCCAGCTTGCGGTCGATGGGCAATTCGATGCGCCCCTCCTGATTGACCTGGCCGTTCACGTTGACGAATTCCTTCACGTACTCCTTGAAGTCCACCGTGACCTGCGGGTTCACGATGTAATCGCCCTTCAGTCCGTCACGGACCATCCGCTCAACCTCGGTTGGCGTCTTGTCCTTGATCGTGAGCTCTTCGAGGTACGGATAGGTGATCGTCCCCTCGGGACCTACCCGACGTTCCATGGTCAGGTCAGCTTCGCCGACGACCCGGATGAAGATCACGTCGTTGGGCTGGATCTTGCGATAGGTGGCCGAACCACCTCCCTCGGCCGCTTTCCCGGAAGTTGCAGCCAGCGCCAGGACCAACGCCAGCAGCCCACCCATCCGATCCAGCCATTTTGATGCACTCATGTTCACAAAGGTTTTCCAGCGGGTTTGGGCGATCAGAAACCGACTGCCACCGACAACGAGACCCGATTGGCGTGGTAGGGAACCACCTGAAGCAATCCGGAGGCGGTCTGGCTGGCAAAACTGATGTCGAAGTTCTCGAAGTTGTAGGCCGCGATGCAGGACAACCAGGGTTGCGGCTGATAGACGAGTGACGCTCCGAGCGTGAGGATTGTATCCGTCCGCTCCACGTTGATCGTCTGGGCTCCGGAAGTGATGTTGGCAGTCGTCAGGTTGTTGTGGGAGAAGGTCGTGTTCCCACGAACCAACCATTTACCGCTGTTTCCCACCATTTGGTTGACCTGAAAGCTCACCGCATCCGACACGCTGATCTGCCCTCCGAACTGGGGGCTGGGGGCCGTCCGACGATCGTATCGGAGGGTGGCGCTCGTCATCGGCGAGAACTGGTAGCTCAGGTCAAAGGCCAGAGCGGGCGTTGAGGAGCCCTGACTGTCTCCGGTGACGAAGTCACGCCGTTCATAACCAATCTTCCCGGAGCCCGTCAGCTTGCTGGTGAAGTTGCCCCGCAGACCGACAAAGCCGCCGTAGAAACTGGAGTCCGACGCGATCGTCGGTGCGGCGTTTGCGCCGATGAGGGTCCGGCCGTAGAAGCCCTCGGTAGTGACCCGGGTCTTGGCCGACCATTGGTAGGATGTTCCGAGGACCCCCTCAAGGGTGGTTTGGTCGAGCAGGAATTGCTTCTTGTCGTAATCCGTCGTGTTGTGGACGCCGCGAAAATAGAAATCCGTTTTCTCGGTCCAGTCGTAGGTGACGGTGTAAGTGTCTGCCAACGTCACCCGGTCCACGAGAAGCCTGAGTTGACCGATGGAACCACCCATCAAGCTCGACAGGAACTGGACGCTGTCCTGTCCATCGACGCGGATCCGGCCGGTTGCGTAGCGGACCGACAGGGCCAGCCGATTCTGGCTGGAGTTGAAATCGCTGTTGTCGACCAGGATGGACTCATCGTGATGGTACTCGAAGGAGACCTGATTCAGGCCGTCCCTGCCCCATTGGAGGCGAAGGCCGGGCGAGAAGGTCATCATGAAGTCCGAGACCCGATTGACGCCGGCACTGGAGAACAGGTTGTCCGTGAACAGCGCGGTGGTATCGAGCTGGGGCTGCAAGGCGATGCCCTTCCACGAGTAGCTTAGATACTCACCCGGATTCTGGGCCAGGGCGAGCGCACTACCTGCCGTCAGGGAGCATGCGAGTTGCACGACCCGAAGGCCCCTCTGATTCACCTGATGACGCATGAGATGTATTTCGACTCTGGACCCGGAGGCCTGTTCAGAATGGCGCCGCACCAAGGCCTTGGTAGCAGCCAAGACGGCATTTCTTGAAACTTTCGCACTTACCTTGGGTGAAGGAAGGCGACCCTGTAAATCACTTTCCCTGCCAGCGTAGTCCAGCAAACCCCGCTGCACCCCGGGTTCCCCGGCAGCTCTCCAGAAGCAGGTTTTCCGCCATTCTCAGCGCAAAATCCTTCCGCAGGGCCGCCCGGTTTGCCGGCCCATCTCAAGCCACTGCTCAGGCCAGGATCGGACGGACCAATTCGCCATGGATATCCGTCAGTCGGAACTGGCGTCCCTGGAACTTGAACGTTAACCGGGTATGGTCGAGGCCCATCAGGTGCAGCAGCGTCGCGTTCAGGTCATGCACGTGCACCGGGTTCTCGACGATGTTGTAGCAGTAGTCGTCGGTAGCTCCGAAGGTGAAACCCGCCTTCACGCCGGCGCCCGCGAGCAGGACAGTATAGCATCGTCCATGGTGGTCCCGACCGTGGTTGTCCTGGGTCAAAGCACCCTGGGAATAGACCGTCCGTCCGAACTCGCCGCCCCAGACAACGAGCGTGTCCTCGAGCAATCCTCGCTGCTTGAGATCTTCGATCAGGGCTGCCGAGGGACGATCGACATCCTGGCACTGCCCGCGGATCTGCTTCGGCAGGTCACCGTGTTGATCCCAGCCCCGGTGGAACAGTTGAACGAATCGGACTCCGCGCTCGACCATGCGACGGGCCAGCAGGCAATTCCGGGCGAATCCGCCGTCGGTGGCGCCATCGCGGACGCCATAGGCTTCGAGGGTGGCGGGGGACTCGCCGGACAGGTCGGAGAGTTCCGGGACGCTGGTCTGCATCCGATAAGCCATCTCGTATTGCGCGATCCGGGCGTTGATTTCCGGGTCGCCGAAGGAGTCGGCAGCCATCGAATTGAGGGCGCCGGTGGCATCGAGCATGCGGCGTCTGGAGGCGGGATCCATGCCGGGCGGGTTGCCGAGGAAGAGGACGGGATCGCCCTGGGAACGGAATCGAACGCCCTGATGTTCGCCGGGGAGGAAGCCGCTCCCCCAGTAGCGGGTGCTCAGGGGTTGGTCGGTCTTGTTCCCGCTGCCTTGGGAGATCATGACCACGAAGCCGGGCAGCTGTTGGTTTTCGCTACCGATACCGTAGGAGAGCCAAGCGCCCAAGGCGGGTCGGCCCGCCTGTTGATGACCGGTCTGGATGAAGGTTACGGCGGGATCGTGGTTGATGGCCTCGGTCCACATGGACTTGATGACACAGAGGTCATCGGCAACACGGCCCATGTTCGGGAGCAACTCGCTCATCCAGAGCCCGGACTGACCATGCTGGCGCCAGTTGGCCATCGGGGCGACGCACGGGAAGCTCGACTGGCCGCTGGTCATGCCGGTCAACCGCTGGCCCATCCGGATCGAAGCCGGAAGCTGCTCGCCGTGGTGGTTCCGGAGCTGCGGCTTGTAGTCGAACAGGTCGATATGCGACGGGCCACCGGACATGAAGAGCCAGATGACGCGTTTGACCTTCGGAGGAAAGTGAAGAGCGCCGGCAGGTCCGCCCGCAGCGGAGCCGGCGAGCAAGCCCGGATTCATGACCGACGCGAGGGCGGCGCCGCCGATTCCCGCGCTCATCCGGCCGAAGAAGTGGCGGCGGGTCAGCAGCCGCTGGATTTCCTGATGGGAATTCATGGGAAGGGTCAGCCCTTGGTCAGGGTTTCGTCGAGGTTGAGGAGGGCGGCAGCGACCACGGCCCAGGCGGCAGCCTCGGACGGATTCGCAACGGTCGAAGCCGAGTCGCCGACGGCCAGCAGCCGGCGGGCGGCATCGGGATCACGATCGAACGTCCGGCGCTGATCGCCCAGCAGACGGACGAGGACATCGATCTCGGCAGCGGACGGACGACGTCCCACGGCCTGACGGAAGGCCCAGGCGATCCTGCCCGGATCATCGGGAGCCGCCTGGAGGGCGCGAAGACCGAGATGGCGGGCGGCTTCGACGTAAGTCGGGTCATTCATCAGGGCCAGCGCCTGGAGGGGAGTGTTGGTCCGGGGCCGACGGACGGAACAGACCTGCCGGTCCGGGGCGTCGAAGTTCGACAGGCTGGGATGGGGAGAGGTCCGTTTGATGAACGTGTACATCGTCCGCCGATAGAGGTCGGCGCCGCGGCTGGCGACGTACTTCTGGGCGGTGAAGGCGTCGTTGTCCTGGCGCGACATCAATTCCTCCCACAGGCCGGCCGGTTGATAGGGGAAAACTGCGGCGCCGCCCACCCGTGGATCGAGCAGACCGCTGACGCTGAGGGCAAGGTCCCGGAGGAACTCGGCTTGGAGGCGGACGCGTGGGCCGCGGCCGAGGAGGCGGTTCTCCGGGTCCTGAGCGTACAGCTCCTTGGGTGCACGGCTGTCCTGTCGGTAGGTCGCGCTCATCAGGACCATCTTGTGGAACGCCTTCACGTCCCAGCCGGAGCGGATGAATCGGACGGCCAGCCAGTCCATGAGTTCGGGGTGGGTGGGAAGGTCACCCTGGGTGCCGAAGTTCTCCGCGGACTTGACCAACCCGTTTCCGAAATACATTTGCCAGAAACGGTTGACCGTCACCCGGGCCGTCAGGGGGTGACCCGGCGAGACCAACCACCGGGCGAGGCCCAGCCGGTTGGCCTGCTCGCCGTCCGGGAGACCGGGGAGCGCGGCAGGCAGGGCACGCCCGACCTTATCGCCCTTCTTGTCATACTGGCCTCGAACCAGGACGAAGGTGTCGCGGGGTTGGGCCATCTCTGCCATGACCATCGAGGTGGGAATGGCCTTCTCGGCATCTTCCTTGGCCTTTCTGGCGACCTTGAGTTCGTCGCGCAGGCGTCGCATTTCCGGGGATACCTCCTCCCGATAGTACTTCTGGATCTCTGCCATCTGGGCAGTGGTACGGGAGGGGGGAGGGACGGCGCGGAGTTTCTGGATGGCTTCTGGAACGGCCTTGGCCTTGTCGGCGGGTTCGGGCAGGGGAGCTGACTCCCATTCGGCCTGAGCCGCATCCACCGAGGGCAGGATCTGGGCGAGGCGGGTCTCCGCCGTCTTGACGGCGGCGTTGAGTCGAAGCCGCTCGGCATCCTGAGCGGGAGAAGGGAGTGAAACGGTAGGAACGGCATTGCCGTGGCGGCCATCGAGACCGTTTTCGGGGACGCCATTGAAGATCGCGTAGAGGCTGTAGTAGTCCCGCGTCGTCACCGGGTCGTACTTGTGGTCGTGGCACTGGGCGCAGGCGACCGTGAGCCCCAGCCAGACCGTGGCCGTGGTGTTGATCCGGTCCACGATGTAGGCCGTGTGGTACTCCTCGGCGATCGCACCGCCCTCGTAGTTGATCATGTGGTTCCGGTTGAAGCCGGACGCCACCTTCTGATCGACGGTTGCCCCGGGCAGGAGATCCCCCGCCAATTGCTCGACCGTGAACTGGTCGTAGGGCTGGTTCTGGTTGAAGGCGCGGATGACACCGTCCCGCCAGGCCGACATATCCCGCGCCGAATCGATATGGTAGCCGTGGGTGTCTGCGTACCGGGCTGCATCCATCCAATCCACAGCCATGCGTTCGCCGTACTGGGCGGACGCCAGCAGACGGTCGACGACCTTTTCGTAGGCGGTGTCGGTGGAATCGGAGAGAAACGCATCAATTTCAGCCGGTGTGGGTGGAAGGCCGGTGAGGTCCAGAGAGGCGCGTCGGATGAGGGTTGTGCGATCGGCCTCGGGGCGGGGCTTCAGACCCTCGGACTCCAGCCGAGCGAGCACGAAGAGATCGAGGGGGCTGCGGGCCCAGCCTGTTTGCCGGGGAGTGGGCAGGGCGGGCTCGCGGGGCGGGATGAAGGCCCAGTGGGGCTGATACTCGGCGCCTTCTGCGACCCACCGCTTCAGCGTCTCGATCTGGGAGACGGTGAGCGGCTTTCCGGTCTTGGCCGGCGGCATGAGGTCATCGGGATCCGACGTGGTGAGTCGGTGGACCAACTCCGAATCCTGCGGCCGGCTGGGCACCAGCGATGCCTTGCCGGACTTGCCGCCCTTGAGGGCGTCTTCCCGCAGGTCGAGGCGGAGCCCACCCTTGCGGGTCTTGTCGTCGAAGCCATGGCAGTTCAAGCAGTGCTCGGCGAGGATGGGTCGCACGTCGCGGTTGAACTCCAGCCGGGAAGCGGGTGCAGCTCCGGCCGACGACGGCGTGAGCGCGACGTGGAGAGCCGCGAAACAACCGACAATCCCCCTGATCCATCGATTCGTCATGGCGTCCGGCGATTCTGCCCCCGTAAACGCCATGTGCAACCGTCGATTGCCAACGCGCCATTTGCGCTCCTTGCCGGCGGCCGGTGGAGTCCGTAGGCTGGGCCTCCATGAGTCGGTACCGTCTCCCACTCCTTCTGGCAGCCATCCTCTGGGCCGCACCGTCGCGTGCGGCCATGGACCTGGTGAACGGAATCTCCGCGGTGGTGAATGATTCGGTGGTCACCTTCATGGAGGTGCAGATGTTCTCGAGGCGTGCGCTCGAGACCGCTGCCCGCCGCTCGCGTACCCAGTCGGAGTTCGACGAGGAATCGCTCAAGCTCCAGAAGGCCGCCCTTGAACAGCTGATCGACCGACGCCTGATCGTCCAGGAGTACAAGTCCGCCGGCTACAATCTTCCGGAGTCCATCGTCGACGACATCCTGAAGAAGCAGGTGAAGCGCGAGTACGGCGACCAGGTCACGCTCACCAAGATGCTCCGCCAATCGGGCCGGACCTTCGAATCCTTCAAGCAGGAGGAGCGCGACATGCTGATCGTCGGGCAGATGATCCGTACCAAGATCGCTCAGGAAATCGTCATTTCGCCCAAACGCATCGAGCGGTACTACGCCCAGAATCAGGAGAAGTACCGCGTCACGGATCGGGCCAAGGTCCGGATGATCATGGTGGATGCACGCAAGCATGCCCGTGGTGAGCCGCGCAGGATTGCCGAGGATGTCATCGCCAAGCTCAAGGCCGGGGGTGATTTTGCGAAGTTGGCCGACGAGTTTTCGGACGATGCCCGCATCAACAAGGGCGGCGACCGAGGCTGGGTGGAGGAGAAGAACACGGTTTTCCGCAAGGAATTGACCGAAGTCATCTTCAAGCTGGGTGCGGGTCAGGTCAGCGAGGTGCTCGAGATCGACGGGACAGCCTTCATCCTGAAGGTCGAGGAGAAGAAGCAGGCGCAGGTTCAGCCGATAACCGAAGTTCGTCTGACGATTGAGAACCAGCTCAAGCTCGAGGAACGCGATCGGCTCCAGAAGGCTTGGATCGGCCGCCTGCGCAAGAAGGCGTTTGTTTCCTACTTCTGAACCCGGATTCCGCCGGTGACGCTCGCCATCACGCTCGGGGACGTCACGGGTATTGGGCCTGAGGTCACGGCCAAGGCGTTGGGCCTGGTCTGGTCGGACGATTCCACGAGCTACGTCGTCTTTGGTGACCGGCTCCATTGGCTGGAAGCAGTGGACCGCTACGCGCCGGAGCTTTCGACGGCAGCGCGCGAGGTGTGGCGTCCCGGAGAGCAAACCCACGGTCGGCTTGCCTGGGCTGAGGTTGGACCTCCCTTGCCGCCTGGCCTTCCCAAAGGGGATCCCCTCGCGGGTGGCGCCGCCCTGGCGTGGGTGCGCGCGGCGGCGCAGGCGTGTGTGGACGGTGCCCTCGACGGTCTCGTCACAGCACCCCTGAGCAAGGAATCCGTCGTCCGGGCGGGGCACGAAGGCTTCACGGGTCAGACGGAATTCATTGCGGCAATCGCCGGCACAGAGCGCTTCGCGATGATGCTCCTGGGTCATGACGATCGGAACCGCTGGCTCCGGGTGGCACTGGTTACAACCCACCTGCCGTTGCGGGAGGTGGCGGATGCCATCGAACCGGCGGGCATCCGACGATCCATCGATCTGGCCGCCGAAGCCTGCGACCTGCTGGGCCTCACACGCCGACGGGTGGGTGTCTGCGGCCTGAATCCGCATGCGGGTGAAGGCGGGCTGATCGGCGCGGAGGATCGGGACATCATCGCGCCGACCGTACTTCAGGCGCGGGCTGACGGCATGGATGTGCACGGGCCGCTGGCGGCCGACACGCTGTTTCATCAGGCGTTGCACGGCGGCTATGACGCGGTCGTGGCACAGTATCACGACCAGGGACTGGGGCCGCTCAAGCTCGTGGCCTTCGACAGCGGCGTGAACTGGACGCTGGGACTTCCGTTCGTGAGGACTTCACCCGACCACGGAACGGCCTACGACATCGCCGGCCGGGGAACGGCCAATCCCTCGA
This sequence comes from uncultured Verrucomicrobiota bacterium, assembly GCA_903842505.1. Taxonomy (GTDB): domain Bacteria; phylum Verrucomicrobiota; class Verrucomicrobiia; order Limisphaerales; family UBA9464; genus UBA6176. The sequence continues at coordinate 14,428 of CAIMMI010000345.1, read as the reverse complement.
GCATGGTCTGCGCCATCCGGATGGCAGGGACGGTCGCCCGCCGGATGCAGGCCCGCCGGGCTATTCGCTGATGCAATAGAGGTTCGAGTGCCCGCGCAGGAAGAGCTGCGTGCCGATGGCGGTGGGCGAAGCCTCGAACTCGTCTTCCAGCCTGTTGGTAGCCAGGACCTCGAACTGGTCGGACTGCTTCAGCACGACGGTCACTCCTTCTCGGCCGACAAGATACACCTTGCCCGCGGCGGCGATGGGTGAGGCGTAGACGCCGTTCATTCCCGGAACACGTTGGGCATCGACGAACGGCTTGCCCGACTTCGCGTCGAAGATGGAGAGCATGGCGTTGTTGCCGGAGTAGAGGTAAAGGCGGTCACCCGCGAGAAGCGGGGAGGGAACGTAGGGCGTGTTCTTCGAATGCCGCCAGAGGACGGCGTCGCCCTGGCTCAGGTCACCGGAACTTCCCAACTTGATCGCCATCAAGGAAGCGCCGCGGTAGCCGCTGGTGACGTAGAGGACGCCGCCGGACGAAACCGGGGTTGGGATGGCGTTGGCCGTCATGCCGGAGCAGGACCAGAGCTCGGTTCCCGCGGCGAGGTCGTAGCCGCGGATGTGGCCGGTGGCGTTCACAACCACCTGCGGCTTCCCGCCCACGTCCACGATCAGCGGCGTGGTCCAGCCGGTGGGTTCATGCCGCTTCTGCCGCCACTTCTCCTCGCCAGTCTTCGTGTCGAAGGCCGCGATGAAGTCCTCGCCTTCGTGATCCCAGTTCACCACGACCCGATCACCCTGGACGGCAGCCGAACCGCCTTCACCGAATCCATTGCGGGTCTGCATCCGGCCGAGATCCTTCGACCAAAGAACCTTCCCCTTGAGATCAAGGCAATGGAGTCCGCGGGATCCCAGGAAGACGTACAGGCGCTCGCCATCCGTTACCGGAGAGAACGAGGCGAAGCCGTGATCCCGATGATGACCTTCGTGGGGAAGCACCTCCCGGAGGACCTGACGCCAGCGTTCCTTGCCCGTGACGCGGTCGACGCTGACCACCATCCAACGGTGGACCTGGTCGGGGGCCTCGGCGCGCATCCCTCCCGGACCTCCGCGCTGGCGGCGTCCGCCTTCGCCTGGAGCGGGTGGCGGCGGTGGGGGGGTGGCTTCCTTCGGAGCGTCGGCCAGCTTGCCGACGGATTCAGCGGAAACGAGGAAGACCTGATCCTCCCACACGATCGGCGTGGAGGCGCCCGAGCCGGGAATGCGGAACTTCCACTTCACGTTCTGCGTCTCGCTCCACGTCTGGGGTGGCTGCGCCCCGGGAGCTTCGCCGGTGCCGAGTGGACCGCGCCACTGCGGCCAATGGCCCGTGGATGCGCCGAAGAGCGACTGCACGACCAGCACACCGGCGCCGACGAGGAGGGGAAGCGATTTCATGGGTGGAACGACACTGCGTTGTCGGACCTGACTGGCCTCCGCCCGGTCTGGTTACGGTTTCCGGGACGGAACGCGTTCCTTGCGACCCTTCCTGCGACGCAGGAGTCGGGAAAGCGTCTCCTCGGGGGCATCGACCAGCGCGGCATCGACCACCAATTCCCGGATCCGGGTAGAAGGCAGCTCAAACTTGAACTCCCGCAGGGCCCGTTCGCAAACGGTCATCAGGCCGCGCGCACCGGTGTTCTCGGCAGCGGCCTGTTCGGCGATCCGCCTCAGGCCATCCGCGTGGAACCGGACCTCGATCCCGTAGGCCCGGAAGGCCCGTTCATACTGGCGGAGCAGGCTGCTCTCGCTGTCGCGCATCACGTGGTAGAGGTCGTCTGCCGTGAGTCCCTTGCAGGCGACCCGGACCGGCAGACGGCCGATGAACTCGGGTTCGAATCCGAATTCGATGAAATCCTGGGTGGTGGCTTCCGCGATCAGGCGTGAGGCCGGAACGCCGTCGACGGAGGCCCCGCGCCGACGCCGGACGACGCTCTCCAACCCCGCAAACGCTCCGCTGACGATGAACAGGATGTGACGGGTGTTGATGGAATTCTCCCGGGGCCGGGGCATGCCGGGCGGCGGCGTCTCGTTCGGGGACATCACCGGTACGTCCGCGTCCTCCATCAGCTTCAGCAGGTTCGTCTGCACCCCGCGCCCGCTGACATCCCGCGTTCCAGCCTCCCGGCCCGCGATCTTGTCGATTTCGTCCAGGTAGACGATTCCCTGTCCGGCGCGTTCCAGGTCGCCGTTGGCCCGGCGGATCAGGTCCCGGATCAATTCCTCGACGTCGCCGCCGACGTAGCCTGTTTCAGAGAACTTGGTGGCGTCCGCCTTCACGAACGGCACGCCGATCAACTCCGCGGCGGACCGGATCAGGTGGGTCTTGCCGACGCCGGTCGGTCCCAGCAGGAGCACGTTCTGCTTCACGTAATGCGGGGCGGGATCGCCCTCGCGAGTCAGCCGAACGTGCTGGAAATGGTCGCAAAGGGCCACGCCCAGGACCTTCTTGGCCTCATCCTGCCGGATGACGAAGCGATCGAGGTGGTCCTTGATGTCCTTGGGACGCAATCGGAACGTAAACGAGTCCCGGGCCGGTTTCGGCTTGGAGACCTTGAGCAGCGGATCCACCCCGCCCTGCTGCACGGGCATCGTCCGCGGCGCGGGCTTCGAATCGGACGCCCGGCTCCGACCGCCCCCCTTCGATGGAGGTCCGCCCAATCCAAGGGACACTGGACCCAACGACGCCCCGGTACTGATCTTTGAAGCCATGCCCGCCCAGACTACCCCCCATCGTCCCAGTCCGCATCCTGCAATCTCCCCCGGCTCCGGGGATGGGGCGAGAATCCGTCGAGCCGTTCCAGGAGCGGCTCGTGGGATACTCGCCCCACCCCTCGACTTCGGACACGAACCGTCTGCTGCCAATCATCCCCCGATTACGGCGGGCTCCTTGACCGTCCGACGGGGGTGAATAACCTCGCTCCGATGTCGCGATTCACCCGGATTCCCGGACTCGTCCTCCTGTCGGCCGTCCTGACCGCACTTCCCAGCCTGCTGGGAGCGGACAAGCCGGCAGGCCTGTCCGTGGCCTTCACTGGCGGCAACGCCACGGACCACAGGGTCTGGCCGGGCGTCCAACTGAACGTCTCCCCCGGCGAGACAGCGTCCCCGTTCCTGCCGCCGGGAGCCTTCTCGGCGACGTGGTCTGGCTTCGTGAATTCCGAGCTGCGCGCGGAATACACCTTCCATGTCGAAGCTGCTGGTGAGGTCGTGGTCGAGGTCAACGGCACGGCGGTGATCACCGGGAAGGCAGACGGTGCGACCCCGAAGTCGAGCCCCTCGGTGAAGCTCAACAAGGGCGCCAACCCCATCCAGGTCACCTACAAGAGCCCGGCTACTGGCGAGGCCTTCATCCGGCTCTACTGGTCCAACGCCGAGACACCCCGCAACCCGATTCCCCTCACGGCCCTTTCCCACGACGAATCGGACGCTTTGAAGTCGGCGAAGGCGCTGCACCTTGGGCGCGATACCTTCGCCGAAGCCCGTTGTGTCCGGTGCCACGACACCGGCGCGGGCGGCCGCATGCCGGAACTGTCCATGGACGCTCCTGCGTTCAATGGGATTGGAGGGCGCCGCAGCTTCGCCTGGATGGCCAAGTGGATTGCGGATCCCCAATCCATGCGGCCCGGGACCGCGATGCCCAAGGTCTTCCACGGCCCCGAGGCCGCAGCCAACGCGGAAGCCGTGGCCGCTTACCTGGCCTCGCTCGGAGGCTCCGTCCCCGAGGCGAAGGCCGGCGATGCCGAAGCCGGAAAGGGTCTGTATGAGAAGCTCCTTTGCTCCGCGTGTCACAATCCGCCCGACGGCACCGAGAACGACTCGGCCAAGGTTTCGCAGAAGCAGGTGAAGGCGAAGTTCAAGCCGGGTGCTCTGGCTGCCTTCCTGCAAAAGCCCTCCGAACATTTTGCCTGGATTCGCATGCCGGACTTCCGGCTCAGCGCGGACGAAGCCGCCAATCTCTCCGCCTTCCTCCTGGCGCACGCGGATGCGGCCGAGGACAAGGCGGCGCCTGACGATGCCGCCCTGAAAGACAAGGGCCGCAAGCTCGTCGAGACCACCGGCTGTCTCAACTGCCACGCCCTCGACGGAGCCAAGTCGTCTTTGGCCGCCAAGCCCCTGGGCGAACTGGGTGCCGACCGCTGGAACGCCGGCTGTCTCGCGGATGCGCCCGCGGCGGGATCCAAGGCTCCGGCTTATACGTTCACCGCGGCCCAGAAGGACGGCTTGCGGCTGCTGGCGAAGAGCGATCGTGAATCCCTCCGGCGCCATTCCTCCGCGGAATTCCTGACACGCCAGTCGGAGGCGTTGCACTGCGCGGAGTGCCACGGGAAGCACGAAGGTTTCCCCGCCTGGGAATTGCTCGGTGGCAAGTTGAAGACCGACTGGGCGGCGGCGTTCATCAGCGGTCGCGAGACGCGCAAGCCGCGTCCGTGGCTGGAGGCCCGCATGCCGGCCTTTCCCGCCTATGCGCAGCACCTCGCCGAAGGCCTGTCCACGCGGCATGGCCAACCGGTGAAGGTTCCGGCTGACACCAAGAGCGTCGCCGAGGATGCGGAGAAGGGTCGGAAGCTGATCGGCGCCAACGGAGGCTTCTCCTGCATCTCCTGCCATGGCGTCGCTGACTTCGGGGCCACGGCGGTGTTCGAGGCGCCGGGGATCAATCTCGCCCTCGCCTTCGAACGTCTGCAGCCCGAGTACTTCAAGCGCTGGATCCGCAGTCCGCTCAGCGTCGATCCCACCACCAAGATGCCGGTGTATTTCGATGAACAGGGCAAGAGCCCGCTGCCCGAGTTCTACGAAGGCGATGGACCGAAGACCATCCAGGCCATCTGGGAATACCTGAAGCTCGGCAAGGACATGCCCAAGCCTGAGTAACGGCAGGTGCCCCATCCGGTGGGGCGACCCCTGAAGCGGTTCGACCTCGCCCCACCGTCCTCCCGGGTCGCCAGCCGGATTTGCGGGCGTGGCATGCGCCTCGCACGTTCGGCGCATGCCTGAACAGCCGGGGTTCATTCCACCACACGGGGGTTACGCTGACCTGCTTTCGTATCAGAAGGCCGAGATCGTCTTCGATCTTACCCACTGTTACTGCGAGCGCTTCCTGAGACGCGGCGACCGCACGATCGACCAGATGGTCCAGGCCGCGCGGTCCGGGAAGCAGAACATCGTCGAGGCCAGCCAGGCATCCGGCACCTCGAAGGAGATGGAGATCAAGCTGACCAACGTCGCCCGCGCCAGCCTGGAGGAACTGCTCATGGATTACCGGGATCAGTTGCGCGTTGCCGACCTGCGCCTTTGGGACCCTGGTTCCAGGCAGGCTCTGTACGTGCGGAAGCTCGGGTGACGCCCAGGCGTTTCGTATGCGGATTTCCGCGAGTTCGCAGAGACGCGGCCCCTCGAGGTCGTGGCGAACATCGCCATCTGCCTGATCCACCAGGCGAACTATCTCCTCGACCGACAACTGCGCCGCCTGGAGGAGGATTTCGTGAGAAATGGAGGACTCCGTGAACGCATGGCGAGGGCCAGGAGGAGGACGTGGGAGGGTTCTGGGAATGGGACTGATGGGACGAATAGGACCGATAGGACCGATGGGACCCATGACGCCCCCGGCCTCCCCAACTGCCAGACTCCATAGGTCCTATCCGTCCCATCCGTCCTATCCCCCTCAGTCCTCACCCCTCTCCCAACTCCCACCACTGCTCCACCGGCCCTCCCTGCAGCACCTCCGGGCCTCCCACCAGCAGCGCAGTAGACCACACATCCGAGTCGGTGGCGGACTCCGCCACCACGGCGGCCAGCGCCAGGCCTCGGGTTGGGTTGCCGGTCCTCGGATCCAGGACATGGCTCACCGGTGAGTCCCCGCGACCCCAAACGGCACTGACCGAAAGCGTGGTATCCCGGAGCAGCACGCGGGGTGGGCGACCTTCCGGCCACGCCACAGCGGTTCCAGGCGGCGGCTCCGGCAACGAAACCGGCCAGCCTTCGCCGTCCGCCGGCACCCCCAGTGCACACACCGTGCTCGTGCCTCCATGGATGATCCCGTTCTCGACCCCCGCCTCACGCAGGATCTCTACCGCCCGGTCCAAGGCGTAGCCCTTGCCCATCGCGCCCGGGTGGATCTCCACGCCGGGTCGCAAGAGGCACACGGTGCGGCGATCCAGGTCGAGCTCGACCTGCCTCCACCCGACCAACTCCCGGGCTGCCGCAACAGCGCCCGGATCCGGCATCTCGGAAGCCCCCCCGCGGAATCCCCAGGCGCGTAACAAAGGACCCACCGTGGGATCAAACATGCCACCGGTCTCCTCCGTCAGCTCGCGGGCCCGCCACAGGAACGCAAACAACCTCGGATCCACCCGGACCGGCCTGCCCACCCCCTCGCGATGCAGCCGTACCCATTCACTCTCCGGCCGATACGGCGACAGCCATTCCTCCACCCGTTCGATCTCATCCAGTGCTTCCTCGGCCGCCGCCCGGAGGGACTCCGGTCGCCGGCCCAGCAGCAGAAGCTCGAATCGGGTGGCCATGGCGTTCCGGGCGACCCGGACCGACCCGGGCACATCAACGGGATGGGACACGTCTGAAAGGGTGTTCCGACCCGATGGATCGTGAAACGAAATTCACCCCTCGGACCGTAGATGTCCGGGGCTCCCAGGCAGGATGCGGACCGGGTAAAGTTTCGGTTCCGTCCGGGGCACGACTGCGTAATCTCGTTCCCCCCGGAGGTTCGGGTTCGGGTCGAAGCGGCCCCCCGGGAAGGTGAGCGCATGCCGGCGACGAACGTCATCCAGTTGCGGGAATTGCTGAGGGAAAGGGTGCCCCATGCTCGGCTGGGGCTGCCCGTGAAGCGTCGTGGCCAGGCGCTGCCAACCGGGGTGGCGACCCTGGACCAGGTGCTGGGCGGTGGCTTGGCGGGCGGTGATCTCACGGAACTGGTCGGGACCGGAGCCGGCTCCGGTTCAGCGCAGATCCTCCATGCCTTCCTCCGTCGACTGGCCGCCTCCGGTCGGTTCCTCGCCCTGATCGATGGCGCGGACAGTTTCGACGTCGATGCGGAGGATCCCGACGTGCTCGCCCGGCTGCTCTGGGTGCGCTGCCAGACGGCCGACGAAGCACTGAAGGCGGCGGACCTCGTCCTGCGCGACCGGAATCTTCCCGTCGTGGCGATTGACCTGAAATTCAACCCGCTGGCCGAACTGCGGCGGGTTTCCGCGAGTGTCTGGCACCGGTTCTCGCGTCTCGCGGAACAACACGGAACGACCGTCCTCGTGATCACGCCGTTCGCGATGGTGGGCGGAGCCGCGGCGCGCGTGGAAGTGGCGGCAAGGCTCGATCCGCAGGCCCACGCCGACGGACCCGAGGCCATCCTGGGCCGCCTGCAATTCCAGCTGCTGCGACAGGAGGCCGCCTCCATGAAGGGAGCGGCGGAAGCCTGATCATGTTCGCCGTGCTCCATGTCCCCCAGTTCCCGCTCCAGGCGGTCCTCCGCCATGAGCCGGAGGCCTGGACGCGCCCGGTGGTGCTGGTCGATCCCGGCCTGACCACGCCCCGGATCGTCGAACTCAACCGGCACGCCCGCGCCATGGGGGTCGAGACCGGCTTTACCGCACCTCAAGCCCTCGCCCGGTGCACGGAGGTTGTCGTACGCCATCGCTCGATCGCAGCCGAGGAATCCGCCGAGGCCGCCTTGATCCAGTGTGCCTACGGATTCTCCCCGAATGTCGAATGGACCGACGCCGGTTGGATCACGCTGGAGCTCCGCGGGCTGGCGGAACTGGCCGGTGAACCCGGGTCGGACATCCTGGCGTCCTGGGCTGGACGTCTGCATCAGGCGGCCGTCGCTCTCGGCATGACCTGCCGGATCGGCGTGGGACCCAATCCCACCGTCGCTCGTCACGCCGCCACTGCACCCGGCACCGATGGCGTGGAAATCCGCGTGGTCACAGCGTCGGACGCAGAGCCGTTCGTGGGTTCATTGCCGGTGACGGCGTTGGAACCGAGTCCGCACACCGCAAGGCTGCTGGCCAAGTGGGGCATCCGGACCGTCGCGGAGTTCAAGGCCCTCGGCCAGGCCGAGCTGGCGGACCGCCTGGGACTGGAGGCATTCGCGCTTTGGGCCGCTGCCGCCGCCCGCAACACCCGCCCCTTGCGCCTCGTGCGCCCGCCCGAACACTACCGCGAGGGATGCGAGTTCGATCCCCCGATCGAAACGCTGGAACCCCTGCTCTTCCTCCTTCGACGGTTCGTGGACTCCATCGAACATCGGCTCGAACCCGCGGGAAAAGCCGTGGGCGGACTGATCCTGCAACTCCGGCAGGAATCCGGCGACCTGCTCGAACGCCGGCTCCGCGTTCCCCAACCCACCCGTCGCGCGGATGTCCTCTTCCGCATGCTCCAGACGCATCTCGAAGGCGTCCGGACGGAATCCTCCATCACCGCCGTCCAACTCGAGGCCGAACCCGCCCGACCCTCCCAGCATCAGTTCAGCCTCTTCGAGGCAGCCTTGCGCGACCCGCATCAGTTCCAGGAAACCCTCGCCCGGCTCAGCGCCCTCGTCGGGCCTGATCGCGTCGGTTCCCCCCTGCGACGGGACGGCCACCGGCCCGATGTGTTCTGCATGGTTCCGCCCGACTTCGAGAACGCCCCTTCGAATGTTGGCTGCCGCACGCCGGAGATCCTGCGCCCGGCCGCCGTCCGTCGGCTTCGCCCCGCGCTGTCCGCCACGGTGACCACCGCCCAAACACGCAACGTCCCCGGACGGTTCAGCCTCGGCGATGCCAGCCCGGTGTCCGGCCCGATCCACACGCCGAAGCCGGGACCTGTGTTCCAACCGCGCGAGATCGCGGCCCTGCTCGATCCGATCTTTCGCCCCGCCTCCCTCCCCGGCCCCGCCTCAGGATCCAGGGACCCGGATCCGTCAGTGGTTCCTTTTCCCGGTATGGATCCGGGTTCGACCGGCGAGCCCCGTCTGACGGATGCAGCCTCGGCAGCGGATCCCGGCCGACCATTCGAAGTCCGCTGCGAACTTGCCCAGGGACGGGTGACGGTCGCCGTTGGCCCCTGGCGTTCATCCGGCAACTGGTGGGATCGCGATGCGTGGAACCGGACCGAGTGGGACGTCAGCGTGCGTGGATCGGTGCCCCTGCGGTTGGCCTGGGATGGAACGGCATGGCAGGTCGAGGCCGTGATGGACTGACGACGGAAATGGGAACGGACAGCAGCGAGTTCAAGCGATCGGGGGTGCGGGCTTTCCGGGTTGTTGGGGATGGGGCAGCATGGAGACATGCGCATCCGGTACAGTGAAGAGCCCGGCGAGTGGCGGAAGTTCACCTGGGCTTCGGTGGCGGCACCGACGCTGCTGGCGGTGGTGGGGGCGTGGCGTGGGCGATGGCCATGGCTGGTTCCCGGGGTGGTGGGATCTGTGGCACTGGCCGTTGCCGGAATCGTGGCGGTTCGGCCTGACTTGTTCCGGGGCTGGTATCGGCGAGGCCGTTGGTTCGGTCACCAGATGGGCCGCATCATGGGAGCGGTGGTGTTGACCCTCCTGTTCTTTCTGGTCCTCACCCCGCTGGCGCTGGTTTTGCGGTTGATGAAGCGCGATCCACTGGGACTCAAGCCGGAGCCTGGATTGGCGTCGTATTGGACTCCCTCCCGGGCTCCGGGTGATTTCGAGCGGATGTTCTGAGTGTAGCCGCCGACGTAAGGAGGCGGGCCCGAACTCCCGCCTCGTCACCTCGTCGGCTACCCCCGGACCGTAGCTGCCGACGTGAGGAGGCTGGCTCCGTGGAGTTCCCAGTTCCCGGTTCGGTTCGGAAGGCTCAGCACTTCTCGGCGATCAGGTCGTAATCGGTGTGGCCGATGATGCGGACCTTGGCGAACTCGCCGATGGGCAGGTTGCCGCGGATGTAGATGCGGCCATCGATGTCAGGTGCGTCGGCTTCACCGCGGGCAATGAGGTAGTTCCCCTTCAGTGCGGCGGTACCGGCATCGGTTTCACGGATGAGGCCGTGTTCCCAGGACGAGACGTTGGCCTTCTGGAGTTCCTTGGCGGAGGCCTTGCCCTCGACCAGGACCTTGAGTTCGCGTCCGACGAAGGACTGGGCGACCGAAGTGGCTACGGCGTGCTGTTCGGCCATGGCCCGTTCGCGTCGGCGTTGGCGGACCTTGGGCGAGAGCTGGGCCTCCATGCGGCCGGCAACGGTTCCGTCTTCCTTGGAATAGGAGAAGACGCCGAGGCGCTCGAACCGGGTGTCGCGGATGAAGCCGAGCAGGTTCTTGAAGTGGGACTCGGTTTCGCCGGGGAAGCCGACAATGAACGTCGTGCGGATGGCGATGCCGGGAATGCCGGCGCGGATGCGGGCGATGAGGTCGCGGATGTACTGGCCGTCTGTCTCGCGGCGCATGCGCAGGAGCATGGTGTCATCGACGTGCTGGAGGGGCATGTCGACGTAGCGGGCGACCTTGGGGCACTCGGCGATGGTGCGGATGAGGTCGTCGGTCCAGTGGGCGGGATGGGTGTAGAGGAGCCGGATCCAGAAGTCGCCTGGGATCGAGTTCAGCTCGCGGAGGAGCGTGCAGAGGGTCGTGGCATCCGCAGGGAGCGAGCGGGTGGCTTCGGTGAACTTCTTGGGGGAAGCGATGGCGCGGCCGTGGTTGGCGCGTAGGTCGAGTCCGTAATACGTCGAGTCCTGGGAGATCAGGTTGATCTCGCGGACGCCCTCGGCGATGAGGCGGCGGGCTTCGGCGACGATGTCCGCCTGGGTGCGTGAGCGGTGGGAACCGCGCATCCGCGGGATGATGCAGAAGGTGCAGGGGTGGTTGCAGCCCTCGGCGATCTTCAGATAGGCGAAGTGACGCGGGGTGAGCCGGAACCGCGGCGTATCGTGCTGCGGGATGTAATTGGGCCGGACGTGGACATCGATCAGGGGGGCGGCGGGCAGCTCGGCGGCGAGCGGAATGACGCTCTTGCGGGTGCGGTTGAGGCGATCGGTGCCGCGAAGGGACTGGGACGCTTCGTCGGAGTCGGGTTTGGCGGCATCGAGTTCGGCGATGCGGGCCTTGACGGCCTTGGCGCGGCCGGTCTTGGGGGCGGGTTCGGCGATCTTGCGGGCGCGGGCGGCGATGGCCTGATCAACGATGTTCGAGACCTGGGCGACCTGATCAATGCCCATGAAGGCGTCGACCTCGGGCATCAGCTTTGGGAGTTCCTCGCGGAACCGTTGCGGCATGCAGCCGGAGACGATGACCGCCTGGCCACGGTGATCGGCGTCGCGCAAGGCAGTGGACTCGAGGATGGCATCGACAGACTCCTCCTGGGCGGCGTCGATGAACGAGCAGGTGTTGACGATGATGGCGTCGGCGCCGGCGGGATCGTTGGTGATCTCGATTCCCTGCTGGAGCAGGGAACCGAGCATGATCTCGGCGTCGACGAGGTTCTTGGCACAACCGAGGGAGACGATGCCCACGCGGCGGACGTTCTTGGCTTTCTGCGAAGCGGTCACAGGGCGGCAAGCCTATCGGAACTTGTGGCCGTGTGCCACAAGGTCGGGGCCGATTCTTGAAGGAAGGCTTCGGGGTGGCGATGTCTTCATCGCCTTGGGGACAGACATCGAGGGGGCAACGGGGACGTTGCCACCCGTTTGATGCATCATGGATTCGGGGCCTGGGTGGAGGTTTCGCGGCCCTGGAAGCGTTGGTAGAGGAAGGAGGCGACCATGGCGACGACGGCGACCCCGGCGAAGGCGCCGATGCGGTGGAGCGGGCCGAGACGCGACAGATCATGGAGGAAGACTTTGAGGAGGGTGATGCCGAGCAGGGCGAGTCCGGCGTAGCGGGTGGGTCGGTTGGAGGAGATGAATCCGGCGACGAGGAGCAGGAAGGCGAACAGGGACCAACCGATCGAGTAGGCGAGGTCGCGGGCGAAGTTGCCGGAGAATTCCCACGAGAGCGTGGGGCCCGTGCCGAACACCGTGGCGATCTCGAGGTTGAGCAGGACGAACAGGAGGAGCGTGCCCGTGACGATGAGGATTGGCGGGATGCGCGAGCCGAGGGCGATGTCACGAGGGGGCGCGAGCAGGCGAGCCGCGATGAACTGGGCGGCGATGACGACGGCGAAGGTGTAGAGGAACCAGTTCCAGGCGGAGTCGGGCCTTGGCGCATTTCCAAACACGATGGGGTGGAGGAAGAGGCGGCCGGCGGCGACGAGGAGCAGCAGGACGCCAGTGCCGCGGATGCCCGGATGCGGAAGGCGATGGAACAGGGCGCAGAGGGCGGCGCCTTCGAGGCCGAGGGCGACGGTCAGCCACTGCTGCTTGAACTGCAGGGGAAGGATCGCTGTGACGAGGAATAGGCATCCGCCACCCAAGGCAGCGAGGGCAGGAAGGCGGCCAGGGGTTTCCACGGGGTTGCCGCGCCGCACCTTTTCGAAGACCAGGCCAGCGAGGAGAAGGAACGGCAGCGGGATCAGGCCTGGAAATTCGAGGTTCCAGGTCCTTCGGACGACCCATTGGAGGAGCAGTAGTTGGACCGGCCCTGCGAGTCCGGCGACAGCCCAGGCGACGCGTCCGTCGACGAGCGGCATGCGGAGTGCCAGGGGTTGGAAGAGGAACAAGAGGAAAAAGGCCGAGATCCAGAGGATGCTGGTCGTGGGTGCGGCGGCTTCCGGTGCAGTTGCAATCCAGAGACTCTGCACGAGCAGGCTGCCCATGAGCGCGATGGCGGGAAGTGAGGGAATCTTTTGCCAACGGTGGAGGACGAGGAGCGTGACCGTGAGGAGTCCCGCAAGGCCGAATACCGGAGTTGGGTTGGCAGGGTGGATCCGGGCAATGACCAGCAGGAGCAGCGTGAAGGGTAGCATCGCCGAGAGCGATGGCATCCAGCGGGTGAGATCGGGTGTAGAAGCAGGCTTTGATCGGGAGATGAGCCAGGTGGAGGTCCCGACAAAGAACAGGGCGAAGGTTCCGATGACAAAGAGGCTTTCGGCGAGGTCGACTCCGGCACCGGTGGGCATGCCCAGCCAGACTCCGGCTGAGGCGATGGAAAGGACGAGGACGAGGAGCATGCCGACCATTCCACCCACGGCCACCGCCACGCCCACGGCGATCAGATCCAGGGCCAGGATGATGGCCCAGTAACCCGGTCCGACGGGCAGTTCGCGGATGACGACGAGAAGTGCCAGCAGGATGCCGAGAGCGGGAGCGATCTGATGCCATGCGGACAGGGCGAAGCTGTTGTCGGAGCGGAATCGTCGCCAGGCGATGGGAGTGGCGGCATGGAGGAGAGCGAAGGCGAGCATGAGGCCGAGCCCCCACCAAAGTGTCTCGGGTGTCAGACGCGTGAGGGTCCAGACGGAGAGGGTGAGGAAGACGAGGCTTCCGCCCAGGGGTTCCCACCCACGTTCGCGATTCCGGATCCATCCAATCCAGCAGAGGACGGCGTCGGCCGCGAGCAGGGCCACGCACCATTTCCAGGGCTCGGTCGAGACGCCGGCGTGGGAACCGGCGAGGAAGAAGCTGAGGACGAGGCTGGTCACCGCCGAGAGACCGGCGGCGGCGCTCAGCCAGAGGTTGGCGTGGTTCCGACGGGCCGCCCAGGTGAGCGCTGCCGCAAACAGGATGGGGAACAGCGTCATCTGCGTTTGGGCGATCTGGATCTTCTCCGGCCGGAAGTCTGAAACATGCCATCCGAACTGGAAGAGGACGGTGCCCACGGCTCCAAGCAGGGAGAGGTGACTCCAACCGCGTCGGACGGCGACCGCGATCAGTCCGATGTCGAGGATGGCGATATAGGTGAAAAGGACGACGGCTTGGTCCTTGCCGGACGAAACCAGGATCGGCGTGAGGAATCCTCCGAGCATCCCGATGAGGGCGACCACCTGGGTGTCGAATCGGACGGCCAGACTGAAGGCGATCGTGGTGACGACCACCATCAGTCCGAAGGTCACCGCGGAGGTGAAGACCGGGAATCCGTAGATCGACCGACAGGCATAGGTGACGGCATAGAGGATGACGACGCCGGTTCCCCAGAGAGTGGTCGCGGTCTGCGGATAGGTCCGACGGTTGAGCAATCCTCCTCCCACGAGCAGACAAGAACCCAACGCGAAGCCGGCCGCGGCCCGAAGCCAGGTTGGGAGCAGGTCATGGTCGAAGGAGTACTTCAGCCCGAGGGCAGCGGCAAAGAAGAGGGCCAAGCCACCGAGCCAGGCGAAGAGCTTGGCGCCAACGAACTGTTCCAGGCGGAAGTTCCGGTCGATGGAGTCCCGGGAAGCTGGGTCAGGGACGGCGGGTTCTGGAGCTGTGTGCGACTGGGCGAAGGCTGGAGTCGCGGAGGCGGGCGCGGGCGGGCTTTGGGGAGGAAGCGGTGGCGGGAGGTGCGTGATCGCGGGTTCGGGTGTTTGGGCCGGGGTCGGTGG
>CAIMMI010000344.1 GCA_903842505.1 uncultured Verrucomicrobiota bacterium | reverse complement strand
CTCGCCTCGCGCAAGGGCATGCCGCTGCCCGAACTCGAACGCTGGCTCGGGCCCTGGCTGAACTATGATGTGTGAGGGGAAGTTCCAAGTTTTCAGTTTCAAGTTTGAAGCCCTGCGCATGGCTTGAGTCTTGAATCTTCAAACTTGGAGCTCCTTCCACAGCCTCCTCACGTCGGCTGCTACCAACACAGACCGTAGCTGCCGAGGTCACGAGGCAGGGCCAAGGAAAGTTTCCAGCTCACAGTCCCCAATTTCCAGATCTGGGAACTGGCCTCTGGCCTCTGGCAACTTCCGCCCCAGCCTCCTCACGTCGGCTGCTACCAACACAGGCCGTAGCTGCCGAGGTCACGAGGCAGGGGCTCAGTAGTCGATGATGGCGGGGGCGAGGGCGGCGCGGCCGCTCACTACGGCGTGATCGTCAGCTCGCCCTTGGTCAGCGCGTAGCGGACGACCTTTCCAGGTCCGCCCACGGGGACGTCGATGATCATCACTTCCGCCTCGGGTGGAGCGTCATGGCGAAACGGGACGAGCGTGACCTGATGCCCCTTGAGCCAGCGCTCGGTGGGAGCCCCGGGCTTGGCGAAGGCCAGGAAGGTCTCCATGTCGGGACACGACCACGTCGCGTGGCTGGCGGCAAACCTGCGCATGCCATCGGTCAGGCGTTCGACATGGGCCGGGATCTCCATCTCCGCCTTGAATCCACGGGCCTTGCGGAACGCGCGACCGACCGGCCCCAACAACAACCCAGCCAGGATCCCGATGATCCCCAGAACGCAGAGCAACTCGATCAATGTGAAGCCTCGGACGCCCGACACACGCTGGGATCCGATCGTCCCTTTCTCCGTCCCGGATGCAGGCGCCCTTCGGCAGCAGCTCGCATGAACCGAGGCATCGACTTGGGAAAGGCAGGCAGGCACGCGTTGGGCTTCGACCGGGCGCCCGGAAATCCGTCACGCAGGAATTTCATGGCCACGACCCTCTCCGCGAACCCGGCCCCATTTACATCCGCATGTCGCATATGCGACATGCGGATGTAAACGAAGGCAGCCACTGCCGACGGGCGCAGCCGAGGGACGATTTACAATCCCGTGTCCCATATGCGACATCGGGATGTAAATGGATGGATGGCCGAAGACGGTCAGACCCTGCGGTACGGATCAGGGAACTCCGCTTTCCCCACGGGCCCTGATCTCCCCATCCCGCCCCCATGTCCCGCGCCAGGCGGCGCTCCGCCGCTTCGATTTCCCGTTCCCGCTGGACGAGGCCGCGGCGCTCGAGATCTACACGGAAGATCCCGGTTGCGGTACCTACCTGCTCCGGCATCTGGACTGGGGTTGGGTCTGGGCCGGGGAGGACTCCAAACCCTGGAGGCGGGTCGTCGAGCTGGCGCGCAGCCGCGGGGATGAATCGTTGGCGTGGTCGCTGTACCGCGCGCAGATCCAGCTCAAGGACTGGCGACGGGATGCGCTGGAGGACTGCCGAACCCTCCGGGATCCGGAAGCGCTGGTCGCCAGCCTGGAGCGACGGCACCCAAGGGCGGGCCGCGGCAATCTGGGCGATGGCTTCATCCAGCTGCTGGAGAGCCGCGGCGAAGACGTCATTCCTTACGTCAGCCGGCATCTCGGGCAGGTGTATGGGGGCTATTTCACCAACGGCGCGGCGGGAAAGCTGGCTACGCTCGCCCGCAAGCGCGGATGGCGTGAGCTGTGGGCGGCAGCCGCCCGGATTTCACTTCCCGAGAAGGGCTTCAACGCCGAGCTCCGCGGCGAACTCGAAGACGGCAAGATCAGCGTCGACGAACAACGGGCGAACCTCGCCCTGCTGGCCGGCGTCTCGCGCGAATGGAACTTCGGTCCGATCGGCTTCGTCCGCAGATGGCGCCGATTCCGCAGATGCAGCGGCTGAAACGCCGGGATCCGACCCATGCCCCACGATTCACCCCGCAAATGGACACTCATTTGGACAGAAGTCCTCTTCATCTGCGCTATCTGCGCCATCTGCGGATAGCCAAGTTCCCGACTCTTGGGGAGCCGCTCGGAATCCCGCCCCCGCCTTCACTCCGGATGGAACAGCATCAACTGCCCATCGCGCCCAGCGCCGCGGCGGAGGACACCGACGAACCGCTTCCGCGCACTGCCCAATCGGGCGTCGACGCGGATCTGGAAGGTCCCGCTCTGGGTGCTGAAGGAGTTCAGCGGACCGGCCGTCGCGCCAGGAATTTCCGCCGCGTTCCGATAGGGTTGATCGTCTTCGGTGCCATCGACGCCATCGGGTCCCGCGCGGCGTTGGAGCACCTGCTGGGCGATGTTTTCATCGCCCCCGAGCAAGACGCGGAGCACAGGCAGCGGAGCGGTGTTCACGTTGACGCGGTTGGCCGAGATTGCGGTGAACACATCCGCAAGCCCCGCGCCGGTGCCATCGACAGCCACCAAGCTGATCGGCTGGCGACGGTCGCGCGGACCGGGCGGCGGAGGCGGGGCGCTGGAACGACCGCCCCAGAAAAGTGCAGGTGTGACCCCGCGGACCTTGAGCAACTCGCTGATGTCGTCGAAGGGACCATCCTTCGGCGCGTAGGGGGGATTGAGACCGGCGTAATAGGATTTCTCGGCGCCGCCCTTGATGTGTTCGAGTTCATCGCGATCGCGCCAGTCGATGACGGCTGCTGCAATCTGCGAGGCTTCGCCGGCGCCCGCACCGAGGACCTGGAAAGCGAGCTCCAGCACCTGCTCGGGAGCGGTGTTCAGGTTGATCCTCCGTTCGAGGTCGGTGATCTCGATGCTGACCTGACCCTCGCCGATCTGGACGTTGGAGAGATCGAGGCCGAGGAAGGGATTGTCGACGGAATCAATCGGCCCGGGGCCACCCGCCCAGAATTGGTTCAGGCCGTCGTAGGAACCTTCCCCCGGAATCTTGCGCTGCGCCTCGAGAACCCATCGCGCGACCTCAACGCCGGAACGGCCGAGCCATTCGAGTTCCGCATTGGACTGCGTGTTGATGGCGAGGCGTGCCTCGACCTTCATGGCGTAGGCGAAGGCCCCGGCCATGACTGCCATGGCGAGGACGAGTACCATCACGATCACCAGCGCCGCCGCCCGGACGCGTCCGCGGGCCTGTTGGAGCAGAAGGATGTTCATCGCGGTGGAAGGTTGTTGCCGCCGGGAGGCCCGGCCTGGGCCTCGCCGGCCACACCGGCACTCGGGATCCGCACGATGCGCGTGACCACCTCGGCTGGGTCGGACGAATAGCGCCCCTTGCGACCGAAGCCAACACTCACCCGCACCAGCGCGGGCAGGGAGTTGGTCTGCGTCCACTCCGGTTTGAACTCACCGCGACGCTGATCCATGAACTCGACCTGAAAGCCCGAGACATCCCGCGCCAGCACGATGGGATACGCGGAGACGTTCTCGGAGACCTGATCGAGCAGGGAGTTCTGGTAGAGCATCAGGGCGTTCACGCCGTCGGAATCGGGCTCGACGGTGAACGACACCCGACGGACGGCCTCGCCATCGAAGTGACCGGAACCGGGAAAGGCCGGACCGAGATGGGCAACGAAGGACAACCCGGAGAAATCGCCGGAAGATTCAGCGAGAAAGGCGTAGTGGCGGGCGTTGGCGTTGAAGAACACCGCCGAGTTCAACGCCTCCTCCACGGTCTGGATCGTCATGCGCGAACGCTGGGCGTTGGCGGCCAACCGCAGCGCCGCAGCATTGCTCTGCATGAGGATCCGCCACGTCCCGTAGAGCAGGCTCAGGACGAGCGCGAAGATCGTCAGGGCAACGAGCACTTCGAGCAGCGTGAACGCCGCCGCGCGCACCCTGCCCGTGCGGATCCCAGGGTTCATCGCCCGGCCCTCCTGACCGAGTCCGGCCGATACAGCATCAACTGCATCCGGGACTGGTCGACGCGCCCGCCGGCGTCCCCGGACACCTCGAACTCGACCAGGAACAGCCCGGTGGATTCGGCGTCGTTGACCTTGTACTCGGTGATGCGCCGGCTCCACGTGTAGCCCGGGTGCATGTCGCCGAAGTTGCCGTTGTCCTCGCCGATCTCGAGCCGGTTCGTGAGGGAGAGCTGCGCGGCCAGGCTGGAGGCGTCGACATGCACCCGGCCGAGCGCGCGGGCGGTGCGCATGTTCGTCGAGCAGAGCGTCAGGATCGCGAACAGCGCCACTGCCAGCACGGCCGAAGCGATCGTCACCTCCAGGAGCGTGAAACCCCGGGTCGCCGACGCAGGAGGGTGTTGGCGGATCTTCATTTGACGGAGTTGACCTCGGCCAGGCCAGTCATGGCTTCGATCGTGAAACGGCGCATCTCGGTCCGCCGCCAACTGATGACGGCTTCAAAGTCATCCGCCGTGCCGTTCGGATAGAAGCGCACCGCCGTCGCAGGAGCCTGCATGAACGAGCGGTGATTGACGTTGATGGCTTCGAAGGCGACTTCCGGATCGTCGATGCGACGGGTGAAAGAGGAACGCCCGGCACCGGATTCCAGCGCACTCAGAACGGATTCGGCCGAAACCCCGTTGGTGGCACCGACCACGCCTTCGGGGGCCTTTTCGACCGACAGTTCAGCGCCACCGTCCCGGATGACCAACTGGGTGGGAGCGCCTTCCATGATCGAGCGCGAACGCGCATGCGCACAGGCATCGAGGAAGTCCTTGGACGCCTGGGCCAGGGGTGGACGGCGGATCTCCCGGAGCATGGGGACCGCGAGGCCCAGGATGATCAGGCCAATCGCCACGGACACGAGCAGTTCAATCAACGTGAAACCACCGACGGAGATCCGCCGGTTCGATGACGTCGATGGAACCTGCGGAATCATCGTGACTGGATGCTCGACGTGATCGCGAACATGGCCTGCATGACTCCGACGAGCAGGCCGCCGATGATGACAGCGAGGCTGACGATCAGGGCGGGTTCGATGAGGTTCATCAAGGCCTTCAGCGCGATGTTGAGGTCCGACTCGTAGGTTTCCGCAACGTTCATCAACGCGGAAGGTACGTCACCCGTCTCCTCGCCGATGCGGATCAGATCGATCATCAACTGCGGGAACACGCCGCTCTTCGCCAGCGGCTGAGCCAGGGTCTTGCCGTCCGTGACGGCTTCACGGGTCTTGGAGAGGGCATCGCGGATGACGAAGTTGGGCATGATCTGCTCGGTGATCCGCAGGGCCTGCAGGACGGGGACACCGTTGCCCAGAAGGGTCGAGAGGATGCGCGCAAACTGGGCGAACAGGTTGAGACGGGTGACGTGGCCGAAGATCGGGAGCTTGAGCTGGATGCCATCCAGGCGGCGCCGGCCGTCGGGGGTCGCGCGATAGCGCTTCAGGAGGAAGTAGATGATGAAACTGCCGAGGGGGATCATCCACCATCCGTAGAGCTTCATGAAGTCGCTGACCTGGATGACGATCCTCGTCGCCAAGGGGAGCCCGTCCTTCAGCTGCATCGTCTCGAAGAACTCGGTGAACTTCGGGAGCATGACCGCGGTGAAGAAGATGATCAGGACCAGTCCGAAGAAGCAGACGAACATCGGGTAGATCATCGCCGACTTGAACTTGGTCTGCACTTCGGCAAACCGCTCGAAGTGCAGCGCGAGGCGGCGAAGCACCTCCTCCAACGCCCCGGACTGTTCGCCCGCCCGGACCATGTTGATGACCAGTTCGGGAAAGATGTCCGCCTGCCGGGCCATGGCATCCGACAGGCTGCGTCCCTCGATGACATCCTGCTTCAGCTGCTGGGAAACGGTTCCCGGGATGCCCTTCGCCGTCAGGCTGGACATCGAATGCAGCGCCATCGTGAGGGGCATGCCCGCCTTCAGCAGGTTGGCCAGCTGCTGCGTGTAGGTCGCCAACTCCTGGAGCTTGGGGCGCCGACGGCGGCGCAGGAGGGCCTTGAGCGATGCGGGCAGGAGGCTCTTCCCGGAGGATACAGGCCCTTCCTCAACGGCGCCCGCGGCCACCTTTCCGGCCTTGCCCTGCGTTACCGAGATGGGAAACAGACCCAGCCGCTCGAGCTGTCCGAGCGCGGCGGTACGATCTGCCACGTCGAGGACACCCTCGACGGCTTCCCCTGTCCTGCGCCGCGCCTTGTAGAGAAACTGAGCCATGACTGGTCGAGATGGATAACCACCCGCCAGCGAAAGTTCCAGCACGGTTCCCCCCGGGCTTCCGGATAGGGGCGCATCTTGATTCGGCCCCCGAAAGTGGTGGGGCGAGACTCCGTCGAGCCTGGGATGAGTTCGAAGTTTTCAGTTTCAAGTTTGAAGCGGCAGCCGGGCTTGAATCTTGAAACTTGGGACTCGCGACCGGCTCGTGAGGACACTCGCCCCCCCGCCGCGACCTCCAGAGTCAGCTGTCGTCGCGTTTCCAGACCCGGCCGTGGATTCCGGCGACCGTGATGCTGGCCGAGATCCCGAGCAGGATCAGCGCGCCAATGGCGGCACCGGGCGCATCGGGGAGATAGCTCGGCTGACCGAGCGTGGCGGCGAGCTGGAACACCAGGAGCAAGGTGCAGATCGCGGATCCCGCCCAGACGGCGGTGGCAAACCACCTGAGCCGACGGGTCCGTTTTGTTGTACCAGGGATGGCACCGACTCCAAAGGCTCCGAGAAATCCAGCGCCGCCGCTCAGGGGTGCGCGGCAGGCAGAACACGTCCGGAATGTCGGGGCGTTTGGTGCAGCACAGACAGGACAGACGACGCTGTCTTCCCGAAGTTCGGCAGCTCCCTGAGCCGACGCCGTCTTCCACGCAGAGGCACCACAGGCCGGGCAAGCTCCTGCATCGTCCGGGTTCATGAGGCCGCAGTCCGCACACTCCTTCATGAGGATCAGGCTGTCGCCCGGTCAAGAGCCCGGTCAAGTGGCCAGGGGCGCTTCGGTGAGCGTCCCTGGCGACAGGAAGACGGGCCGTAACCTTTCGGCGCTGGCGGCGTAGCAGGTGTTGTTGGACCCCTCGACCGAATACGACGCCGCGTGGAAGGCGACGCTGGAGACGTTCCTCCAGCCCTGCCTTTCCCTCGCGTTCCCGCGCCTGGCTGACCAGATCGACTGGTCCGCCCCGCCGCGCTTTCTGGACACCGAACTTCAGGAGATCGTCCGCGATTCCGACGCCGGGCCCATGCGGGTCGACAAGCTGGTGGAGGTCCAGCGGAAGGAGGGCATCACCGAGATGCTGCTGGTCCACGTGGAGGTTCAGGCCCAGCGCGATGATCAACTTCCCTTCCGGATGTTCCGTTACCTGTGCCGCATCCTGGATCGGTTCGGCCGGATGCCCACGAGCCTGGTGATCCTTGCCGATACGAATCCACGGTGGCGGCCCAGGGCGTACGAGTTCTGCGGCCCTGCATCGTCGCTTCGCTTCGACTACGCGACCTGCAAGCTCACCGACCTGGACCTGGAACCTTGGATCGCCGCCGGGAACCCGGTGGCGCGGGTGATCGAGGCGCACCGGCTTGCGCAGGGAACCGGACGGAACATGAAGGCGCGGCGAAGCGGAAAGTTGGGGTTGGTGAGGCAACTGTTGGAATCGGGAATGGAAGAGCCGGAAGTCCGGGAGGTGATGCGCCTGATCCATTGGCTGCTGGCGTTGCCGGAGGAGGAGGAGCTAGGATTGAGGAAAGATGTGAAACAGATGGAGGCGAGCATGGAGACGAAGCGACGGAGCACGTACGAACGGATCGTGTGGGAAGAGGGTCTGGTGGCAGGTCGAGAGCAGGGCCTGGAACAAGGCCTGGAACAAGGCCTGGAACGGGGCCGGGCGCAGGGCCGGTACGATGCGATGCGCGAGGGTCTTCTCGATCAGGTGGCTGAGCGGTTCGGGCCTTGCAGCGAGGGGCTTCGGGCGCGGGTGCAGTCGATCATGGACGAATCCGAACTCCGACAGCTGGGGCGGGCCATCCTGAAGGTTTCGACGCTGGACGAATTCGAAGCGCGGGCGGGGGCAAATCCCCAATCCGGGATCTGAAGCGTTCGGCTGCATCTGAACGTCGTCCAAAATCCAGAAGGGTGACGGAGCGGCGGATGGCACGTCGACGAGGACGTCGACACCCCGTTCCAGGGTCGGGAGAGGGAAAGGTTTCCCCGTGGGCGGGGTGACGGTAGCATGGCGACATGCAACGACGGGTCATCCTCGAGGTCCTGGTGGATTCGGTGGAGTCAGGGCGGGCTGCGCTGGCAGGCGGTGCGGACCGACTGGAGGTTTGCCAGAATCTGTTTGAGGGGGGCACAACCCCGAGCGCGGGACTCCTGGCAGCGCTCCGGCATGAGGTGGCTCTGCCGCTGAACGTGATGATCCGACCGAGGGGCGGCGACTTCTGCTACTCCCGGTGCGAGCTCGAGGTGATGCGGCACGACATCCGGATTGCGCGGGAGTTGGGGGCATCGGGCATCGTTCTCGGAATCCTGCGACCGGACGGTACGGTGGATGCCGAGGCGGTGGCAGACCTGATGCGGTTGGCGCGTCCCTTGAGCGTGACCTTTCATCGGGCGATCGACATGGCCCGGGACCTGGACGAGGCGTTGGAAACGCTGGTGGGACTGGGCGTGGACCGGGTGCTGACGTCGGGGGGTGAAGCAACGGTGATCGAGGGCGTGGATGCGATCGCGGCGCTGGTGCGGCAGGCGGGAGATCGGATCGTGGTCATGCCGGGTGGCGGGATCCGGGAGAGGAACGTGGAGAAGGTGGTGGCGTTGACGGGGGCGACGGAGATCCACGTGAGCGGAAGCCGTTCCGTGGAGAGCCAGATGGAGCATCGGAACACGCGGGTGTTCATGGGGAAGGATCTTCGGGCGCCGGAATTCAGCCATAACCAGGTTGATTCGGCGCGGGTGGCGACGTACCGGCGGTTGGTGGGTTAAGGGAGGACCTGGATCATGTGGCAAGCATTCCGGGAGTTCCTGCTGTTCCTGCGCCGCGAGAAGAAGTGGTGGCTGATCCCCGTGGTAGCGGTGTTGCTGCTGCTGGGTGCGATCATCGTGTTCAGTTCGTCGTCGGCCCTGGCGCCGTTCATGTACCCGTTCATGTAGGCGTCGTTGTCGGGCGGCATTGATCCAACCATGCGTCACCTCCTGGGAATCTCGGCCCATTACCATGACTCCGCCGCCGCCTTGGTGCGGGACGGCGTAATCGTGGCGGCGGCGCAGGAGGAGCGGTTCACCCGACGCAAGAACGACGACGCGTTTCCGGTGCGGGCGGTGGAGTACTGCCTGCGCGAGGGAGGAATCGGGCTGGGGCAGCTCGATGGGGTGGTCTTCTATGACAAGCCGATCCCGAAGTTCGCGCGGTTCCTGGAGACTGCGCTGACGTTGGCTCCCGCCGGGGTTGGAACATTCCTCCGGTTTGCGCCGTCGTGGCTGGCGGAGAAGCTCAACCTGCGTGGGCTGATCCGGGAGGAATTGAAGGGTTTGCCGGAATCGGTGCCGGTCCTGTTTACGGAGCATCACCAGGCGCACGCGGCCTCGGCATTCTATCCATCGCCATTTGCATCAGCGGCGGTGCTGACGGTGGACGGCGTTGGAGAGTATGCGACGACGACGATCGGGCGCGGGGACGGGCACGGGCTGGAGATGATCGAAGAGCTCCGTTTCCCGCATTCGCTCGGGTTGCTGTATTCGGCGTTCACAGCGTACTGCGGGTTCCGGGTGAATTCGGGCGAGTACAAATTGATGGGCCTGGCGCCTTATGGAGAGCCGGTGTTCGAACGGCAGATCCGGGAGCACCTGATCGATCGGAGGGCGGACGGCTCGTTCCGACTGAACCTGGACTACTTCGATTTCCTGCGGGGCTTCCAGATGACCAATGCCCGCTTCCACGGGTTGTTCGGCGGGCCACCGCGGAAACCCGAGGACCGGTTGGAACGACGGCACGCGGATCTGGCGCGGTCGGTCCAAGGGGTGGCGGAAGACGTGATGCTGGGGCTGGCGCGCCGGGCGCACGAGCGGACGGGAGAGACCCGGCTCTGTCTGGCGGGTGGCGTGGCGCTGAACTGCGTGGCGAATGGAAGGATCCTCCGGGAGGGGCCGTTCCGGGAAATCTGGATCCAGCCGGCGGCCGGGGATGCAGGCGGCGCGCTCGGGGCGGCGTTGGCGGTGTGGCACGCGGGCGAGGCCAAGCGGTCCGGTGCACCGGCGCGGGTGGCGCGGGATTCGATGCAAGGAGCGCTGCTGGGGCCAGCCTTCACGGAGGCG
Organism: uncultured Verrucomicrobiota bacterium; assembly: GCA_903842505.1. GTDB lineage: Bacteria > Verrucomicrobiota > Verrucomicrobiia > Limisphaerales > UBA9464 > UBA6176. Next base: position 54,169 of record CAIMMI010000344.1, on the reverse strand, counting down.
GAGGTCGAGGCGGTGTTGAGATCGCATGGGGCCGTTTTTGAGCGGCTCGACGACGAGGAACTGGACCGGCGTGTGGTCGGTTGGCTGGCGCAGGAACAGGTGGTCGGTTGGTTCCAGGGCCGGATGGAATTCGGACCGCGGTCGCTGGGCTCGCGCTCGATCCTGGGAGATCCGCGATCGGCGCGGATGCAGTCGCAGATGAACCTTCGGGTGAAATTCCGGGAATCCTTCCGGCCGTTTGCGCCGGCAGTGCTGCGGGAGCATGCATCGGAGTGCTTTGAGATCGAAGGCGAGTCGCCCTACATGCTGGTGGTGGCGCCCGTGAAGGGAACCCTGCGGCGGACGGGAGCGGACGGCACGGCACCGGGCAGTTCGGGCGGAGAAGATCTGGTGGAACGGGTGAACCAGGTTCGCTCCACGTTGCCGGCCGTGACGCACGTGGATTGGTCGGCGCGGATCCAGACGGTGTCGACCGAGCATCACCCGCGGTTCCATCAGTTGCTGCGACGTTGGCACGCAGAGACGGGTTGCCCGGTTCTGGTGAACACCTCGTTCAACGTGCGGGGCGAGCCGATCGTCTGCAGTCCGGACGACGCCTACCGGTGCTTCATGAACTCGGCAATCGATCACCTCGTGATCGGCAATCACGTGCTGGACCGGGAGCAGCAGCCCGCGAGACCGGCGCAGAGCTTCGAGTTGGGGAGGGATTGACCGAAGGCGCGCCTACTCCTGCGGGTACACGAGGATCCGGTCGTGGACGAGGATGGCGAGGTCGGCCTTGCCGTCGCCGGTGAGATCAATGACCAGGGCTTCGCGGGGCTCGGGACTTTCGACGGGGCGACGCTGGCGGAAGGTGCGCTCCTCGAAGACCTGCCAGCGGTTGGCTGGAACCAGCTGGTGCGGCGCCTCGAAGGTCACCAGATCCACGTAGGCCCGGGAAGTCTCCAGGAACACCAGATCCCGACGCCCGTCCTGATTCAGTTCGCCGCTGATGACGTCGTGGAGGAAGCCGTCCTTGATCGGCGTCTCATAGCCATCGAGCTCGGCCATTTCCCAGATCTCTCCCGACAGCCGCTTCCATGCGATCCCATTGGCCCCCAGGAACCCGACCGAGTTCGCCACCCCGTTGGTGGACTCGATCTCGAGCGGGATAAGGGTCGCAAAGTCCGTGACTGGCAGCGGCAGGTTCCGGCCGGCTTGCCAGACGCCGCTGGCGTTCCGCGTGCACACGGTCAACGCCTTGCGGTCGGCATCGAACAGGAACAGCGCCGGCGACTTGGAATCCGGACTCGGAACGGCCGCCGCCCCGACAATGCGGGAGCTGCTGCTCGCGCCGTTGATCTGGTCGCGGACGGTGAAGTTCCAGGAAGCCGAATCGCCAGCCGTGCCCTGCAAGACGACGGCGCGGACAAAGTTCTTCTGCGCGAGCAACAACTCAGCCCGCCCATCGCCATCCGCATCGGCAATGGCGAGCCAGGGATTGTCGCTGGCACCGCCGGGCGGATTCACGTCGATCTCCTCGTAGCTGCGACCGTCCTTCGGTTCGGTGAGGCGGCGGAGGATCTTGATCTTCTCGTAAGGAGTCAGGACCACGAGATCGACCTGCCCGTCCTGATCGGCGTCGTGGAAGGCCAGGGTCGTGGGTGCCCCCTTGAAGCTGTCCGCCAGAACCTGCACCTGCGGCTTCAAGTCAGGCCCCACCAGCGCCAACTCGCGGACCTGCACGGTCTCGCTCTTTCCGTCCTTGGTGCGCTTGTCCTCCCGTTCGGTGATCACCGCCAGCATCGGCTGACCGGCCTTGACCTCGCCCACCGCCATGGCGAGCGGTCGACCCGGAAGCTGCAACGGCTTGGGAAAGGCCACCCGCCCCGACTTCTCGACCGCGGCCAGACCGATCTGTTTTTCGTCGGGACTCAGCAGGAACACTTCCGGGGCCCCGTCCTTGTTCCAGTCGATCGCCGCAATGTCGGTGACACCACTGAACGCCGGGAACGTGCGCGGAGTGGAAAGGGCGCCATCGGCCTGCTGGCTGTACACGAGGATCTGACCGCCCTCCGGGTCGGCCACCAGGAGATCCTGACGACGGTCGCCATTGAGGTCGGCCCAAGCCAGACCGCGCCGGGACTTGTCCGTGCGCGGCAATGGCAGCACGGAGAACTGGCCATCCGCCAGCGGTCCAGCAATCGACTCCGCCGCCTTGCGCCGCACATTGCTGACCGCCGCGCGACCGGACTTGGCCGCGATCGTCACGAACTCGGTCTTGCGGTCGGCATCGAGGTCGTCGGCCCAGTAGGACCGGACCGGAGCCAGCGTCAGGTGAACCTCGGGCCCCAACTGACCCGCTGCGTCCTGGAGACGGAAACGGAACGGGTTCGGATGATCCCAGTTCACGAGGAGCAGGTCATTGCGACCGTCGCCATTCACGTCGAGGACCTGAACGGCCTTGACCGTGCCGGTGTAGGGAAGCTTCTCGGGCTCGGCGAGGCTTCGGTCGGGCTTTTGCAGGAGCACGTGGATGTGCTTCTCGGCGAGAAGCAGGACGTCCGGACGCCCGTCGCCATTGATGTCCCCGCTGGTCAGCGCATTGGCATCGAGCAGACCGTCTCCCAGGTCGAACCGCTTCGGGGCCGACCACGTGTTCGTGCCTTCGTTGAATTGGATGACCAGTTCCTTCGGCTCGCCGAAGTAGGCGAGGTCCGGACGCTTGTCGCCGTTCAGATCCTCCACGATCAGGCTCGAGATGCGCTTCTCGGACGAAATGCTCTCCACGCGGAAGCGCGCGTCCGAAGGCAACTCGTTCACGTCGCGTCGCCCGGCGACAGTCTTCTTCACCGGCACGTTGGTGAGGCCGGTCTGGTTGTAGAGGAGCGTGAGCTTCGAGCGGGAATTGTTGACGACGATGAGGTCGTTGCGCCCGTCGCCATCGAGGTCCGCCGTGCGGAGGAATCCGGTGCCGATGTCGATCGGGAAGATCTCAGGGCCCGTGAAGCCGAATCGGTTCGTCGCACCGTTATCCTCATTGGCCGCCTGCAACGCAGTGCAGGCCAGGCACAGGGCGGCAAGGGTGCGAAAGGAAACAGTTGGGCGGCGCCGGTCGAACATCGTGACAGAGCATGTGGCCAGACCGCCCAGTTTCAAGTTTTGATCCGGGTTGGAGTGGGGGAACGGCGCCCCTTGACACGGACCACAGTGCAAGGTGGGGCGAGTGTCCTCACGAGCCGGTCGGGGAGTCCCAAGTTTCAAGGCCGGCTCCGGCTTCAAACTTTCAATGGCGCGTCCTGAAGTGCGTTGCGGACTTTCTCCGGCACCTTCGAGTCGGCGTTCGGGTACGCCACCAGCATCTGGAACGGGACGGCAACGTCCTCGTTGCCCTCCCATGCCCTTTCCAAAGGCGACGAGGACGTCGCCGCCCCGCTTCATGCAGGGGATGAAGGGTGCCTTTACCTCCGCACCCGGAACGAACCACTGCCGCTCATCAGCGCTTCGATCTCGGCACGGGTGCAGCGGTTGGCGTCGCCTTCAATGGAGTGGGCGAGGCAGGAAGCGGCGGTGGCGAAGCGGAGGGCGGTCTCTGGTGAATCCATGCCGGGCGTGTTGAGGCAGAAGAGCAGCCCGGCGGAGAAAGCGTCGCCGGTGCCCACGCGGTCGACGATATGGGTGATGGCGTAGGGAGCGAACGAACCATCCTGCGCGACCGGTGCGTGGAAGGCCTGGGCGCTGGCGGTGTCGTAGAGAAAGCCACCCCACAGATGGTGCGACGCCGTCACCGTCTGCCGGAGCGTGATCGCGATCGTGCGAAGGTTCGGGAACAGCTCGTGCAACTGGCGCGCGACGTCGAGCGTGGCGTTCAGGTCGGGAGCATCGCCGGACGCCGGCGGCGTGCGGGGGCGGATTCCCATCATCTCGGCGGCGTCCTCGCGTCCACCGACGAAGTGGGTGGCGAAAGGCAGGACCTCGCGCATCAGACGGTTGGCGAGAGAGCGCGGGGCGGTGCCGGATTCCCAGCGGAAGAGCTTCGAGCGGAAGTTCAGGTCGCAGGAAACGGGAACGCCGAGTTCGTGGGCGGTGCGGGCGGCGGCGAGGTTGGCGGCGGCGGCGGCGGCCGAGAGCGCAGGGGTGATCCCGGTGAGGTGCAGCCAGCCCGCGTCCGAGAGGATCTCCTTCCAGGGATAGGCCGAAGCGGGCGTCACGGCGATCGAGCTCCCTTCGCGGTCATAGACCACGGTGCCGGCGCGTTGGGCGGCACCCTTCTCGAGGAAGTACAACCCAAGCCGCCCGGCCTCGGGACGCAGGATGTGGCGCGTATCGACGCCGTTGCTGCGGAGGCTGGCGATGCAGGCGTCGCCCAGCTCGTTCTGGGGAAGGGCCGTGACGAAGGCGGTCGGAAGACCAAGATCGGCGAGGGAGCGGACGACGTTGGCCTCGGCACCGGCGAACTCGAACTCGACGTTGCCGGGCATGCACTGGCTGAACCGGCGGAAGCCGGGCATGGCGACCCGGCCCATGATCTCGCCAAAGGCAACAATGGGCTTCATGCGGTGCGGGGCTTGCGGAGGTTGTCGACCATCTCCCGGACGGCCCGGGCATTCTCGCGGATCAATCCCCAGTTGCCGCCGGTGATCAGTTCCCGGGGCGCGATCCAGGATCCGCCCAGGGCGATGACGGAAGGTTCGCGCAGGTAGGATTCGGCCGTCTGGAGCGTGATGCCGCCGAGCGGCATGTACCGGACACCCAGGTGCGAAAACGGCGATGTCGTGATGCGCAGGTGGCGCGCGCCACCGAGGGTTTCCGCAGGAAAGTACTTCAACAACCCGCAACCGAGGCCCAGCGCCCGCTCGATCTCGGATGGCGTGCACACGCCCGGGGCGAAGGGCAGGCCGCAATCCCGGGCAGCGCGGACGACGTCCGGGTTGAGTCCGGGCGCCACGCCGAAGGTCGCACCCGCTTCGACGGCCGCCTGGACCTGGGCGGGTTCGAGCAATGTTCCTGCGCCGATGCCCACCGTCGGAAACGCTTGTCGGATACGACGGATACCTTCGAGGGCAGAGGGCGTACGCAGGGTGAGCTCGATCAGGTCGATACCGCCTTCGAGCAGCGCCGCAGCCAACGGTTCGGCGTGGCGCGGTTCATCGATGATGACGACGGCAACAGCTCCGGTGGACTGAAGCCGAGTGCACCAAGGTTCCGGGAAGGTCAGGTTCATGGATGGATTTCGGTTCGCAGGAAATCAACGGGGGCCCTGGTCGGCGCGGTAGAGCATCCAGGCGCCGACGCCCTGGAAGAGGAAGTTCGGGATCCAGAGGATCAGATGGGGCCACGCCGCCTCCCGCGTCTCGAGGGCTTGGCCGAGGATGATGAAGGCGTAGTAAGCGAACAGGAGAGCCAGGGCGATCGCCAGTCCGATGTTCGTCTCGCGCCGATGCGCGCGCAGGCCCAACGGGATGCCGACCATCGTGAAGCCGACACAGGCGAAGCTGAAGGCGACCTGACGATGCAACTGCACGAGGATCGGCGTCACCGGCTCACCGGCCCCACGGCGTCGCTCCAGCTCGGTGCGCAACTGCGGGAAGGTCATTTCCGAAGGCTTCGGCGTCACCAACGCGTCGGGCCTGAGCAACGTCAGGTTCGTCGACCATTCGGCGGCGTAGATCGGATTCAGCTGCGCCAGGCCTTGGGCGTTCCGGAGTGTCAGGTGATTCGGCCAGCCGTTCGAATCCAGACTGAAGTTCGCCTCCGGGGCCCACAGGTCGAGCATCCGGCGTCCGCCCACAACCTGATACACCAACACCTCGCTCAGATTGGTCCCGGAAGCTTCCCTCGCGTAGAGGGTGAGCGATCCAAAATCCAGGTAACGCCCCGAGGCGAAGCCGGCGAAGCCCTTGGCCCGGATGGCCTCTTGTTGCAGTTGCTTGAAGGCAACCCGGCTGGCCGGTGCCACGTAGCCGTTGAACCATCCGCAGACGCCACTCAAGAGCACGCTCAACCCGACCACCGGGGCGGCGGCGGCCACCAGGCTGATCCCGCCGGAACGGATGGCCGTGATCTCGCCGTCGGCACTCAACCGCCCAAACACCAGCAACGAAGCTGTGAGCATCCCGATGGGCAGCGCGAACGCCACGGCGAACGGGATCAGCAGGAGGATCGCCCGCATCACGATCGAGGGTGTTGCCCGACCGCTGGCCAACAGGTCGAGGACGTCCTTGAGCACGTTTCCGAGCAACAGGATGAAGGTGAAGACCGCCACCGTAACCAGCAGCGTGGCCACGGTCTGTCGAAGCAGATGGAGATGCAGTGTCCTCAAGGAATACGCGGCGAGCATCCCGGGACGCCGGGCATGCGGCAAGGGGGATCCCGGGCGGCCGGACATCCGGGGGCCTCCCGCGACGGTTCGATCGGTTCCAGTCGGATTACGGCCCGGTGATGAGGAACTGGAGATCCGGCGATTGAAACCGGGGTTTCGGGTTCAGGTCGGCGGAGAGGCGCCGAGCCTCGGCGATGGGTGTGACGGCGCCCGCGCGTCGTTTGATGGCGGCGGTGATGGCCGGATCGCTCCACGCAGCCTCGCTCCGGATGGCGGCCGTGTCGGCGGCCGACAGGCAGTTGGATGCGTGGGTGTTGATGGCTTCCTCGATCCGCTGGCGGCGGAGTTCGTCGGTGGGGGCTCGCTTGGCGAGGGTCAGCGCGAGTTGGGTCCGGATCTCGGAGAGGCGATCCCGGACTTCTTCGTTTTCGACGGCACCCTGCCGAACCGAGGCGGCGAGGTCCGAGGTGACCGAGAAGAATGCAGCCAGGGCCGTTTCGGCCCGGGCACTGTCGAGGGACGAGTTCGTGCTGTTGCGATGATACCAGACGAGATCGCCGGCCAACCGTTTGAGCGCGATGTCGCGCGCGGAAACGAGGTGCTCGGGGCGAGCTTCGTTGAACGCGGCCTCGGCCAGGTTGAAGCGCTTCTGTCCCAGCAACAGCATGGCCTGTCGGATCCGAAGCGCCGCCACCGTCTTCGGTTGGTTGGTGTGACCGCTGATGAAGATGTCGATCGCCTGGATGGGATCGACGCCCGGCGGCGGCCTGCTCCCGAAGTCGGAGACGCCCAGGGTCGCTTGAAGTGCTGATGCGTTCGAATTGGCAACGATCTCACGAACCTGGCGGGTGGAAGCGCAGCCGGAGGCCAGAAACATGGCCACCAGGAGTGCAAACACGCCGGTCCAGACCCGACGGGTACTGCGGATCGCGAAGTTTGAATGATTGGGTTGCATGAAGGGAGTCGGGGATGGATTTCCTCAGGCGCGCCCCGGCAGGGAATCCGCCAGTGCGCTGAACGCCTTCTTGAAATTCTCGCTCTCCGGATCGATGTCCCCCAGCTCGCCGCGGAGCAGCTTCACGACGAGTTCCCCAATCACGACCGGAACCTCCGGATGGTCCAGGCGACGGCCCAACTCCTTGCCGGCGCGCGCGAGTCCAGACTCCAGAACCTTCGCCAGTTGAGCCACGAGGTCCTGGAGTGTCCGATTCTCCACGAAACCCATTCCGTGCCGCGCGAAAGCCACCAGGACGCGTCGCGTCAACTCCACCTCTGCAGTCCCCGCAACCAGACGCTGCGGATCCCCACCCGTTGCCGCCAACACCGTCTCGACAACCCGGGTCGCTACATCGTCCTTCCAACGTGCGAACAGCGTCGGATTCCGCAGGGTCGTATCGACGATGACCTTCGCCAGGTCGGCCGCCTGGACACTGGAGATCGACCGGGCCGCGACCCGCTTCGCCAGCGCTCCTGCCGTGGCCGAGACATAGGTGCCGTACTCCGAACCGACCAACTCCGGATGACGGGTCAGACCTTCGAGGGCGGCGGTAACGGACGCGGTCGCGAGCGGTCGCAGCGCCAGGCTTTCGGCCTTGGCAACAGCCTTCAGGATCGAGGCGACGATATCGAATGCGACACCCTCGTCCTGCGGCAGGATCAGCTCCGGATGGGCGGCAAAGGTCCGGAGCGCCTCCTGGACGATCGATTCAAGCCCGTGCGGGCTGAACATCTCCCGGATCGTTCGGTTGGAAAGGGTGCCGGCAACGGATCCGACCAACGCAGCCAACCAAGGCTCCCGGATGGAGGCCTTGAGCAAGTCGGGATTGGAGGCCACGGCCGCGAGGGCACCCTCCGCCATCCGCAAAACCGTGTCGCTCGACAGGACGGAGACATCCTCGTCGGAGGCCGCCACGGCCGAGAGCATCCCGATCAACGTTTCGCGAAGGATGGGCGACGTCGACGCAAGGAGCTCCGGCCCGTGCTCGACGACCGAGTGGACGCCAGCCCGCATCAGGTCCGCCCAATGAGCGCGGAAGAACTCACCGAATCCCGCATCGTCCGCTTCCACCATGGGAACAGCGACCAGAAGGACGTCGGAGACGATGGCGCCGAATCGATCCGCGCCGGCGTCGCCCAGCTTTTCCGCGGCGGTTCGCAGGCCTTCCGTAATGAGGACGCGGTAGCCATCACCCTGGAGCAGGCCCACGAGGAAATCATCCGGCTGGGACGCCTTGTCCCGGGCACGGGCCAGCGCCACGAGAACCGCATCGAGCCAGGCACTGTGGCCCTGGATGGCGCCCCGGGCGTCGAGCATGCCATTGAGGGTCGAGCTCAGGGCGTGACGCAGGAACGGACTCCACTGCTCGAAGGTCTCCAGCTCGGGCTTCGCGAATCGCGTCAGTACGGCGGACACGAGCTCGGCGACCTTGGGGTCGCGGACGAACAATCCCGTGTTCTCCGCACCGAACTCGGCAAGGACATCGACGATGAGCAGGCCGAGCCGGGCGGCATAACCGACTTCGCGACGGTCGCGACCCGCCGACACGACGAAGGCGGCCTGGAGGAGATCCGGATCCTCCCAGTTCAGGGTGCCGAGCCGACGGCGGAGTTCCTTGAGGTATTCCTGGTTCGGGTCGATGGGGGCTGGGTCCGCCTTGGCGGGGGCCACCTTCCGGTAGAAGCCGAGAAGCTTGCCATAGAGCTGGTCATCGGTTGCGGCGGCCGCCTCGGCGAGGGTTTCGTTCAGGGCCTTCCGGAACGATCGGAGCGGATCCGGCGAGAGATTCGCCGTCCCGGTCTCCACCTTCCTCAGCTCCTTGACCATGGCCGAATACGGCGGACCGGGGACGAAGGGCGGCAGCGGGATGAGCAACGGCCCGTCCACCGCGGCCGCCTCCGCCACGAGGGCATCCATGCGGCCGGCGAGCTTGATGAGGCCACGTGCGATCGCGAGGGCAAGAGCGGCGGTTTCGGGGGTCAGCATGGCTGGGTGAGTTCGGAGGTTGGGCCAGCTTGTATCAGAATGCCCGCCGATGAGAACGACGGATATGGCCACTCAGGTGAAGCCCCCACGCAAAACGGGTTGGCGACGGATGCGCTTCTGGCAACCCCGCCCCCCAGCCAAGGCCAAGATCGGCTCGTGACGACACCCGCCCCTCGTTGGGGGCAGGTTGCCGATACACCCTACTGTCCGCAGCAGGACTTGTACTTCTTGCCGCTGCCGCAGGGGCAGGCGTCATTGCGGCCCACGCGGGGCGTTCCCCGAACAGGCTTGGCCTTCTCCAGCGCAGCCGCGGCTTCGGAGACCATCTGACCACCGCTGGCCGGGTCGTTGCCGGGGAGCGGATCCGCGCCCGAGGTGTCGCCGCCGAAGGCCGTGACCGACTGATGGACCTGCAGCTTGGGCAGGTTCACGAGGAACTGCTCGAAGGCCATCAGGCTCGAGGCCGACCGGAAGATGTTGTGACAGATCTCGGTCTTGATGTTGACCATGAGTTCGTCGAACAACTTGAACGCCTCCGCCTTGTACTCGATCAGCGGGTCGCGCTGACCGTAGGCCCGCAGCACGATGGAAGACCGGAGCGAGTCCATCGAGTAGAGGTGCTCCTGCCACAAGCGGTCGATCGCCGAGAGGATCGTGTAGCGCTCAACCGAGGCCAGGGCCTCCGGACGTTCGAAGCTGACCTTCAGGTTGTAGGCTTCCCGGATGGCCTGCCCGACATGCGACACCAGCGCGAACTGGCCTTCCTTGAGACCGTCGTACAGCGAACCCGCCACCGGCAGTTCGCGACCGCTCCGGGCAACCTTCGGCAGCTCGTCTTCGGCCATTCCCACCGGGAAGTTCAGGTTCACCCAGTCGGCCAGGCCGCGCAGGTTCCACTCGGACGCATCGGTGTCGGAGCTGGTGAATTCCTGGACCTTGGCCAACACGACATCTTCGAGGATGTCCATCAACCGGTCGCGCACATCGTCCGAACGGATGATCTCATTGCGGAAGCCATAGACGACCTCGCGCTGCTTGTTCATGACGTCGTCGTATTCCAGCACGCGTTTGCGCATCTGGAAGTTGTGCTGTTCGACGCGCTTCTGGGCCTGCTCGATCGAGCGGTTCAGGAGCGGATGCTCCAGCTCCTGCCCTTCCTCAAGCCCCATCCTCTCCATGTACTTCGCGATCTTCTCGGATCCGAACATGCGCATGAGGTCATCCTCGAGCGAGATGAAGAAGTGGGAGGAACCGGGATCACCCTGACGCGAGCAACGGCCGCGGAGCTGACGATCGATCCGGCGCGACTCGTGCCGTTCGGTGGCGAGCACGTGGAGTCCGCCGACCTCGGCGACGCCGGCCCCCAGTTTGATGTCGGTACCGCGTCCGGCCATGTTCGTTGCGATCGTCACCGCCCCGCGCTGGCCAGCATTCGAGACGATCTCGGCCTCCTGCTGGTGGAACTTGGCGTTGAGGACGGCGTGCGGAATCCCCTCCTTCTTGAGGGCGCGCGCGAGCATTTCCGAGGTCTCGACGGAGATCGTTCCCACGAGGACCGGACGCCCCTCGGCATTGAGCTTCTTGATCTCGTTGATGACGGCCTGGAACTTCTCGCGCCGGGTCTTGTAGACGGTGTCGTGCGAGTCCTTGCGGATGCATGGACGATTCGACGGGATCGTGAGGACGCCGAGCTTGTAGATGTCGAAGAACTCCTGCGCTTCGGTCTCGGCGGTGCCGGTCATGCCGGCCAGCTTGGTGTAGAGACGGAAGTAGTTCTGGATCGTGATGGTCGCCAGGGTCTGCGTCTCGCGCTCGATCTCGACCTCCTCCTTCGCCTCGACCGCCTGATGCAGGCCGTCGCTCCAACGCCGGCCTGCCATCGGACGGCCCGTGTGCTCATCGACGATGATGACCTTGTTGTCCTGAACCACGTACTGGACGTCCTTCTGGTAAAGGCAGTAGGCGCGGAGCAGCTGCGAGATCGCGTGAATCGTGGAAGCCCGCTCCTCGAACTCGGCCTGGATCTTCGCCTTGGCTTCCATCCGCTTGCGCGGATCCGCTTCGGCACCGGTGTCGATCTGATGGTAAAGCGTCGGGAGGTCCGGCATCACGAACCCGTCCGGATCCGAGGGCGACATGTAGGCGCGTCCCTTTTCCGTGAGATCGGCCTCATGGGATTTCTCCTCGATGGCGAAGAAGAGCTCTTCCTTCTGAGCGTAAAGATCCTTTTTGGATTGGTCGGCGAGCAGCAGGCCTTCGACGCGCTGGACGAGCTGCTGGTTGCGCGGTTCCTCGAAAACGCGAGCCAACGCCTCGGAGCGGGGCTGACCGAGCTTGACCCGGTACAGCAACAGACCGGCCTGGTACTCGATCTGGTCGGCATCCTTGGGGGGATTCGACCCGTCGTCGGGGCGTGCCTTCTTGAGGAGGGGTTCGGCCTCCCGGATGAAGCGTCCGCACAGCTCGGACTGCGCCTGGACCAGTTGGGCCACCTGATCCCGGTACTCGCGGAACTTGTGCTCGACCGAGACCACGGCGGGGCCGGAGATGATCAGGGGCGTCCGCGCCTCATCGATCAGGATGGAGTCAACCTCGTCGACGATTGCGAAGTAATGGCCGCGCTGAACCTGCTCCTCCTTGCGGGTGGCCATGCCGTTGTCGCGGAGGTAGTCGAACCCGAACTCGGCATTCGTCCCGTAAGTGATGTCCTGGGCGTACATCTCGCGACGCAAGGAAGGCGGCTGATCGTGGAGGATGCAGCCGACCGTCAGGCCAAGGAACTTGTAGACGTGCCCCATCCACTCCGAGTCACGGGAAGCGAGGTAGTCATTGACCGTGACGACATGGACTCCCCGACCGGTGAGTGCGTTGAGGTAGACGGGGAGGGTCGCGACGAGGGTCTTGCCTTCGCCGGTGGCCATTTCGGCGATCTTGCCGGAATGCAGCGCCATGCCACCGATCAACTGCACGTCGAACGGAATCATCGCCCAAGGGAGCTCGTGCCCCCGCACGACGACTTTCGTGCCGTTCAGTCGGCGGCAGGCATCGCGGACCACGGCGAATGCCTCGGGAAGGATGGCGTCCAGTTCAACCCGGAGTTCAGCGTTGTCCTCGATGGGCGCGAGCTTGGCCTTCCATTCGGCGGTCTTGGCGCGGAGGGCGTCGTCCGGCAGCGATTCGAGCTGTTTTCCGAACTCGTTGATCTTCGTTACGACCTGCCGGAGGCGACGAACCTCACGGTCGTTGCTGGAGCCGAAGATCTTCTTGATGAGCAGACTGATCATGAAAGGCCTTATTGCGAGCGGGCGGGAAGCTAGGAAACGGAGGGATTACCGTCAAAGTGTTTGGCGGGGGGGATGGGCGGCTGCGACGACGCCGGCAGGCTCGGCACGACTTCCCGAACGGATGTGCCGCCCGTGAACAGCCGAAATGGCCGATCGGTCCTCAGGGACCGCCCCGGGCCGGATCCAGGAAAGGCGTCCCGGCGTAGTACCACTGGTTGGGCCGCAGGGTCTCGGTGTGGCCGTCGACGAAGAGGATGTTGGACCGAGTGTCATGGCGCGGATCGGGTCCGCCCCAGTTCGGGTCATCGGGCGAAGCGACGCAACCCGTGCACGGAGCATCATTGCCCGGATCATGCACGATCCAGCACCCGGGCTTTTTCTTGGAGGTGGCAGTGACCGAACGTTGCGGATCCTTGGTGTTGGTCGCGGCCACGCCGCCGTCGCTGAGATGCACGGTACCCGACGGATTCCGGACGAAGTCCTCGGTGATCCCCTTGTATTCCCAGGTTCCGGGCCACCAGCAGCCGCCCAACCGGAAGTTCGCGCCATAATTGCCCACCGTCCCATCCACCGGGTAGGCGATCTCACCCTCGGCGGTGACCAGGAACGGGCCGGAGGTGGATGACTTGACGCCGACCCGCTTGGGGCGGACCGGGCAGAGCAGGACCTTCTTCGCCTGCTGGTAGGGCATGATGTAGTTGTACCAGGACTTCCGGTCCTGCTGGTTGCCCACGAGGCTGAACGTCCACGGAAAGCGGCCGTTGTAGTCCTGGGCGTACAACCGGGTGGCAATGGCCATCTGCTTGCAGTTGTTGATGCAGGCGGTCGACAAGGCCTTGCTCTTCGCTTTCGACAACGCCGGCAGGAGCATTCCCGCAAGGATCGCGATGATCGCGATGACCACCAGAAGCTCGATCAGCGTGAAGGCGCCCGCTCGGGCTCGGTTGCGGGCGGATATAGACAATTTCATGGCGGGTCCGGATCGTCGACGTGAAGGGAAGGAAAGGGGGGAAGCCTGCTCAGTTCTTGATGCTCGTCCGTTCGGACAACCAGATCATGTCGGCGTTGTTGGGGCTGGCGATGTTGAGCTGCAGGCTGTTGTTGTACTTCGCGGGGGGCTTCGTCCGCACGTCCACCCAACGCCGGATCTCGGCATGACCATCTGCAAAGGAGAGGCCCGCCGCCCCATTATGGTAGCTCGCCGGGAAGTCAACGATCCGGGCCCCGCTGGCCGCTTCGACCATCGTGTTCGCGAAGCCGCCTGCATTGATCGAATCCGGATGTTCGTCCAGCAGGACATAGACGTTTGCCGGGCCGGGTCCAGACAGGTCGGACTCCTTCTTGAAGACCCGGTACACCTTCTGGTTCTCATCCATGGAACCGCCCGGCTTGAGCCACGGTCCCGGCCCCCCGATCGCCTGATTCATGCCCATGGACCGGACCCGGGAATGCCGAGAGCCACGGATGGTGACGAAGCTCCGGTCTGCTGGACACTTGTAGACCCCGGCGCTCTGAAGGTACGGCGCGAAAGCGGCCTTCTTGCGGTCCAGCAGTTGGGTCGTGTTCGTGTTGTCGGGGTTGCCCGGGTTGAAATCGATCCAACCCTGAACCCACGAATAGAGTTCATTGCCACTGTTTCCCGGTTGGACGAGGGCGTCCCGGTTGTCCCCCGCGTACAGGTGGAACCCGAGTTGCAGTTGCTTGAGGTTGCTGAGGCATGCGATGCCCTGAGCCTTGGTCTTCGCCTTCGACAACGCCGGCAGGAGCATTCCTGCCAGAATTGCGATGATCGCGATCACCACGAGCAGTTCGATCAGGGTGAAACCGGCGGGCCCGGGATGGATTCGTCGACAACGCATGCAAATAATTGTTGAGACTGGACACAGTCTGCGGAGTGCCCCGTTCGAATGCCATCCCGAATTCAGGGGGCGCCCCATTCCGGGCGCACCTCGAAACGACCCCGACTCCGAGGGGTGAGGCGAGTGTCCTCACGAGCCGTTGCAGAGTTCCAAGATTCAAGTTTCAAGGCCGGTCGGGTGCTTCAAACTTGAAACTGAAAACTTCAAACTCCGACACGGCTCGACGGAGTCCCATCCCTTTTCCAGCCATCCCCTCGAGCGGAACAAGCATGGCTTGCCGGCTGCCCCCGGTTGGCCAAGCATGTTCCCGATACCACGAGCACATGCAAAACCATCGAACTCCCTGGATCTGGCGACAGGCTGGATCCCTCCTGCTGCTGGGAATGACCTGGCTGGGTCAGGCCGCCAATCCGGCAGATGAACCCGCCCGCGGACCCTTCTGGTCCGGAACCGTGATGCTGGGGAAGGACAGGCCCGCTGCCATGAAGGGCCTCGCCATCTCCCTCGGAGCCGACAAACGGAACCACGTCATCTACGACCTCGATACGCTGCGGATGGCCGCCGCATGGTCGGGAGACTTTCTGGAGTTCGGCAACACACTTACGAAGATCGAGTGGCCGCCGCCGCCGTCCGTGAAGGGTGAACCGGCATTCAGCCTCGGAAACCTACCGGGCTGGATTGCCTCCCACGCCGATGCCTCCGATCCCCGCACGACGCATCAGGGCCCGCTTCCCAAGGACTGGGCCCAGCACGAGGGAGTCTACGTCCACGGGGACCACGTCGTACTCAAGTACAGTGTCGGACAGGCCGTTGTTCTCGAAGCACCCGGCGTGGAGGTCATCGAAGGACAGACCGTCTTTACCCGGACCTTCGAGTTCCAGAAGGCCGCCGGACCGGTCACGGTCGTCCTCGCCGACAATGTCCAGGGATCCGTCAATTCGTCCCTCGAGGGCGCTCAGGGCCCCGTTTCCGTCGCGTTGGCCAACGGCAAATCGCTTTCGATCGCCGGACAGGACCTTCCCAAGGGAACCACCCTCCAGACGGCTGGCGACGGTCGGCTCTTGCTGAAGCTGGGCAAGCCCGCCACCCGCAAGGCTTATCGCGTCGGGCTCTCTGCCTCCGGTTCACCCGCCACCTTCGTCGCCCTCCGCTCAGTCAAGGTCGAGTCCCCCTCCATCTGGACCAAGGGTGGACCCGCCCGTTGGACAACCCCGATCACCACCCAAGGGAAGACCGGAACCGAGGACGGCCCGTACGTCGTCGACTCCATCACCGAACCGTTCCCGAACGTCTACAACACCCGGACGTTCTGGGGCGGGTTTGACTTCCTGCCGGACGGCCGCGCAGCCATCTGCGCCTTCCACGGCGATGTCTGGATCGTGTCCGGACTCAACGAGAACCTCTCGGAACTGAAGTGGAAGCGCTACGCCACGGGCCTGTTCCAGCCGTTGGGACTGAAGGTCGTCAAAGGCGACATCTATGTCGCCGGTCGCGATCAGATCACCCGCCTCAAGGACCTCAATGGCGACGGGGAAGCCGACCTGTATGAGAACTTCAACAACGACACCGTCGTCACGGCGAACTACCACGAGTTCGTTCTCGACCTGCATACGGACTCCAAGGGCAACTTCTTTTACGCCAAGGGCGCTCCCTGGGAACCGTCCGTCAGCTCGCCCCACCAGGGCACCATCCTGAAGGTTTCCCCGGACGGAAAGAAGATGGAGGTCTTCGCCACCGGCCTCCGCGCTCCCAACGGCATGACGGTCGGCCCCGATGACACGGTCCTCGTCGGCGACAACCAAGGCCACTGGATGCCGTCCTCGAAGCTGAACCTGGTCAAGCAAGGCTCCTTCATGGGCATGGTTCCGGCCGCGCAGCGGGAACTGACGCTGAAGTACCCGGATGGCCGCGAAATCCGCGTCAATCCGAGCGATCCCGAGGCCCGCAAGGCCGCCGGGCTCAAGGGCTGGGACGGCAACATGCCCATCCCGACCTCCTACGACACCCCCATCTGCTGGCTGCCCATGCGGTGGGACAACTCCAGCGGTGGCCAGGTCTACGTGACCAGCGACAAGTGGGGCCCCTGGAAGGGCGCCCCCCTGTTCATGAGCTACGGCAAGTGCCTGCTCTACGGCGTCCTGATGGATCAGGTCGACGGCGATGTTCAGGCCTCGATGGTTCCCTTCAACCTGAAGTTCGCCAGCGGCGTCATGCGCGGACGCTTCAATCCCAAGGACGGCCAACTCTACGTCTGCGGCCTCAAGGGCTGGCAGAACGCTGCCACCCGCGATGGCGGCTTTTTCCGCGTCCGCTACACCGGAAAGACCGTCCACATGCCCGTCAAGGCCCACGTCGCCAAGAACGGCATCCGGCTGACCTTCAGCTCCCCCCTCGAGTCGGCCAGCGCGTCGGATGCCTCCGGCTACGCGGTCGAGCTCTGGAATTACCGATACTCGGGCGGCTACGGCTCGGACGAACTGTCCGTCGCCACCCCTGGCAAGAAGGGTCACGACAAGCTCGAGGTCACCGCCGCAAAGGTCTCGGCCGACGGCCGAAGCGTCTTCCTGACCGTCCCAGGCCTGCAGCCCGCCGATCAGTTCAGCGTGAAGTACTCCGTCAAGGCCTCTGACGGCACCGAGGTCCGCTCCGAAGTCATCGGCACCATCCGGAAACTGGGTTCCGCCGAAACGGCCGCCAACTAGGCAAGAATCCCCCGGAAGATTCCGGGCCAATCGCACGAAGGGGCCGGCACATTGCCGGCCCCTTCCTTTTTCCCCAGGCCCAGATTCCGGGGTGGGGCAAGACTCCATCGAGCCGGGCGGGGGCAGGTTCAAAGGTCAAGGGGCTTGAAAATCGAATCTTGAGACTTGGTGCTCCCTCACGGCTCGTGAGGACACTCGCCCCACCCCTCGCCCCACCCCTCGCCTCAGTTGCAGCGTCAAGATGCGCCCACCACCACCATCGATATCCAAATCGCCCATTGACCCGCTTTCATCCCGGCCGGTAGGTTTCCGAGCTAAGGCAGACACTATGATTGGCACAATTCGCAAGCATTCGGCGGCCCTCTGGTGGATCATCGTGGTCGCCGTTATCGTCAGCTTTGTCGCGTGGAGCGGGCAAAGCCAGTCCTCGCTGGTCAGCATGCTCGGCGGCGGACAGGGTCGGTACGGCGCCGTGGATGGCAAGGACCTGACTCGGGACGAGATCCAGCAGACTTACCGGCAACTGTTGCTCCAGGACAAACTGTCGGAGCGACCCCGCTCGATGACCGACGACCAACGGGAGGCCACCGCGGCCCAGATGGCGTTCATCGACCACAAGTTGCACAACATGGGCGTCATCGCTGACGACGAAGTGCTCGCCAGTGTCATCCGCGACGCTTTCCGGGACCCCGCGACCGGCCAGTCCACCTACCCCGCCCTGGCGGAACGCCTCAAGAACATGGGCGCCCGCGAGGACGACTACCTCGCCATCCTCCGCCGTCAGGTGGAGCAATCGTCCCTCGTGGGTCTTCTCTCCATCCCCGATTCGCTCGTTACGCCGCGCGAGGCGGAGGCCGATTACCGCCGCGAGAACGAAGAGGCCGTTGCCAGTGCTGTCTTCTTCATCAACACGAATTTCCTCAACTCGGTGAAGATCACGCCGGAAGGTCTCGGCACGTTCTACACCAACCGCGCCCAGAACTATCGGATCCAGGAGAAGCTGGTTGTCTCGTACATCAAGTTTCCCGGCTCGAACCACCTGGCCACCGCCGAAGCGGAAATGGCGAAGATGCCTGACCTCGCGGTGCGCCTCGAACAGGCCTACTCCTCCCGCAAGACGAACTCATTCGTCGACGATCAGGGCGTCGTCCTCTCCAAGGACGCCGCGATTGCCCGCATGAAGGCCGAGGCCATCAAGGGCAACGCCGCCGAACAAGCCGCCCAGGTCGCCACCGAGGTTTACAACGAACTCGCACAGATCTCGCCGGCCAAGGCTGAGAACCTCGATGCCGTCGCTGCCAAGCGGAAGATGCGCGTCGAGATGACCCAACCCTTCGTCCGCGGCGAACGTCCGCTGGGCCTGGAAGGCATTCAGGACCTCGCCAACGATCTCCAGCGCCTCACGCCGGACAGCCCGTTCAGCGAACCCCTCGTCGCTGCCGACGGGGCCTACATCATCGCGATCCGCACCCGCATCCCGTCGGTCATCCCGCCTCTCAAGAGCATCGAACCCCGCGTCACGGAGGATTACCGCCGCAGCCTGGCCCTCGAGGCTGCTCGTTCCGCAGGCCAAGCTTTCCGCAACGCGGTCACCAACGGCATCGCCGCTGGAAAGACGTTCGCAACCATTGCCGCTGAACAGAAGCTTCAGGCCATCGACCTGCCTGCCTTCAGCCTGTCCATGACGATGGTCCCGGGCCTGCCGCCCTACGCCGATCTCGGTTCCCTGAAGGACACGGCTTTCGCCCTCGAACCCGGTGGAACCAGCAGCTTCACGCTTTCCCGCGACGGTGGGTATGTCCTCTCGCTCAAGGAACGGAAGAAGGTCTCCGACGAGGCCATCAAGGCTGGACTGTCGGCCTTCATCGCCGAGGCCCGGAGCCGGCGGTCGAGCAGCCCGTTCGGCCAGTGGTTCACCAGCGAGTGGGAGAAGAGCAGCGTCGCTGAAGCCTTCAAGCCCCGCGCCGACACCAACGCGCCGTCGGCCATGAACTGAGGCTTCTTCACAGTCCATTCCGCATCGAGCCGGGCATTCCGCCCGGCTCTTTTTTTTGCCCATCCCGCCACCCCTCGACGAGCGCAGGGAACCCGCACCCTCCGCACAGCGAATCAGTCGCACTGCAGAAGTCATCTGACACCTGCAGCAGTCCCTGCTGGATGGCTGCACGTCGAGGCAGGCGCCGGCGCTCGGGTCCCATCAACCGCTCCCGGGCCGTCCGCAGCACGGCATTGTCCTCTCCGGCAGGCCAACCAAAATACCGGGCTTCGACCCGATCCACCGCCTCCTGGCCCGTGGCGAGCCGGGCCCGGGACCACAACCACGGCAGGACCACGTTCACCGCCAGGTCCGTCACCCGGGCTGGTCCCAACAGCGGACTCGGTGAACCGCTCCTCCCAGCCAGCGTCCAGTGTCCGTCCCAGAAGGGATCGACTCCTGGACGAAGGACCTCAGCCATCGCCTCCGGGGCGTCTTCGACCGGATTCTCCAAAACCGCGCGGACGATCCGGTTCGCGAGATCAGGCCGTGCGATCCAGTGCCCAGCCAGTGCCAGTCTCCGCTGCGGATGGTTGGCCGGCCGCAGGCCGCCCAGTTGCCAACTCTCCCCCGGAAGCACCCGATGTGCGTACTCGTCCTGACAATGCCACCAGTGATCCCACAGCCGGCGGACGTACGGTGGGGTGAGTTGGTTGAGATCGGCCGGGAGGAATCCGGCCAGGCCGAACAACCGTGCCTGCAAGGCCTCGATCTCCTCCGGAGGGTTTCCCGATGCCAACGGGATCAGCTCGGCAATCCTCCGCAACGGCCACGTGTTATGCCGGTAGCCGAGCCCACCCAGAAGCCCTTCCCAGAGCGCCTGGATCCACCCGACGTGCCGGGCACGCGCCCCTATTTCTGAAGCTTTCCGGGAAAGCCGATGCCGCGCCGCCTGATCCAGCAGGGCCTCCATTGAAGCGGCGTCGAGACGCCGGAGCGGGCCGGCGCACCCGCCCCGGACATTCGCCGGAATCAGGCCCGGCGCCTCTCCCAGCAACCACGGGATCAACTCCGACAGCGGCGCATCCAGTTGCGGTCGCATCGCCAGAACCGGAAGCCGAACCGGATTCGCCGCTTCCTGCCACACGACATGGAGGATGACTTTCCGGTAGGCCGGATTTCCTGCATGGCGATGTTGCGTCCACCCGCCCGGATGCACGTCGATCTCGATGTCTCCATGACAGCAAGGGCCGTCGCCCAACTGAAGGATGGCTCCCTTGAAATCCGGTCCGGCCGACCGATTCCAGAATCCCGGATGCAGCACAGCGAGCGGCCTTCCGTCCGTGGTCTGCAGCGCCTCCCGTCGCAGACGCTGGTGCCGCCAGAGATGCTGCATCCAACGCTCAGGCGGTGTCTGGTCTTCCTGGAGGATCGGGGCCGAGCGCGTCCGCTCGAGCCAGCCGGAATAGAATTCGGCCGTTGTTTGGGGCATGGCCGACCATCGTTGGCCGGTCCGACCCCTGTCAAATGACCGCCCGCCGTCCGGATCACATCGGATCGACCACGTGTCGCCGCGTGCCCAGGAACCGCTCGTCCAACTCTTTCATCAAGGCTTCCGCACCTTCAAATCCCACCGAAGGAAGCTTGTCGATCCGATCCAACGAGTCCGCCAACGCCGACAGACCCAAGGTCGTCGCCGGTCCCTGCAGCGCGTGAACCGCATCGCGCACTCCTTGCGTATCCTGAACGGATATCGCCTTCCGAAGCCGGCCCAGCGAAGCGTTGGCTGGGTCGCAGAAACCCACCACCAGATCGACGTAGACCTCGAGACTGAGCGCATCGATGAAGTCCACAGAGATGGCCTCGTTGACCAACGGAGGCGCGGATCCGTTCTCCGGACCCGATGCCATCGGAGTTGCGTCGGCAGACGCCGCCGGGACGGTGGCTGCCGGGTCCGTTTCCCTGCCGAAATGTTTTGCCAGCATGTTGGTCAAGTCTGAGGTCTGGATTGGTTTACTTAAGAAATCGTCCATCCCGGCCTTCCGCGCCCGATCCTTCGATTCGGCAAAGGCGTCGGCTGTCAGTGCGATGATGATCACCTTGTTTCGGGGAGGTGGAAGGGCCCGGATCCGCCGCGTCGCCTCCAACCCGTCAATAACCGGCGTGTGCACGTCCATGAGGACGACGTCAAACGTACCGGTGGTGGCAGCGTCCACCGCGACCTTACCGTTTTCGCACAACATACCGTCATGACCGAGGCGGGTCAGCAGCGCCGTCAGGAACTTGCGACTGACCGGGTTGTCCTCGGAGACAAGCACCCGCAGCCTGCCCACGGAAGCCGCGGAGGCAACGGCCTTGGGCGGTGCAGGCGGAGCCGCGATCCGCATCGGGATCCGAACAGTGAATGTACTGCCCACGTGCAACCGGCTCTCAACCTCAATGTCGCCCCCCATCAGTCGGGCCAGTTGCTGGGAAATCTCCAACCCCAGTCCCGTCCCGCCAAAGCGGCGGACCCGCGTCGAATCACCTTGGGAGAAGCGTTTGAAGAGAAGCTGTATCGTCAATGGAGCCATCCCGATTCCCTCGTCGGCGACGGTGAACCGGATATCCCTCAGGTCGGGAGAACCGGGAAGAGGGGCGGCCGAGACCGTAACGCGAACCTCGCCCTTTTCGCTGAACTTGACCGCATTGCCGATCAGGTTGAACAGGATCTGCTTCAGCCGGGTCTGGTCCGCCTCGACCCACTCCGGCACATCGGACTCCACCGTAATCGTCAATCCGAGGTTCTTGGAAATGGCCTGGGCGTGCATCAGCGATTCCACCGCTCGGATCAGCGCGGGCAATTCGACAGACTCTGTCTGAAGCTCCAGCCGACCTGACTCCAGCTTTGAGATGTCGAGGAGATCATTCAGGATGACCAGCAGGTGCTTTGCAGAAGCCGTGGCCGTATCCACCAGATCCGTTTGCTGCACGTCGAGACGGGCGTCCCGAAGCAGCGAGAGCATTCCGAGGATACCTTGGAAAGGCGTCCGGAGCTCGTGGCTCATGTTCGCCAGGAAATCGCTCTTGGCCTGATTCGCCGAGTCCGCCTCAACCTGAGCCTGCCTGAGGTTCTTCGCCAGCACCTCCAACCCATGCCGCCGAGACTCCAACTGGCGGACCTGCAACACGACCAACCCCGCAAACACCAGCGTCAGCGCGCACTGAAACACCGTCAGCAACACCCCCAACCGGTGTTGCTGGCGCACGGCGTCGTTCCGATCCTGAACCTGCTTGGCGATCTCATACGACGCGAACATCGAAAGGGCTCGCAGCGGTTCTTCCAGACCATTGACCTCGTCCTGGATCCGGCCCCATCCAACCACATCCGGCTCCGAGTTCGCTTCCTGCCCCAAAAATAGGTCCATCCGGTTCACGAATCTATCCAGGGCCTGAACCGTGGACACGTACTCGGAGGTCGCAGGAAGGACATTCTGGGTCCGGTTCGTGCGGATGATGTCGATGCGGCTGACGAAGATCTCGTATCGGGCCTTGACTAGATCGAAGCCGGCAGGAGTCGGCCTGCGGACCTGTTCGCGGACCATGTCCTGCATCCGCATTTGCTCGTTCTCAAGCTTGTGGAAGCTCCACGCGATGAAGTCGTCCTTGAACTGCACCTTTCTCTCGAGCAACGCAAACTGCCGGTAATGGAGGTACGCAATGGCAGCAAACGCCAGCAGCAGCACGATTCCAATGCCGGCCAACCAAGCCCGGTAAGGAATGCCACCCACATCGGCCCGGCCAGGAACCCCTACTGGATCTCGATGGCTTTCAGCTGCCATGCGGCACGGCTGTAGTAGAGCGGGGACTGCAAGGTCTCCGTGGTGTCGAAGGGATACATGATGAAAAGAGGCCCCTTGTCTCGGATAGCCATCGGCTTTCCATCCGCCAATCGGGCCACGATCACATCAAACTTCGCCGCATCTTCGGCAGGGATTTCGACCTGATAGTCATTGAGTGCAATCGCCTTGAGCACCTTTCCATCCGCCTTCACCGCGGCCAGCAGGTCCCGCAGGCGTGGCCCGGTGTATTCGCGGACCTCATCATGCCACGGCGTCCGGGTCTTGAAGCTGTGCTGGGGTAGCTTTGCCAGCATCGCCATATCGAACTCCGCCTTCTTCCCTGCCGCGTTGGAGTCTGCGATGCCGCCGATCAAGGTCAGTACGACCTTGCCCTTCGGAACATCCAACGCCAGTGCCGAAGCGGCGACCATCCATAGCGCCACGGCAGCCCGAAAGAGAGGGTTCCAGACCATCGTTCGACTTGTAGTTCTTGTCATGGGAGCGAGGTCTGGGTCGGGAGAGAACCCCTTAAGCAGTCATCGTATGTGGCAGTTTACGGACCCGACTTTCCATCCACCGCCTCAGGGCAGTTCCTTCCAGTTCACGTAGCGGTACTTGTTCCATACCCAGCGGAAATCCGGGTTGGTCCGACCGCCGCCAGCCCAATTGAAGCTCGACTTGCCCACCGCCGAGTCGCGAGCGGCTTGGATCGTGCGCGCCTCAACCCACTTGTGCCCTTCATAGTGGCCGTCCTGGAACGAGAACGTACTGAAGTTGCCGTGGAACACGGCGAATGGATCGATCCAACCGGGCGTCGCCACAGCCAACACCCACGTGCCGAGGTTGGAATTGCGGGGATCCGACTCCTCGATGAACACGAAGGATTCGGAGGGGCTGGTGACATCCGAGGCCTTGACGTACGGGCGCTGGGCAGGTTCCCAGCTCTGGATGCCATTCATGCCATTCGCCTTCGAATAACTGTCGTAAGCCCAACCGGCACCCGGCTTCCGCTTGGCCCGGAGGTCACCGGGACAGTGGTAGGCACCCGGGGACGAAGCATACGCCCACATTGGCCCGTTGGTGAGGCCGTTCCGAACGCGGCGCATCGCCTCGGTGAGATTGATACCCGAAGCAATGTCTGGCGTAGGCCCGGCCCAATACCCACCCCCGGTCAGAGGCACGTTGACGCCCGCCTTGTTTCGCCAGGTATCCGTCGGCGCCAGGTTGTCGTTGAAGTCGGTCGAATACAGGGCGAAGGCCAGAACCAACTGCTTCTGATTGCTGGCACACGCCGCAGCGGTGGCCTTCAGCTTTGCCTTCGACAGCGCGGGCAGGAGCATCCCCGCCAGGATGGCGATGATGGCGATCACGACGAGGAGCTCGATCAGCGTGAATCCGCGCTGCCGGCCGGAGGTGGTGGTTCTCATTCGAAAGGGGACTTTGATGACAGGTCACGGCACTCGCGCCAACCGTCGGCACCGGTACACCGAGACTTGGTTATGGTGACCAAGTTCAAGGGCTTCGGCAAACCCGCATTCACGTCTGGGGCGAATCGTTGGCATCGCGCCCCTACCCCAATCTCAGGGGTGGGGCGAGTGTCCCCACGAGCCCTGGGCAAGCACCAAGCCCCAAGATCCACGGCGCAAACCCCCGCTTGGGACTTGAGCCTTCAAACCTGCCCAACCCGGCTCGACGGAGTCTCGCCCCACCCCATTGCCAGCCAGCGAAAAATCCCGTGCCTCATGGCCCCTGGTTCAGTCCAAGCCTCCGAACACCGGAGGTTTCCATGCACATGCTCTCCCGTCTCCAGATCCTTCCCCGCACTGTCGCCGCCCGGATCCGCCTCGGGGCACTGCTTCTCATTCTCATCGCGGCGGGAACGGTCGCCCGCGTCGACCTTGTCGCCCAGGCTCTCGCCACGGAGAAGCACGAGGGCGATGTCGTCTTCCAATCGCTGCCCCGCGGCCCCCTCGTCGATGCCATCGAAGGCGTGACCCGCAGTCCATGGTCCCACTGCGGCGTCCTCATGCAGCGCGATGGAAGGTGGTACGTCGTCGAGGCCCTCGGGGACGTCTGCTGGACTCCCTACCTGCAATGGATCGTTCGAGGTCGAGGCTCGCGGGTTGAGGTGTACCGCCCGGCGTCCCTCAACGCAGAAGGCACCGAAGCCCTGCGCCGCGAACTCATTTCCCTGACGGGTCGTCCCTACGACTTCCGCTACGCGCCCGGCGACGATGAGATCTACTGCTCCGAATTGGTGTACCTCGCCTACGAGCGGGCCACCGGCCTGCGGCTCGCCGAATGGGAACGCCTGGGCGACCTCAATTGGGGTCCGCACGAAAGCTTCATCCGCGAGATGGAAGCCGGTCCTGCTCCTCTCGATCGAAAGATGATCACCCCGGTCGCGCTCACACGGAGCCGATCTCTGGTACCGGTTTTGCCCCGGACTCCGCACCTGCCATCCACCGCATCAATCCCGCCTGGCTGAACCGGTCCCTCGGCACATCCACCACCACCGACCCCCCGCGCATCACCAGGATCCGGCGGCTCAGTCCCATCACCTCCGGGAGTTCGCTGGATATCAGGATGAGGGCCAGACCCTGGCAGGCCAACTCGTCCAGCATCCGATGGATCTCCGCCTTCGCTCCCACGTCCACTCCCCGCGTTGGCTCATCCACGATCAGGATGTCACACTCGCGCGCCAGCCACTTCGCCAGAGCCAGCTTCTGCTGATTTCCGCCGGAAAGTCCCGCGATCGACGCGTCCATGTCCGGTGTCTTGACCTGCAGCCGTTCAATATACTCGGCCGCCAACCCCCGCTCCCGCCCCAGATCCAGGAACCCAAGCCGCGCCAACCGCGGAAGGATCGCCAACGAGGTGTTTTCGCGGCAGTTCATCGTCAGCACCAAACCCTGCCGCTTGCGATCCTCCGGCAACAGTCCCATGCCAGCCGCCAACGCCGCCTGGGGATTGCCCCTCGGAAGCACCTGACCCCGGACAACCACTTCGCCCGTCACAGCCGGATCCAGCCCGAACAACGCTTGCGCCACCTCGCTGCGTCCCGCCCCCACCAGACCGGCAAATCCCAGGATCTCGCCCCGCCGCAACCCGAAGGACACGTCCCGGAACCTCCCAGGCGACGACAATCCCCGGACCTCCAAAACGACTTCACCCAAGGCTTTCCCCAGGTGCGCCGGCTCAGTCACTTCCAGGTCCCGCCCGATCATCTGATGGATCAACTGGTCCGGCCGCACCGAATCCGATGACTGCGTGGACACGTGCCGGCCATCCCGGAACACCGTGATCGCGTTGCAGAGCCGGTAGATCTCGTCCATCCGATGCGACACATACAACAAGGTGATCCCCCTGGCCCGCAGGATTCCAATCAACTGGAACAGCCTCTCGCTCTCGCCCACCGACAGCGAACTCGTGGGTTCATCCATCACAATCACCCGAGCACCGGTACCCACCGCTGCCGCAATCTGGATCAACTGTTCCTGGCCGGTCGACAGGCTCCCCACGGGCAGGTCGGAATCGAACTCCGCGCCGATCTCTCGAAGCATCGCTTCCGCCCGTTCACGAAGCCGGACGCGGTCCAGCCACCCGGCCCGCGCTGGCAGGGATCCCAGGCACAGGTTCTCGGCCACGGAGAGGTTCGGACAAAAGGCCAACTCCTGATGCACCATGGCCACGCCACAGGCCCGTGCCTCCAGTGGCGTCGCGGGCTGGATCCGGCGCCCATCGAGTCGGATCTCCCCGGCATCCGCTTGGTAAACGCCCGCCAGGATCTTTCCCAACGTGCTCTTGCCCGCGCCATTCTCTCCCATCACCGCATGGCACGAACCCGCCTCGACATCAAAGCTGACGTCGTCCAGGGCCTGGACTCCGGGAAAACGCTTCCGGATGCCTCGAAACTCAAGGAATGCCATGACAACCCGCTCAGGCTAGTCACCGCTGTTCCATCTGGGGAGCCCCAAGATCTTCCTCCGTCCCCTCCGGCGGAAGCAGGATGAACTCCCGATGCCCGTCCACCGTCTGCGCCGCCGCAGGATCCGCTGCCGCGCTTTGCGCCCGCATCGTCGGCATCACCAGTCCCAGACAACCCAGCACACCCAACATCGGAAGCAGCTTCATTCGTTTCATCGTCCGGAACACGCCCGTGCCCGCCGGATCCGTCGCGAAATCTGCACTCAACGTTTCGGCCCCGGCCACCACCGGTTGAGCGATCGCGCCATCTGCCGCACTCGACGCGACTCCGTTCCGGCAAGGTTCGATGTCTCGTGGGGATCGTCGACGACTCGGTAGATCTCCATCTGGGCGCCCGCCTCGTTCACCGGGTCCGGCACGATCAACTTCCACCCGTCCCGCACCATCCACCGCCAACGAAGCCCACGCTCCGGGTGATCCAGATCCGGGATGTCATGCGCAAAGCACGCCCCGAACACCGCGTCCCGCGCCCTCACCGCCCGATCGTTCATCAGGTCGATGCCGGGCGTGTCCCTGGGCACCTTCACCCCGGCCAGCTTCAGCAAGGTTGGGAACAGATCCACCGAACTCACCGGACGCTCGATCGCCATCGGCGCGATCCGACCCGGCCACCGGATCAGGATCGGCGTCCGCAATCCGCCGTCGTACGGCGACTGCTTGGACTTGGGCGCATACCGCGGATGGTCGGGCGACTGGATCCACCCATTGTCCGTCACGTAGACCACCACCGTGTTGGTGGACTGACCCCGCCTTTCGAGATCGGACAACAGGTCTCCACAGGTCTCATCAAACCACTCCACCATGGCCCGGTAGCGCGCGATATGGATGGATGGGGCGTTCGTCCGATGCCGCGCGAGGAAACGCTCAGGCGGGGTGTGCGGATCGTGCGGCATCATCGGCGCATACCAGACGAACCAGGGCTTTCGGTCGCGCTGCGCCTCATCGAGGAAGTCCCGGATCGGCTGCAACGTCTCGCGCCCGATCTTCAGTCCTTCGTCTCCATGCCTTCCCACACCGGCCATTTCTCCCCGCGTCATCCCGTGCGTGAAGCCGCCGTGGCTGAAGTGCCCCTGCCACCATTTGCCCGATTGGAACGACCGATACCCCGCTCCCGCCAGTATCCGCGGCAGCGCCGGACTCCGGTCCATCCGTTCATTCATCCGGGCCCGCCCCAGTCGATAGGACTCGGACTGATACTTCTGCGCTGCCGGCACTGCAGGCGGGATCGGAGGATCATTTCCCGTGATCCCGTGCTGATGCGGAAAGCGGCCTGTGAGGATCGAAGCCAGGCTCGGGCAACAGAGACTGGATGGAACATAACCGCGCGTGAACCATCGGGACTCCGAAGCGAGCCGATCCAGATGGGGCGTCCGAATCTCCCGACTGCCCATGAAGCCATAGTCGGTCCACGCCTGATCATCCGAGACGATCATCAGGATGTTCGGCCGTGTCGTGTCGTCAACCGGTCCCGATGCGGCGCAGGCTGAAGTCGATCTGCCCAGAAACAGGGCGATGCACGACAACAACCACAGAACACGCAATCTGGAGCGGGCCATGCACCCGAGCCTTCCCACCCCCACGGAACCTGGCAACTCCGCTGTCGGAAGAGTCTCCAGTTTGAGGCCTCAATGCCCGCCCGCTTCAAACTGGAATCGGGAATCTTGCGACTTCGTTCCGCCCGGCCTCATTGAGAGGGCGGGATCTGGAGAGCGCAGCATTGCGGATGCGGTGCACGAGTCGGTCGTGCATCGGGGAACTGCGCTGGCTAGCCTCGGGAAGTGAAGTTGATCTCGTGGAACGTAA
Source organism: uncultured Verrucomicrobiota bacterium (assembly GCA_903842505.1). Taxonomy (GTDB): domain Bacteria; phylum Verrucomicrobiota; class Verrucomicrobiia; order Limisphaerales; family UBA9464; genus UBA6176. The sequence continues at coordinate 25,454 of CAIMMI010000344.1, read as the reverse complement.
ATGGGCTCCGGGCCGTGCTCCGGAAGAACTTCCTGGATTTCCTGGCGTCTGAGGCGCCGGACATCCTGTGCGTGCAGGAAACCAAGGCCCGCCCGGAGGACGTGGAACAACTCTGGCCGAGCGGCTACACCACGCACTGGTCCAGCGCGGAGAAGAAGGGGTATTCCGGCACCTGCATCTTCACCCGGCAACGGCCGATCCGCGTTAAGACCGGCATCGGTTTTCCGGCCCATGACTCCGAGGGGCGCGTCGTGACCGCCGAGTATGAGGACTTCCAGTTGGTGAACGTCTACGTCCCCAACTCACAGCGCGAACTGACCCGCCTTCCCTACCGACAGGAATGGGATCGGGCCTTCCTCGAATACCTGAGCCGACTGGAAGAAACCAAGCCGGTGATCTTCTGTGGCGACCTGAACGTGGCCCATAACGAAATCGATCTGACCCATCCCAAGGCGAACGCCCGGAACCACGGCTTCACGATCGAGGAGCGGTCCGGCTTCGACGCATTCCTCAAGGCCGGCTTCGTCGACACCTTCCGTGAATTCGAAAAGGGCGGCGGTCACTATACCTGGTGGAGCCCCATGAACCGCGCCCGCGAAAGGAACGTCGGCTGGCGCATCGATTACTTCCTGATCTCGCAGGCGCTGCGGCCGAGGTTGAACAAGGCCTTCATCCGGGCGGACATTCCCGGCTCCGACCATTGCCCAGTAGGCATCGAATTGGCCTAAGTCTGACGACGCCGATGAGATCCAGGAAACGGTGTGGATCCCAGTAGGTCGGAAGTGGGTTGGTCTCGAACAAGGCGACTGGGTGATCGCCCCGGCACTCACCCAGTCTAACCAGATCACTTCGGTTCCAGCCATCGATAAGGCAGTACCGTGTTGCCCAGACCTACATTGAGCAGGACGTGCTCAAAGCGGGCGTCCACGGGAACACCCATCTCGCGAAGCATTCGGATGATCGATTGCCGGTGAAGCCACGCCGCATAAAGGCCCGGCTGATCCGTGATCGGGGCCGTCGCTGAAGTTACGCTCACCGGAAATTCGTCCAGGTGAGCTCCGGTTTCGAGGGCCGCGGCGCCCAGCGCCTCCACTTCATCGACGGCTTCCAGAAGGAACCGGGCGAGGTAGTCCCTGGCTACGACGGGCACCTCGAGTCTTTCCAATTCCACCGCGCAATCGTGATGGAAGGTGGGGTGATGGAGAGCATCGCGGGCCGCCAATCCGCGCCAACCGGCATCCTCGAGAAGGCTAGCCGGAGGGAGGCCTACGCCAACCCCGCCCACGTCGAGCTGAGAGGCAGGAGTCAGTGAAACCTCCTTTTCCCCGAGGAACCTGGCCCGGGCCTCGAATCGTGCGCGCTGCATTTCAATCACGGTCTCAGCTGCCGTGCGGGCCACGCCCGGACCCGTCCGGGCCATCTCCTCGAGCCGCGCCAACTCTTGCGTGAAAACAGTTCGCTCATACTCGACGGCTGACAGAGCGGACTGGCTCGTCTGGGCTGTTCGCACCGCACGGCGAAGGACGGCCGGCATGGGGTGATCCTTCGGCGCCGTTCCATCCGGTTGCACCGGTTCGCCCTGCACCACCCGCTCCATCGGATCCGAGGAAACCGATGCCTCCCCGGCATGGCCACCGCTCGTGCGGGAGAACCATGCCCACCAAACGCCCAAGCTGATACCTGCGAGCAGGACTCCAGTGAGGGCCCACCGGACACGCGCAGTCGGCGGTGGAGGAGTGCTCACAGGGAATCCGCGGTTGAGGTCGACGTGGGTGTCAGGGAACAGCGCCGGATGATGGGCGGAAGACCGTTCGGCTCGATTCGATTGGGCAGACCCTTCGGCTGGATCGGAGCGCTGTAGCCGGATCCGGTCGGATCGAGGACCAGTGCAAGATCGGTATAGAGATCGCGGACGAGTTCGCCGTTCCGCCGGATGACGGGCATTGCCCCGGAACCCACCGTGATCTGGGTTTCAGCGGGCAGACACCGGTCGAACAGGATTTCCTGTGGCACCTCGGTCGAGACGAATGCGCGACCGGGAGGCAACTGACGAGGCCAATTGACACCGCGGCACCGGACCACCAACTCGTAGGACTCGTCCGAGCGATTGGGATAGGTCACCTGATCCAGGACCAGGTCACAGTTCCGCTGCAGGTGATTCAAGACGGGCAGACGCATCCATCCCGGAAGGCTGGCCGGATCCTTTTCATACCGGTCCCGGTAGTACTTCAGCGGGCGGGTCTCGGAGAACCCGAGGACATTGTTCGTCCAGATCCTATAGTCGACAGACATCCCGGACGCGAGGCTGCGCAGCTCGAAGCGTTCGCGGACCACAGGTTGGTGGGGATATTGGATGGTGCGATCGAAGCGGTAATAGGTCTGCTCGATGGAGGCGGACAGCGCGGGAGCCGGCGAAGGCGTCAGGCTGTTGCGGAGTGTCGGCAGCAGCTTCTGCATCCCGTCGACAGCAAGCTTGACGCCGTTCTTGATGAGTTCCTCGGCGAGCAGTCCCCTCAGGGCATTCGTGACGAGGGGGATGTTGGCCTGGGACTGGGTGCTTGCGAGGAAGACCGTGGAGGCACAGATCAGCATTCGTTTGGTGTTGTTCATGGTACCTCCTGCAACGCCAAAACCTGGGAAAGGTTACTGGAGGTCCGGAACTTTCTTTGGGGCGCCTCGTGTTCCACGCGTGCGTCGAGGCCTCTCGGCCAAGGAACCCGTGTTGCCCACCAAACGCTGGGCAACCGCTGCGCGGACCGCCCGCGTTGTCGACATCCGTTCGCGCCAGCCCACCGGAGGGCGAGGCGCGAGGTGCCAGTGCGCTACTTGGCCTGCGTCTTGAGGAATCCGAGAACCTGCTCGGCCTGGTCGCTGGTCGATCCTTTGGGATCAACCCAGACGCACTTGCCATCATGGAAAAGAAAGGCGGAGCGGCTGGCCATGCCCACCAGGTTCTTCACGCCAAAGGCCTCGGTTACCTTCTTCTCCTTGTCGGCCAACAGCGGGAACGGGAACTTCTGCTCATCCTTGAACTTCTTCTGGCTGGCCTCGGCATCGGTGCTGACTCCGAGAACCTGCACACCGGCCTTCTTGAGTTCCGTCCAACTGTCCCGCAACGAACACCCCTGCTTGGTGCAACCCGGGGTACTGGCCTTCGGATAAAAATAGACGAGGAGGTACCCCTTCGCGCCGATCTTTGCGAGGTCGACGGCTTGTCCGTCCTGGTCATTGCAGGTCAGAGCCGGAATCGAAGCTCCCAACGCGAGCTTTTCAGCGGCGGAGGCGAGGAACGGACAAAGGGTCAGGATCAGGGTAGCGAGTAGTGCCTTCATGGATGCGCAGATTGCTCCGATGCGGAAAATCGGCAACTGCGGGTTCGTCGTAACGTCGGCGTTCATCCCATTGGAACTTCCATAGGAAATCTCCCGACAACCGTCTGGCTCAGGCTACGAAGTTCGAGCACCGGGGAGCCCGGTAGGCTCACGGACGAGCCAAACAGTATAGGAACCGTTCGCCTCGCAGATAGAATTCGCCGCCCAGGACGGCTGCCGTTGCACTGAACACATCGTCGAGATGGTTCACACGGACGATGGTGTTGGCTCGATCGTGCTTTAGGACGATCGTGGTTCCATCCCGGGCAGTCACATAAATGCGGTTCGCTGCGCCCACGGGGGAGGAAAATATGAAGTCGCGAATGCCCTCCAACCGCAGCGGTTCACCGCGAGGGATTCCCGTATCGGGATCGAGCCGAGAGAGCACGTTCTGGTTGTGTCGGATGAAATAGACCGTGTCATCGTACATCAGGGGCGATGACACATAAGGTGTAAGCCGATTCAGTTTCCAGGCGACGCGATCCGTTCCGGTGACGTCACCGGAAGAGCCCTGGATACGGACAGCGACCATGGCCTGCTGGTAATAGCTGTTCCCTGCAATGACGAGACCGTTCCGGTGCACGGGTGTGGAGACCACATTGTCCGTAAGCCCGGCACATTCCCAGATCTGACGACCGTTCCGGATATCATAACCGCGGATGCGCTTGGTGGCACTGACGACGACCTGTGTGCCCGAGGAGCTCTCGACGACGAGGGGTGTTGACCAGGAGGTTTTCTCGTCGCGCGGGGTCTTCCATCGGGGTTCTCCCGTGTGTTTGTCGAAGGCGTGCAGAAACGAATCACCTTCGTGATCCCAGACGACGATCAGCAAATCGCCGTGGATGACGGGTGAGCTCCCCTCGCCGTGCGCGTGAAGGGTGTCCATCCGTCCCAGGTTGCGCTGCCATAGGATGGTTCCCGCCAGATCCAGACAGAAGAGGCCCCGGGTGCCGAGGAAGACATAGATCCTCTCGCCATCACTCGTCGGGGAGTTGGAAGCCAGGCTGCCCGTCTCGTGTCCGCCTTCGTGGGGGAACTCTTCCTTCAGGACCTTGCGCCACACTTCCCGCCCGTCCTTCCGTCCAAGGGACTGTACCACGAACTGATGGAGGTGCGTGACACCCTTGTTGTCATGCGAACCGGGTGCCTGATCAAAAACCGGTTGCCTGCCCTCGCCCACGGGAATTGCGGAGACAACGATTACCTGCGAGCCAACAACGATCGGCGACGAATGCCCTTTCCCCGCGGGCGGAATCTTCCAGCGAACATTCCGGGTCTCGCTCCATTCACTGGGAGGGTCTGCCTGGGGAGCGACCCCGCTGGCGAGCGGACCGCGCCAGTTCATCCACGTGTCCTGCGGTACCGAAGCTCCTTGGGCAACCGACGCGCAGCTGAACCACCCACCGAGGATTGCAGCGATGGTCCGCACAAGGCGCGATGCGATGAGGCTCATGGCCCGAAGCAATACGCCTATTCCAGCGGATGGGAAGCAGCAGGAATGCCCGCGTTGTCATCAGGCTGACACGCTACGGCGAGGACTCGCCCGTCACACCGGTTGCCGGGGTCGGCCGTCGATACTGGAACGGCAGGCTTCGCGTGATGGCCAACACCAAGGTCTCGGCCCGATAATCATCCCGAGCCAGGGTATCGGTGATCTCCTTCACCACCGGGTAATCGTAGTACTCCAACCCACGCCCCAATGCATAGGCCATCAGCTTCTCGGTCAGGTGTCGCACGAAGAGATCCTTCCGCCGGAGAAGCGCATCCTTGAGTGCCTCCGGCCCGTTGACCGCTTCACCCCCCGGAAGGACGCCCGAGGCGTCGACGTCCTGCCCATCGATCTTGTCGCGCCATCGACCGATGGGATCAAAGTTCTCGAGGGCGAAACCCATCGGATCGAGACGCGAGTGACACGCGGCACAATTCTCCTTGGTCCGGTGCTCTTCCAACCGCTGACGAAGCGTTCGCCCATCCCGAACCTTGTCGTCCGCGGGAAGCGTATTGACGATGGGCGGGGGAGGCGGAGGCGGAGTTCCAATCAGATCCTCCAGGATCCAGCGTCCGCGAAGGACTGGACTGGTGCGCAGAGGATAGCTGGTCTTGGTGAGCACGGCGGCCATGCCAGTAACGCCACCCCGACGCCGGTCTGGAAACGCGACCTTCTGGAATCCTTCGCCCGCGATGCTGAGCCCGTAGAATTTCGCCAACCGGGCATTCACGTAGGTATGTCGGCTGTCGATCAACTCCAGCAGACTCAGGTTCTCCCGAAGGATCCCTGCGAACATCTGCACCGGTTCCTCGACCATCGCATCCCGGAGTTCGACGGTGTAGTCGGGAAAGCGGTCCAGATTCGGACTGGCGGTCAGCGCGAGTGTCTTGGTCCCAAGCCACTGGCCCGTGAAGTTCTCCGCCAATTCACGGGCCTTGGGATCCGCAAGCATGCGACGAACCTGCGCGGTCCATTCCATCGGACTCAAAAGCCGACCCGACGAGGCAGAGTCCAACAAGGCCTCGTCTGGCATACTCGACCAGAGGAAGTAGCTCAGGCGGCTCGCGAGTTCCCAGGCATCGAGCGGTTGCGGGCCCTCGCCCACGCGATCCCGTTCGATGCGTAGCAGGAAGCGGGGCGAAACGAGGACGGCCTTGTATGCAACCTTCACCGCCTTCTCAAAGTCGGCGCCATCGCGACGCGCCTTAAGGAAGAGCTTCAACAACCGGTCGATTTCATCCGGTGGAGCCGGCCGTCGATAGGCCCGGCGGGTGAACCAGCGCAGGTTGGATCGGGCCGCCCACGATTCGGGGGAGTACCAGACGGGGTCCTGCTGGATCAGGGCAGAGCGCGGGGCCAGCGCCAGGAGATCCTCAGCCGCCCCGAGGTACCGCTCCATCAGTACCGGGGGTACGAAAAGGGTATCGGCGTTGTTGTCGAAGCCACCGCCGCCGCCTCCATCGGGAGGAAACCGATCCGCCGGCCGCAGGTTGACACCGAGAAGATCGCGAACGGTGTTGTTGTATTCGTTCCGGCTGAGGCGATGGGGAATCTTTGATCCGGGATCGCGCGGGAGCCACGCCGGGTCCGGGTTATCGAGGAGATTCTCCAGGGTGTCGACGAGGCGATGGAACTCCTCGGGGCCCGGCTGTTTCTTGTTCCGTGGCGGCATCGTGCGCTCCTGGATCTGCCGGAGCGCGGTTTCCCATAGCCTGGGATCCCGGTGCAGGCTGCGATCCGAGTCGAACCTCGCGAGGTTGACGCCGCCCTTCTGGGTCTCGTCGTCGTGGCAGTCGAAACAGAACGCAACCAGCACAGGCCGGACCTTCTGTTGATAGTCGTCGCCCGCCCCAAGTCCGCGGTCACAGCCCAACAGCAGGGCGATTCCGATGACCCAACGGATCCAGGTGGAACTTCGAATGGCCATGCAATTCACCGGGACGATCCTACGCCAACAACGATTCAGTCGGGAACGGTTTGTTGCTCTCCCCCGTCAGAGACCTTTGCGACAAGGAAGGTCCGTGGGAGCATCGACACGCTGGCCTGAACCCGTGCATGGCAGCAAAAAACCTCCCGAACCTGCATCGCAGGTTGGGGAGGTCTTGTTCCTGGAAACGGGCTCTGGAGGAACCCGGCCCGGCTTCAGTAGGCCGCCTGGGCTCCGCCGGTGTTGCGCTTTTGCATCCACGGCATCAGCGCGCGGAGCTTGGCTCCGGTCTTCTCGATCGGGTGCTTCTCGCCGGCCTTGAGCAAGGCGTTGTAACGCTTGTATCCGGTCTGGTACTCGCGGACCCAGTCCTTGGCGAACTTGCCGTTCTGGATGTCCTTCAAGGCCGCCTTCATGCGCTTCTTGACGGAAGCGTCGATGATCTTCGGCCCAACGGTAACGTCGCCCCACTTGGCCGTCTCGGAGATCGAGAAGCGCATGCCGCTGACGCCCGCCTCATTCATCAGGTCGACGATCAGCTTGAGCTCATGCAGACATTCGAAGTAGGCCATCTCCGGGGAGTAGCCCGCTTCGACCAGCGTCTCGAATCCAGCCTGGACCAGCGCGCTGCATCCACCGCACAGGACCGTCTGCTCACCGAAGAGATCCGTCTCGGTCTCTTCCTTGAACGTCGTCTCGAGGACGCCCGCGCGGGTACCACCGATTCCCTTCGCCCAGGCGAGCGCCACCTTCTTGGCGTCCTTGCCGGGGTTCTGGTAGATCGCGATCAGGCTCGGGACACCCTTCCCTTCGGTGTACTGCCGGCGAACGATATGACCGGGCCCCTTGGGAGCGACCAGGATGACGTTCACGTCCTTCGGCGGGACGATGGTCTTGTAGTGGATCGAGAAACCGTGACTGAAGAGGAGCGTCTTGCCCTTCGAGAGGTTCGGCGCGATGTCCTTTTCATAGCAGGCAGCCTGCTTCGTGTCCGGAAGCGCCACCATGATGACGTCCGCCCGCTTCACCGCTTCGCCCGTCGGATAAACCTCGAAGCCCTTGTCCTTCGCCACGGCGATGGACTTGGAGCCCTCGTAGAGCCCGATGATTACATGGACTCCGGATTCCTTCAGGTTCAGCGCATGGGCATGCCCCTGGGAGCCGAAGCCGAGGACGGCGAGGGTTTTTCCTTTGAACACGCCCAGATCGGCGTCTTTGTCGGTATAGACTTTGGCCATATTGAGATTCGTTGGGATTCGCTAAAACTTGGTCTTCTCTGCCGAGTTGGATCCAGGCTGCTTCAGGACCGGGGAAGCGCCACCTGCCCGGTCCGGGTCAGGTCGAGGATGCCGAAGTCCTTCATCAGGGTGAGGAACTTCTCGATCTTCTCCTCACCGCCGGTGATTTCGATCGTGAGGTTCTCCGGCTGCACATCGACCACCTTGGCCCGGAACAACTCCGCCATCTGGCAGACTTCGGCCCGGTTCTGCGGATCGGCCTTCACCTTGAGCAGGACCAACTCGCGGTCGATGTAGCCACCTTTGCGGTAGTTCACGACCTTCACGGTATCGACCAGCTTGTCGAGCTGCTTGACGATCTGCTCGACCGTCGCATCGTCACCCCGGGTCACGATAGTCATCCTGCTGAGGGACTCGTCGTGGGTCGGGCCAACATTGAGGGTGTCTATGTTGTAACCCCGACCGGAAAAAAGACCGGTCACGCGGGTCAGGACGCCGAACTTGTTCTCGACGAGGACGGAAATCGTATGTCGCTGCATGGTACCTTCCTGGTTGCGCTGTGCCTGTGGCGTATGGTTGCTCCTGGCCCGGATCGTCCGACTTAGTCGACCCCCGGAGCCTCCCGCCACACTTCACCTGCCAGCGCCTCCCGGAAAATCGAAAACCCGCGTCCCTTCTGGGACTGCGGGCGACCCGGGAGCCGGCTTTGCAGCACCGTAGGTCGCCTCAGCCCCGAAGGACTGCTACGCACACTACGAGCTGTACCACCGGAAACATGGAGGCCAAACCTACCCAGCGGAGCGATGGAAGCAACGCGTTTTTTGGGACCTTTCCATGCAAGGCGTAAATCCACGCGGCTTCATCCTCGTCCGGAAGGGGTCAGGAATGACGCATCGAAAGGTCCTGCTTCGGGTCAATCCTCCAAAGTCGGGCTGTCTCCGCCAGATCCACGCTCACCGCCCATCGATCCGGCTCAGGCTCGCCTTCATGGTTGGGATTCGCCCCCTTGAGGGCCATGCATCCGGTATTGTCGCCCACCTCGGCGATCCGCCGCAGGTCACTCTCATCCAGCACCAACTCGGGAAGCCCCGCGAGTTCGTCGACCTTGGCCTCCATGGGCTTCGACTCCTCACCGACCTCCTGAATCAGGGTCGGAACCACACTCCGCACCGCCGTTTGCTGGAGGTTCCAGGCACACGCGAGTTGGAGGGGCGTCACTCCGTGCTTCTGGCAGATTGGGCGGAGCTGCTCCAGCTTCCCGCACCCCGCCTCCACCCAACCAGCTGGACGAAAGGACCGGTGATCGGATGGACCAAACGGATGGCCGGGACGGACGTCATCGTGAAAGATCCCGCCGTGGTCCACTACCCGCGTCAGGATTGCCACCTGATGCGTTTCGGCTGCGGACAGGACCATTCTTCCTGGCCAGGGTTCCAATGGGCTCAGGATGAGCATCGCCCAGTCTATGACTTCGGCAAAACGGTCAAAACACTGGAGCAGGTCCAGAGTGAACCCATTGGCCGGACCGGGCGCGACCCCCAGCTTTGCTGCCATTCCTTCATCCCGCACGCGCCGCATGGACTCCCAGACCACGTCACTGCCAAACCCTATCGAATCCGGATTGTGAAGGAGCAGGAGGTCCAGACGATCGGTGCCCAACCGTTCCAAGGATCTGTCCACGGCCATCCGCACGTAGGACCCATAGTCACGGGGCGATCGCAATCCAGGATCGGTGAAACGGGGAAACCCCTTCGCTCCGTCCCGACGGGTGGCGTAGAAGTCGTGTCCGATGGCACCGACCAAGCAATAGCTCTCCCTCGGAAACTCACTCAGCGCCCTCCCGAGCAATTCGTCGGCCTGCCCCCCCCCGTAGACATCCGCGGTCACGAATGTGCGGATGCCTGCGTTCCAGGCCCGGCGAACCATGGCCACCCAACGCTCTTCGTCCAACTTCATGCCGAAGTGCATGAACCGACCTCCGTTCCAACTGCCAAACGCCGTTCGCGTCACGTCCATGGGGGAACTATGGCTGGGGTTCCGCCTTGTGGCATCCGCGGACTTGTTCCGTCTCCACGGTGGGAGGAGCGGGAACCAATGAGCGTGTCAGGGGTGCCACCGAATTGCGGTACCGTTCGTGAGGGCGCGTCTGCGCGCGAGGTCCCAGAATTCCCTTGCTGGGTGGCGCTGGACATGTCCGTCCAGAAAGAGGAAGTGGGCACTGCCCGAATGGGCGTTGGTGTGAGCGTTCCCTTCTGCCGCAACGGCGGCCAGCTTTCCGTTCTCAAAAAGCCAGACCAACGTGGAAGGCTCGGGAATTGAAGTAATGCGTGTCTGGCGCGCCGCTTCACCGGATCCGTTGACACGGCGGTTCAACGAGTAGTGGAAGAGCATGCGGCCGTTACTTTTACGATTGTTTGCAGGACACATCCAGATTGACCGTGGGAGGACCGCCCGGGCGTTCGTCCGCCAATCTCCCTCCTCGGGGTAGGTCCTGATCCCGAGGGCCTTGGGAAGGTCGACATACCACGCGTCCTGGGTAGAGATACCGTTGGGTGCGCCGTCGTAGGGAAGTTCGTCGTTGTGGTCGGATGTGTGAAGAAAGGTGGCCGCCCCCCATTGCCGCAGGTGCGCCAGACATCCAACGGTTTTCCCCCGGAGCGTGGCCCTGACCGAGGTGGCGCCGAGAGTCCCGGCGATCAGGCCTAGGACAGTCACGACGATCAGGAGTTCGAGGAGGGTGAATGCGGGTGAGGGTAGGGTGGGGCGAATGGGGTTGGGGTGCATGCCGGCGTCTACAGCGGAATCCCGGTTTGGTTACACGGAGTTGACAAACATCGGTAGCGTCGTTTATTTCTGTTGAGACAGAAATTAAGAAAGGAAAACGGATAGCGCCATGAACTACGTCGTCGGTACCTACATCGCATATCTCGCCATCAGCATCGGCCTTACCATCTGGGTTGCCCGAACCCTTCACAGAAATGGCCGCCAATTCCTCGTCGATAGCTTTCATGGGAACGCCACCCTCGCCGATTCGATCAATCACCTTCTGATTGTTGGATTCTACCTGATCAACATCGGCTACGTCACAATGGCCCTGAAATATGCCGCAAAGGCGGATAATCTCCAGGAGGCGGTCGAGGCTGTGAGTGCCAAAGTCGGCCTCGTGATGCTGATTCTGGGAGGCATGCACTTCCTGAACCTCCTCGTGTTTGCCCGCTGGCGCCGACGCGCCCTGCTTCCTACCACACCGCCCCCGATCCCGCCGACCGCCTGGATGAAGGTCTGACGCGGGACGGGAAGTAAGACGAGATCACTCCGAGGCAAATGCATCGAGCCTTCGGCCATCTTCTCTCCAAGCACCGAATCGGCCTTGGAAGTTGGCCGGAAGGTTCCGTAACCACCTTCAATTGGCGGACGGGTCAGGCTCGGCTCCTTCCATCGGCGGACCCGGGATGTACCTGGCCGTGGAGGCTGCACGAACGTGGGTGTTGGATCAGGCTGGAGTCGGAGCAGAAGGATCAACCCAGAAACGGCGGTTGTATCCGCAGATGGCCGATGACGCAGATAGGCTGGAACTTGAACCGAGACCGCCTTGCACCCGCGGAGTGAGCGCCCGACGGGTTCGAATCCGAGCCTTTTGCCTCTTCATCTGCGCAATCGGCGCCATCTGCGGATAGGGGAACTGCCGGTTTCAGGAGCAAGCTTGATGGCCTGAGGCAGCGTGTTGGGAATGAACGCTCGTGGCCCAGAGTTGCCATAGACGCAGACGTGCGAGGGTGCGTGCTCCGTCTGCATTGGCGCGGACGAGCCACCTCCCACCGATAGCCTTCCCCATTTCAGCATTCTGCGAGGACCTGACATCGGCTGCATGGTGGGCCTGACAATACGCGGAACCTTGTTCCACGTGGAACAAGCCGGATCCCTTCTCCCCGGTCGATTCCCTCGGAGGTCGTCGTCTGCTCGGGTTGCCTGAACCTTGGGAACTGCCGCGGTCGATCGATGACTCCCGATCCCTTCTGTTCCGCCGGTTGCCGTTCGGGCCCTTCCTCCATAGGGTTCCCGGGCATGTCGTTCGTCTATCCGAAACAGTACGATGTCATCGTCGTTGGCGGTGGTCACGCCGGGGTGGAGGCTGCCCTTGCCGCTGCCCGCATGGGCTGCGCTACGCTGCTGCTGTCGACCAATCTGGACACGATTGGTCAGATGTCGTGCAACCCTGCCATTGGCGGGCTCGCCAAAGGACATCTGGCACGCGAAATCGACGCGATGGGTGGCGAGATGGGTCGGACGACCGACATGACCGGACTCCAGTTCCGGATGCTGAACACCAAGAAAGGACCCTCGGTCTGGGCTCCCCGCGCGCAGTGCGACAAGAAGGCGTACCAATTTCGCCTGAAGTGGATCTGCGAGCGGCAGCCCAATCTCGACATCAAGCAGGGACAGACCCATCGGTTGATCCTGGAAGATGGCCGGGTCGTGGGAGTGGAAACCACCCTTGAGGTCGGATACCGAGGAAAGACAGTCGTCATTACCACAGGAACCTTCCTTAGGGGACTGATGCATATCGGATCCAATCAGCAGACAGGGGGGCGGGCTGGGGAAGCAGCGGCCATGGGACTGTCGGGTTCGCTCAAGGAACTGGGATTGGAGTTGGGTCGCCTCAAGACCGGGACGCCACCGCGTTTGGTCCGGCAGTCCATCGATTTCACCCAGTGCCAAGTTCAGCCTGGGGATGAACCGATTCCCTGGTTCACGTATTGGAAGGAGGACCTTTGGAACGATGAGCTCGATGAGTTGGAGAGGAGTCGGGCCCTACCAGCAGGTGAACCGTTCCACGTGGAACAATCCAGGGGAGGCACGGGCGGGCGTTACCCCAAGGGATCCATCCTGGCACGGGCTGGAGGCCAGCATCCTTGCTACATCACTTCCACCACGGAACGGACCCGGGAGCTTATCCTGGCCAATCTCCACCGGTCTCCCATGTACTCGGGCGTGATCGAAGGTGTTGGGCCGCGATACTGCCCCAGCATTGAGGACAAGTTTGTCCGATTCGCCGATAAGCCCCAGCACCAGATATTCCTCGAACCCGAAGGCATTTCGACCGACGAGATCTACGTCAACGGGTTCTCCACATCATTGCCGTTTGAGGTGCAGATCCAGATGGTGCAGTCGATCGTTGGATGCGAGAACGCGGAGATCCTTCGCCCAGCCTACGCCGTCGAGTACGACTTCGTGCACCCGACCCAGCTGCATCCGACGCTGGAGGTGAAGTGCAGCCCCCATCTTTTCCTGGCGGGCCAGATCAATGGAACCTCGGGATACGAGGAAGCAGGTGCCCAAGGATTGGTGGCCGGAATCAATGCGGCACGCCGTGCGTTGGGCAGGCCCCTGATGGTTCTGGGGAGGGATCAGGCCTACATCGGGGTCCTCATCGATGATCTCGTAACCAAGGGAACCCTTGAGCCGTATCGCATGTTCACGAGCAGGGCGGAACATCGGCTCCTGCTGCGTCAGGACAACGCGGACCTCCGGCTCTCGGCCTTGAGCCACGAGATGGGACTGCTCTCGGCCGGGCGGGCAGCTCGTGTGGAGGCGAAGCGTGCGGCAATCCAAGCCGAGATCCATCGCCTGGAAACCACCCGTGAAGGGACTGACGTATTGGCCCAGAGTCTCCGGCGCCCGGAGGTGACCTACGCTACCCTGACCGGGCGCCGGAGCGACCTACCGGTCGAGGTTCAGGAGCAGGTCGAAGTGGAGATCAAGTATGCCGGCTACATCCGGCGACAAGCGGTGGAGGTCGATCGGTTTCGATCCCTGGAGGACCAAGGGATCCCCGCAGGATTCTCCTACGATCAGGTTGCAAGTCTTCGGACGGAGGCACGTATCAAGTTGGAGAAGATACGTCCTTCGACCATTGGACAGGCGTCACGGATATCGGGAGTGACTCCCGCGGACCTGAGTTTGGTCATGGTGTGGCTGAAGCGGGTGGGCAGATCTGAGGCCAAACCAGATCTCGATAACGATATTATATAGTGATTATTGGATTTTTTCTGCGCTGATGTTTTTGAACGAGGGGTTTGCCGCCTCAAGAATGGGTTCTGGCGGGCTGCCCAACAACCTGGGAACAAGTCTGTGGGAAAACCTTGCCTTGAGACTTGTCAAGGGAGATTGGCCCGCGTAACTCTCCCCTGTTCCCCTTTTAATCGATTTAACACGTCTGTGTGGGCGTGTTGGCGGCCTTGGGCGGTGTAAACCGTGTGTCACCCCCAAGGCCGCTTTTTTTGGTTCAGGAGCAATGGAGTCCAACCCGCGTTGCGAAGCTGGTCGGCCGAGCGTTGAAAGCCGACGCACCCATTGCTGAGCTGGCTGCCGCGACTGGCCCTCCCCTAGGTGCAGCAGGAAGTAGAACCGGTTCCCGTGTTGCTCCCGTGGGTGGGAGGCTTGGAGACCGTTGAAACACTCACCCTCTCAACTTTCGGCTATCCAAGCGAACGGCAGATCCGTAGAGAACAGGGGAACGTTACCCCTAAAGCTCTGTCTTCATGAAAGCTTCACGCCCCAGGCCGTCCCAGGACGGTTTTACGCTGATCGAGTTGCTCGTGGTCATCGCGATCATCGCCATCCTCGCTGGCATGCTCCTGCCCGCGCTGTCCAAGGCCAAGTCGAAGGCTCAGGGAATCGGTTGCGTGAACAACGCCAAGCAACTCGCCCTGTGCTGGCAGCTGTACGCTGTCGACTTCAACGACTTCATGGTGCCGAACGCCCTCGGTTCCAAAAATGCGTGGATTGACGGGTCCGGTTCGGCCGCCGCCTACGACCTCCCCGGCGCCACCAACGTCGGAACCCTGCAGCGCGGACTGCTCTTCAAATACAACACCTCGACCAAGATCTATTCGTGCCCCGGCCAGAACAAGGTGTACGCCCTCTCCCGCAGCCGGGAACTGCCCCTGCAGCCGGCACGCTCGTTCTCAATCAGTGGTCAGATGAATGGCGGCACCGACGGCGGCGCGGCTGGCGTCACGCCGATCATCCTCGGCTCGAATCCCGCCAGCGCGAAGGCCTACCGAAAGCTCAGCGACATCAACCGTCCCGCTCCCTCCCAGGCCTTCGTCTTCATGGATGAAAGCCACTTCACGATCGACGACGGCTACTTCGCCGTCCGCGTCAATGAACCGGTCTGGCAGAATTACCCCGCCTACCGCCACGGCAACTCGGCCAGCCTCAGCTTTGCCGATGGTCATAGCGAACTGAAGCGCTGGCTCGAGCCGTCCACGGCCACGCTCAAGGACCCCGGCGGAAACGCTTCTGCCCCTACCTTCAACGGTCAGCGAAACCGCGACCTCCAATGGCTTTCGGAGCGCTACATCGACCCGCCCAAGCCCTGACGAGTCGCGGATCCTGAGCCTCCATTGACTTTTCCAGCCACCCACGGCGACCCTCATTCCGTTCACACCATGAGATTCGGCATCAATTCCTTCCTGTTCGTCTCCCCCTTCACCACCGACAGCGTGAAGCTGTTCGCGAAGTTCAAGAAGTGGGGATTCGATTCCGTCGAGCTTCCGATCGAGGACCCCTCGCACATTGATCCTGTCAAGGTTCGGGCGGCGCTCGACAAGGCCGGCCTCGCCTGCGGATCCATCTGCGCCTGCATGGGCCCCGGCCGTGACTTCCGTGGCACCCCGGAGGAACAGCAGACCGCGATGACCTACTGCAAGGCCCTGATCGACCAGGCCGTCATCATCGGCTGCCCTTCGATCATCGGCCCGGTCTACAGCGTCGTCGGCAAGGCTGACGCCGTTGAACCCGCCCAGCAGAAGATCGAGTGGGCGCTCGTTGTGAAGAACCTGAAGGAGCTCTGCGCCTACGCCGAGTCCAAGGGTATCCAGATCTGCGTCGAGCCCCTCAACCGCTTCGAGACCGACTTCCTCAATACCTGCGATCAAGGCCTCAAGCTCATCAAGGCCGTCAAGTCCAAGGCCCTCAAGCTCCACCTCGACACGTTCCACATGAACATCGAGGAAAAGAATCAGGCTGCCTCCATCAAGAAGGCGGGTCCGCTGCTCGCTCACTTTCACGCCTGTGGAACGGATCGCGGCACCCCCGGCGGCGACTCCCTCAACTGGAAGGAGATCGTCTCTGCCCTCAAATCCATCGGGTACAAGGGCGACGTCGTCATCGAGTCGTTCACCACCGACGTCAAGGTCATCGCCCGTGCTGCCGCCATCTGGCGTCGTATCGAGCCGACCCGCGATGAGATCGCTGTCGACGGCCTGGCCAACCTCAAGAAGCTGTTCAAGAAGAAGTGATCCCAGGGGTCCCCGCGGCTTGACCTCGCGGGGGATTCCGAAAGAGAAAGAACCCGAATGCAATTCCTGCGTACCTGTACCCGTGTGGGCCTCCTGGTCGGAGCCCTCGGCCTCGTTGCCCTGACCGGCTGCCGCCTGACACCCCGCGCGGTTGCCAACGAGCGCGCCGGCGCCGTGGCCCTGTTCAACGGCAAGGACCTCTCTGGCTGGGCCGGTGTCGCCGGCCTCTGGACTGTCGAAGACGGCGCCATCACCGGCATCACCACCAAGGACAAACCGATCCAGAACAACACGTTCCTGGTCTGGACCAACGGGACGGTCGACAACTTCGAGCTGAAGTTCCATTACCGCATCTTCAACGGAAACTCCGGCGTCCAGTACCGCAGTCAGGTCGTCGATGCCGAAAAGGCCATCGTCGGCGGCTATCAGGCGGACCTCGAAGCCGGCAAGACCTACTCCGGCATCCTTTACGAGGAACGCGGTCGCGGCATCCTCGCCCTCCGAGGTCAGCGGACCCGCATCACCGAGGAGAACGGAAAGACCACGGTCAATCTGGTCGACGAGATGGCCAAGGGTCCTGAGCTCCAGAAGTACATCAAGGAAGAGGACTGGAACGAGTACACCATCATCGCGGATGGCAACCACCTGATGCACTTCATCAATGGCAAGGCCATGGCGGATGTCGTCGATGCGCAGCCGGCCAAGGCCGCCAAGTCTGGCGTTCTCGCGCTCCAGATCCACGTTGGACCTCCCATGAAGGTCCAGTTCAAGGATCTCTACCTCAAGAAGCTTCCCTGATCGTCACTCCGGCCTACCGGCACTGACCTTCCATCACGGGGCGACCTTCCGGTCGCCCCTTTTTCGTGTCCAATGATGCCCTGCTGCGGTGGGAAGACGAACCGGCTCGACGGAGTCTCGCCCCACCGGCCTCGGGTGCCCAGTCCATGGGTGGGGCGAAACTCCGTCGAGCCGCCTTGGGTCAGGCCTGACTCCGAGCCGACTCCAGACCGGGGACAAGGACCTCCACACCCGCTCGGTACCAGCGGCGCGGCATCCAGATCCACCCAATGCCTACCGGGCCTTCGGATCTTCCTTCCAACGCCCCTTGAGGATGTCGTCCAGGTGCCGACGGGCGAACCAGTTGTCCCACGAATTCCAGGTGAGTGACTCCTCGAAAATCGCCCGGGCAGCACTCACGCGACCCTGCTGGAGGAGATTCCAGGCATAGTGATTTGCCACGGCCACGTTCCGCGGCCCGATATCCATCGCCTTCTCGAACTCGCGGCGTGCCTTGACCGGCTCAGCCAGCCAATGCCAGCAAAGTCCGAGCGAGACGTGCACCATGGGATCATGGGAATTGTTCGCCTGCGCCTTCTCCAGCCAAGCGATCGCCTCCCGTGCCTGACCTTCCCATTCCGCCTCGCCCGCAAAACTGAGCCTTCGCAGGTTCTCACCCACCTCGAAGTTTGTCCGAGGATTGTCGGCCACCACTGCAGCTGCTGCCTTCAGTTCCTCCAGCAGCTTCGGCGAGATCCTCCCTTGCAACGCGGCCTGGTTCAGGTGCAGTCCCTCCCGAAAACCACGCAGGGCGACCGGCCCCAGGAACACCAACGACGCACCGGCAGCCGCGGTCACCGGAATCCGGCTCCACCAACGCGGCGTATGCCACCACCGCTCCGTCGCGAACCGGACCGTCGATGCCAACATCGACGCCAGCGTAACCACCACGAGTCCCAATGCTGGAATGTGGAGGATGAAGTCACCGGCGCAGTGGATGGCAATCCCAGCCATCCCGATGCTTCCACCGACGAAAAATGCGGTCCGATTGCTTCCCTTGTCGCCCAGATCGCCGATACCGCGCTCGACGTACTTCCTCGAAAGGAGGATCCCTCCCGTCAAGGCGAGCACGCCCAGTCCCGCCAGCCCTGCCCCGATCACCCCATAGTCTGCGAGGGTGTTCAGGTACTCATTGTGGGCGTAGGCCGGACTCGTCTGGATCGTGTGGTCGCGATACTGGGGAAACCGGACGTCATAATGGCCCGGACCCACGCCAAGCCAAGGATGGTCCTTCCACATCGCCCAGGCCGGCTTCCACAGAGGAGCCCGGTTCCCGCTGTCCGCAGTCCCCTCGGCATTGACCCCCTCGATCCTTTGCCGCGCCTTGCTGCTCATACCGAGGAAGAGGAGCGCGCCAACCACAACGGTCGCCAGACCCACCAAGGCGGGAATCCGCATCTGACGCCGGCGGATCAGGAGCCAGACGAAGAAGGTAACCAACACCGTCCCCCCAGCCAGCCAGCCACCGCGTGACATCGTCACTGCAAGTCCCGCAGCCATCATGGCTGCCGCGTATCCGTGAAAAACCCGGATCGGACCCTTCGTCCGCCCCAGGAACGTCTGCGCCAAAGCCAGTGGCAGGAGCACAACCATCAGTGCGGCGAAGTGATTCGGGTTCACGAACGTGGCACCTGCGCGGCGGAAATACTGCACCGGCCGAACGAGCCAGAGGACCGCATCACTCTGGCTCAGGTACTGCCCCACCGCGTAGAGCGAGAGCATCGTTCCCAGTCCCACGAGGAATGTGGTCACTCGCTGAAGGGCATCCTGTCCGTGCAGGTTGTGCAACCCGATGACAAAGGTCACCCCGTACAAAACCACCATCCAGAGATCCTGCCGGGCCGCATAGGCGACGTCCGCCCCCGCGGCCCGCCACATGGCGAACCCGATGAACCCCAGCAACGGCAGCAGCGCCGGATGCAGCAACAGGCGATGGCTCGAAACCACCCAGAGCCGGACGATCCAAAGGACTGAGGCCGCCCCGACCAAACCGGTCATCACAGCCAATTCCGTCGCCCTTACGCCTCCGAAGAACAGCGCTCCGTAGGCAATCGCCCCCAGAACCAGCCATTCAATGGCGCGTTCCAGGCGGTCATCCCACACTTCATCCTGTCTTCCGTGACGACTCATTCAGGTAGAAGACAGCAGCCTACGGGCCGAACTCGATTCTGTTCCAGCCTGCTTTTGGCTGGATTGCAGAACGGCCAGGGAACTGAGGATACTCTCGCCATCGCCAACCGGATTCCTCCAATACTCCCACCACAAAAGGGCCATACCACCGAACGACAAATCCGATTCCGCCCCTGACATGCCTGCCTCGTCGCCGCTGCCCCCTTGGTTCTGGTACGGAGTCGCCATCATCGGATTGGCCACGATGGCTGCCATCGGCTGGGCCATCTGGCGAATGGTGCAGGACACCCAACGTGGGCTCGTCCGCACAGGTCAGGCTGCCGCCGAATTTGCGGGTCAGATCCGTTCCGCCCTGCAGGAAACCTTCGGTCTGGCTCCGCGGATCAATATCGACGGCCGAACCCACGTGGAGGGTTCGGTGCCCACGCTCGAGCTGGTCGTCCTGCGGCGAACCGTCACCCGGACTGTCCAATGGACGTCGACCCGGCTCGGCAGCACGAAGCGCATCAGCGCGACCGCCACCTTCACCATCCGCGCAGGCCTCGACCTCCAGACACCCGTGGAGGTGGACGTTGATTCCAATTCCCGAGCCGCCACGGCCCACTTCCCGACGCCGAAGGTTCTCGCTGTCCAGGTCGACGCCGTCCAACCGGCATCCGAGGAGTCAGGCTGGTGGAACCGGATCCGGCCCGAGGACCGCACCCAGGTCCAGGCGGAGCTCCAGGAAAGTGCCGTCCGCGACGTGCTTCAGGCGGGACTCCTCGAGGAAGCCGAGGTCGAAATCCGCTCGGTCCTGCAACGATCCCTCTCTTCCAAGCCGTCGGCAGGCCAGTTGACCTGCCTTTTCGAAACACGGCGTGTGCCCCCGAAGCCGTAGCCCGGTGAAGGACCGGGTCCCAATCGCCCGCCCGAGGACGTGCCTCTCCTACTTCCGCAGGAATCCCTTCGGAACCGTGGGCTTCGGCGCCGCATGCGGCAAATTGTCCGGCGTCACCCAGACCGGCGTCGTCATCTTGATCGGGACCGGGGCTCCGATGTCATAGGTCAACTCGATCATAAACGCGCTCCAACCCTGGCCTGGGGCGGGGATCCCGCCCGTGTAGCTGCCGTCGGAAGCGGCCTCCAACGTCGTCGGCCACCAGGCCGGGCCCACCACCTCCAGCCGGAAGTCGCGGGTCTTGGGATTGTTCGCCTGCCAGAGCTTCACCGCCTTCGGACGAACGGCGCTCGTCACCCGCACGTTTCCATCGCTGCCACGCTTCCAGGAAAAGTCCGGCACCTTCTTGCCGTTGACGGTGGCCCACTGCCAAGCCCCCAGCGTCTCGTAGGCATCGCTGCCGCGCAGCGAATGATCCGCGTTCGGCACGTACCGCAGGTGCTTCTCCCCCGGGAGCTGGTCGAAATAGAACTGCGACGAATCCGGCAGGAAGAACTGGTCGCCGCAGGCGTTCATGATGAGCTTCGGCATGTCCAACCGGGACCGGTAGAAGAACGGATCCTCGATGTTCTGCAACGCCTGCATCTCCGGCGTTCCCAGCCAGTCCATGATCCCGTGATCTGTATAGTTGCCCACCGCCGGGGCAAAGAACCCATAGGCCTGATAGTGGTGCAGCATCGACGGCTGCATGTTGAGGACGTCGATCACGATCGGGCAGATCGCCGCCACCCGCTTGTCCACGATACCCGTCGTCCAGGTCGTCCAGCCCCGCTTCGATCCGCCCGCCACCACGAACCGCTCCACCGCCTTCCCTCCGCCCTCGGCGCTTTTCGTCCAGGCCGTCGCCGTATCCATCGCCCGCACCGCCGCCTTCGTCATCGGCAATCGCGCCGGCCACCGCTCATCACCCGTCCGTAGGTATTTGTCCCAGGTATAGGCAATCAGGTCGTCCTCCACCCTCTCCTGGCCGTCGTTGTCGAAGATCAACGTCTGGTTGGGAACCATCTTCAACTCGATCACCACCGACTTCGTCCCGGCCGCAATCTGTAAAATCTCCTTCGACGGCCTCGGCGGTTGCTCGTCCCGATTCGATCCGCCGGTGATGAACAGGAGCCCGACATCCGATTGAACTCCCTCGGGTCGCACGATCGTGACCCAGTGCTTCCAGGCGGTCCGATTCACCTCCTCAGGCTTCAGCCAGGTCTGCGAGGTCATCGCAATGGACGCGACCTTGCCGCCTGGCACGTCCGTCACGGCCACCGTCTTCCAGGTATAGGTGGAATCCGGAGTTGCCACGTATCGATCCAGCGCCGTCTCCAACGCCCGCGTATGAGGCCCGGGCGCCGGCTTGGGAATCACATACGCCGGCGCCGCCTGAGCAACAGCGACCGCGACGACACAGGACAGGGCCAACAAAAACCGATTCCGCTGGGATGACATCCCGCGATTCAATGTCTGCCCACCAAACGGGTCAAGCCGGAGCTCCGGCTCAAACCGGGCGGCAAGTCCTCGTTGCCCTCCCAAGCCCTTTCCCAAGGCGATGAAGACATCGCCGCTCCGATCCTGTCCTCAAAGGGTGGAGCGAGTATCCTCAGGAGCCGCTCTTCATCTCCAGCCGACTTGAAACTGAAAACTTCGATCTCTGGAAGCGGCTCGACGTCTCGCCCAACCGCTCCAGGCGCCCCCCGCTCACCTTACAACGCACGGATCCGGATGTTCCGGTACCAGACCTCGTCCTGATGATCCTGCAGGAGGATGGGGGTCGCGAACTTGGTGCCCCACTTCTCTTCTTTCCTGAACTTGCTCGCCTCCTTTGCGGCCAGCAGTTCCGGAGAACCGAGCGTGTATTTCACG
Source organism: uncultured Verrucomicrobiota bacterium (assembly GCA_903842505.1). Classification (GTDB taxonomy): domain Bacteria; phylum Verrucomicrobiota; class Verrucomicrobiia; order Limisphaerales; family UBA9464; genus UBA6176. The sequence goes on along the minus strand of CAIMMI010000344.1, from coordinate 3,365 downwards.
ACCCGGCGCCCGTTCAACCAGTGCTCCACCTCATTTCCCTTCACAAGGATCCGCGAGCGGTTGATCTCGCCCACCGGCAACACCGGCGCGCCCACCGGGGGCAGGGCATCGTAGAGCGCCGACGTCTGCCGCTTGGGTCCGTGCGCTGCGTCCGGGTGAGCCGCATCGTCGATCACCTGGTACTCATGCCCGACTGGCGCGCCGCGCTTCTCGTCGATCAGGTACTTCACGCCACTGTTTCCGCCCTTGGCGATCCGCCATTCAAACTCCAGTTCGAAGTCCACGAACGTATCGCGCGTGATGATGTCACCGCCACCCGCCTTGGGCGCATGATGCAGCCAGCCGTCCTGAACTTCCCATCCCTGGGCGGGAAAACCCGGCTTCCCGAACCCGCGCCATCCGTCGGTGGAACTGCCGTCGAACAAGAGGCGCCAACCCGCACGGGCCTGCCCGGTGCTGAGGGTATTGGGCTTGGCATCACGACCGGCCTCATGCACACAGCCGCCTGCCAGCTGTCCACCGAGAACAGTCAGCGCCAAACCGCGGGCAACGGAAGAGGGGAATCGGAAGCTCATGGATTCTGGAACGGTTGAAGGGAAGGGAAGCGGAGCAAGGGAACTCAGGGCTTGGCCAAGCGACGGATGCGGATGTTCCGATACCAAGCGTCATCCCCGTGCTCCTGCAGGCAAATGTGTCCAGACGGCTGTTTCGCAAAGCCCGCCCACTCCTTGAACTTCGACTTCGCGATCAGATCCTTCACCTCCGGACCGGCCAGATCGCACTCGACGACCTTCGCACCGTTCAACCAGTGCTCCAGCTTCGTGCCCACCAGGACGATCTTCGCCTGATTCCATTCCCCCACCGGCTTCAGCTGCTTCGCGGAATTCGCCGCGATCAACGCGTACAGTGCCGAGGCACTCGTCTTCGGGTTCTTGCCGTCGCCATGTTTCGAGTCATCCAGCACCTGATACTCCGGCCCGGTCTCGTAGGGCGCGCCCGGTTCCTCGCTGACCCGGTACATCACGCCGCTGTTTGCGCCCGGCGCCACCTTCCACTCAAACGTCAGTTCAAAATTCTCGTACTTCTCGCGGGTCACGATGTCCCCGCCCCCCGCCTTCGCCTGCACGTGCAAGGTGCCATCCTCCACCACCCAGCCCTTCTTCGGAAAGTCCTTCCCCCGGTACGCACGCCACGACGTCGTGGACTTGCCGTCAAAAAGCACTTCCCAGCGCGGCTGTTCGGCCGCCACCAGCAACAAAGCGAACGCGCCCAGCGCGCCCGAAACCAGCCATCGTGTGTTCATGTGGAATTCGCGGACGATGGGACACCCGTTCGCCTTCACGCCGCAAGCCTGCGTCTCAGGTGGGGCGAGACTCCGTCGAGCCGCCCGGTACCGTCACCCCAACTCGAACGTCGTCACCCCATACACGCAATCCAGCCGGAGCCTCGGCGCCGGCCCCGTATACATCCGGGCCGTGGCGAACACTTCCTTCAAGTCATGCCGCCTTGCCAAAGCCAGTCCGTCTCCGTTCGGTTCCGCAACATCCAACCAATACGGCTCCCCGTCTGGAACGCCCGCCAGCAAGGATTGAAACAGCGCCTCGGCCACGGTCGCGTTCCGCGCAAACAAAGGTCCGATCTTCCATCCCCGGAAACACGCCCGGATCACCCCGTAGCCCAATACCCGCCCCTGATCCTCCGGATCCGGAATCGCCAAGGCCATCGCATCCGGCTGCGAAACCCACGCCCGGAGGAACCGCTCCCGGGGCGCCGGAAAACACTCCCGATCCAGCCGAAGGATCGCGTCCCACGAAACCTCTCCAACCCCGACAACCCCACTCGACCGTTCCAGACCCGGCCGACGCACGCCCTCGTATCGCGCGTTCCGATACGCAAACACCCGTCCGATCCGCTCGTACTTCGAGACGTTCTCCAGAACCCCGTCCCCGCCCTGGACGCAACCCTGCAGGTGGCGTCGCGCCGCCTCGTGCACCGCCATCCCATAACCACGTCCGCGAAACTCCGGGTCCACGATGTAACAACCCATGAAGCCAAACGTGTCGTCATAGCGCACGCCGCTGACACAGGCGATCGGTCGCCCCTCCAGTTCGCCGATCAGAAAGCCCTCCGCATCCGCCATCAGGAACGTCTCCGCGTCCTGCAGGCCGGGGTTCCATCCCGCGTCCCGCATCCATGGAATCGGCACCCGCCTCATGTCCGACACGTCCATCGTTCGGATCACGAAACGGCCGGACGCCAGATCACGCGCGGCCTCACTGCCTGGATCGAGTTGCTTCATCAGGGTATTGTCGAAGCCTGATAAGCCCGCTGACACACACCCGGTCAAGCGCGCTCCGTTCCCTTCCTTCACCGGTAGCGCATCTCGCCACTGCCCCAGCGAGAGGTGGGGCGAATGTCCTCACGAGCCGGTAGGGAGTCCCGAGTTTCAAGTTTCAAGTTTCAAGCCCCGCTTCAAACTTGAAACTGAAAACTTCGAACTCTGCAACGGCTCGACGTCTCGCCCCACCCGATTCGGGGGCAGTGTCGCAATGGGCCCCTTCACCCGTAGGGCGAGACCCTGGATGTGCCGATTTGTTCCTTTACCGCTTTGCTTCCCCGACCCCCATCCCCGTCCAACGCCAGCCTGAACCCAACGGCCGCAGTCGATGTCGAAGCCCACGAAAATCGATTCCCGCATCTTCAGCCAACTCCCTAGCCTTCCCGCATGTTCGCTTTCACCGTCTTCCTGGCGTTCGTCTGGCTCATCTTCGCCGCCATCTTCTGGACCCGGATGACGCACCTCTCGGAGGAGGTGTCATTCCTTCGCACCCTCCTTGAGCAGGCCACGCGGCGCATCCGGGATCTGGAAACCGCCCGGACAGAATCTGAACCCGAATCCGTTCGGCGCGCGGCACCAGAACCCTCGCATCCTTTTGCAGTTCCACCGACCCCGGCCCAAACACCCGAACCCGCGATCACGCACCTCCCGCCACCGCTTCCTCCCCAAAGCCCGCCCGCGCCCGCCTCCGCGACTCCAGCCTTCGCCCAGTCGCATACAGCCCCGGAACCCGCCGTCCCTGACCCAGCCTCCCGGGACTCCATCGACCGGAACTTCCGCCTGGAACAGTTCGTCGGCGCCAAGCTCTTCGCCTGGCTCGGTGGCTTGGCCCTCTTCTTTGCCGCTGCCCTCGGGCTGAAGTACTCCTTCGACCATGACCTGCTCCCAACCTGGCTTCGGGCCACGGCCGGCTTCGCGTTGGGTTCTTGTCTGCTCGTGGGAGGAGGATTGCTCAACCGTCGGACCTATCCGCAGACCGCGACCACTCTCTGGGGAACCGGCGTCGTCATCCTCTATGCCGTCACCT